>JBFJVB010000025.1:0-30547 GCA_041624435.1 Oceanococcus sp. | reverse complement strand
GCCCGCATCCCACCCAACGCAGCTTCGCGGCTGAAGCCGCTCCTACCCCCAGATCAAGCCCGACCCGGATTCAGTCGGAGGGCCTGGCCAGGCGAAACACTTCGGCGAAATAACCGGACAGCTCTTCGGCCACCGCATCCGGGTCGTCCACCTCGATGCCCGCCAGGACCCGTGCCAGGCGTTTCTTGTATTCCAGTTGCATGGTCCGGGCAATCTGGATGCGCTGCGCCTGCGGTGAACCGGCGCCATGCATGGACTCGGTGAGGTAACCCACCGCATTGCGCCCCAGGGTCATGTTTTCGATCAGGCGCAACACCCGCAAACGGTCTTCCGTCGAGATGCCGGCCCTGCCCTGCAGGTACTTGCGCAGCAAGCCGCCGATCTCGGCATGATCCAGATCCTGCTCGGACGGCATGGTCACCACCAGTCCGCCGGCCAGGTCCTGCGACAGTCGGCCGATTTCGTAGGGGAGTTTGGTCACATGGTGTTTGCATACATTGGCCAGCATGTCATCGCAGATGTAGGCACCCGATGCGGTCGGCTTGCCCTGATGGCTGGAGGCAATCCCGGTGGCGTAGATGGTCTCGTTCAGGTGGGTCATCTCGACCAGTTTGTCCTTGATATGCGAGACCTTCTCGAGGCCGTTGTAATCCGCGATCTGCGCCGCCGCACCGATGAGCACATCGCCGACCCCGGACTTGCACACGTAACTGCGCCGGTGATAGGTGGTGAAACGCTCGACCAGCAGTGCGGCGAACTCGGTTTCGCCGTCCATGAAGATCCACTCGTTGGGAATGAAGACCTCGTCAAAGATCACCATGGCTTCCTGGCCACTGTACTGGGCATTGCCGACATCCAGACTGCCGCCCTCCATGCTGCGGGTGTCGCAGGACTGGCGCCCATACACATAGGTGATGCCGGACGCATCGACCGGCACCGCACCGACAATGGCGTAATCCCGGTCTTCCGGCCCCAGTCGCATGGTCGGCATCACCACCATGTAGTGCGAATTCAGGCAGCCGGTCTGATGGGCCTTGGCGCCGGTGATATAGACCCCATCCGCGTCGCGGCGGCTGACGTGCACGAACAGATCCGGATCGGCCTGCGCATGCGGCGCCAGACTGCGATCACCCTTGACGTCGGTCATCGCGCCCCCGACGACGGTGTTGGCGCCATGCATCAACCCCAGAAAGGCTTTCAGCCGCTCATGGTAGTTCGTGCCATGAGCGGCATCGACCTCGAAGCTCACCGAGTACAGGGCGTTGAAGGCATCCATGCCAACACAGCGCTGGAAGCAGGTGCCGGTCAACTGCCCCAGACGCCGCTGCATCTTGTTCTGCTCCACCAGATCCTGCGCATTGGTACACACATGCAGGAAGCGGCTGACCCGTTCTCCGGTGAAGGGCGAAATCACCGAGGCCAGCTCCGGATGACTCAGGGCCAGATCATAGGTTTTGGCAACCGCATTGATCGAGGGACGAATCATCGGATGGTCGACGATCTCGGCGATCTGCTCGCCGAACAGATACACGCAAAGACTGCGATCGCGCAGGCTATGGATGTAATCATCGCCACTGACGATCCTGGGTAGGTTTCGAACTGCGTCCATCGTGTTGTTCCGTTGTGCTGGTGTACGGATGGTTTGGGACCCGCCACCGCGGGTTCGCCTGGCGCTATGATCCTCCCGGACTCGGAAATTGCCAAATGACCGACCAGGCGATCAGCCGGCCCTGGGGCCGGCCGCCCGGATCAAGGCAGGTACAGGACCTGAGCCGCAATCAGCGCGCGGCTGGCACCTGGTCCGACCAGGGTCGATCCCGCAAGAACCGGTAAAGGTCCGCATTGCGGCTGCGCGGCCAGATCAGATGACGCACCGCACCGATGGTCACCATGCTCAGAGGATCGCTGCTGTCATAACCGCAGCTGGCGTCGCAGGCGTCAACTGCATTACCCAGGCCATCCAGGATCAGAGACTGATACTCCACCTGCGGCATGACCGCGCGCATCTTGTCACGCAATGCTTCCGCTCCGGTCATGCAGATCCCGATGATGTCGCAATCGTTATGAATGGTCATGATCGGACGCAAATTATTCCCGAAGGGCTCTTGGGCACAGGGATCTTCGACATCGGTAAATGGATCCGGATTCGAGTACACGGCCGTGGCGGCGATACCCGGCGTATTCAAGGCATACAGCATGGCCATGGCCGCGCCATTGGACCAGCCGGTCAGATACAGGCGGTTGTCATCCACGATGCCGCGCTTGAGCACCTGGTCAATGAAATGATCAATGGTGGCGGCATCGACGTTCATGTCCGGATCGCTGCGATCGAAATTCCGATACCAGTTGTCATAGCCCCAGGCATGATCATCCGGATAGGGATAGTGATGTCGCTTGTCCCGGCCCTCCACCATCAGCAGGATAAACCCTGGCCGAGCGGGATCAGCACTCAAATCGGCGCTCAGAAAATCCCTGTCAAAACCGGTCAGCACGGTCTGCGGGTCGCCGGGAAACAGCGATCCGTGCAGGAACACCAGCAATGGCAATGGCGCAGCGGACGATGCCTGCGGCGGAATTCGCAGACAGGCCTCGCGCGGGGTCCCCATCGAATCTTTCCAAGTCAGGTATTCGCCCCCGCCGAGCGGACAGCTCAACTCAACCGGATACAGCGAAGCCAGCATGCCCTGCGGGGAGGACGCGGTGACTGAGGGCGGATTGCCGTAAATCCCGTTGCAAGCCTCACCGGCCGCAGGCTTCGGCTCCACCGCCTCTTTGACATCCGCGAAAACCGTTAATTGCCGCGGTGCATCTGGTGTTTCCGCACAAGCCATGAGCACCGGGATGAAACCGGCACAAATCAACCACTTCCTGATCCCCGACATACGCTTCCTCCTAGACTTTCCGCCCTGCCAAGACGCCATCAAACGGCGACAGAACCGGCCCACGCCGGCTCGCGCCTGACACGCCAACAAACGCCGAAATCGCCGAATCCATAGTAAGCCATCGGCTGGGACTTGTACCCCTCTTAAGCCTTGACCACATGGGGCAGTGGCGCAGGATATCGGCCTCGAGTATCGACGATCAGCGCGGCATGTTGCTGGATCATGGCATAGTCGAAGTCATCGTGATCCGTGGCGATGACCACACAGTCGCAGGCGCCGAGATTCAGCGGATTCAGCTCGACATGACTGAGTTCGAAGTGGTGCTCACGCAGCCTGGGGAAAATCGGCACATAGGGATCACTGTACGCATAGTCCGCGCCCTGCTCGCGCAACAGCTCGAGTATTTCCACGGCCGGGGAATGGCGCAAATCATCGATGTTCTTCTTGTACGCGATACCCAGCACCAGAATGCGGCTGCCGCGCACCGGTTTGCCCTGGGCGTTGAGCGCGGCGCTGATCTTGTGCATGACCCAGGCTGGCATCATGGAGTTGATTTCACCCGCCAGTTCAATGAAGCGGGTATTGATTCCGTAAGCCCGCGCTTTCCAGGTCAGATAGAACGGATCAATCGGAATGCAGTGGCCGCCCAGGCCGGGCCCGGGATAATACGGTACAAAGCCAAAGGGTTTCGTGGCCGCAGCGCGGATGACCTCATAGATGTCCAGGCCCATCTTGTCGCAGGCCATTTTCATTTCATTGACCAGACCAATATTCACCGCCCGGTGAATGTTTTCCATCAACTTGGTCATTTCGGCAGCGCGGGTCGAACTCATCGGCACCGTCTGCTCGACAATTTGTCCATACAGCGCCAGACCGGCCTGCAAACAGTTTTCCGTGCTGCCACCAATCAGCTTGGGAATATTGCGAGTCTGGAACTGGGCATTACCGGGGTCTTCCCGCTCAGGCGAATACACCAGAAAAACATCTTCACCGACCTGTAAATTGCGCGCCGTGATGCGCGGTCTCAATTCCTCTTCGGTTGTTCCAGGATAGGTCGTGCTTTCCAGAGACAGGAGTTGACCTGGGCGAAGGTGAGCTTGCAGATTTTCCATGGTCTGAATCACAAAACTCAGATCCGGTTCCCGCGATGGGGTCAGCGGGGTAGGCACGCAGATCAACAGCGCGTCCGCCTCTGCGGCCCGTGCGATATCAGTGCTGACGCGCAGGCCCGAAGCCATTGCCCTGGTAATGGCCTGGCCCGAAATGTGGTTGATGTAGCTGCGTCCTGCGGCCAGGGCGGCGACCTTGTGCGGATCGTTATCCAGACCCAGCACCTGGAACCCGGCTTCCACGCAGCGCAAGGCCAGCGGCAAGCCAACGTAGCCCAGACCAATAATGCCGATACAGGCCTGCCGCCGTTCCACCTTGTCCATAAAGACGGCCAACGCTTTGTTGTTCTGTGACACCATCGCACCTGCTTGATATTGAGCGCGAATAATGGGCGAAGCCTCAGCGCTTGACCATCATACCGTCAGCGGATGTCGACGTATCCACGGCGCACGGTCACATTGCCCGCAGGAGAACAGCGATGAACAATCAGTTGAACTGGGATTACCCGCAGCCCTTTATCCATGGGCTGCGGGTCGATCAATCGGCGATTGATCGGCTGAACCATGTCAACAATGCCAAATACCTGGAATATCTGGAGCAAGCAGCCTGGGCACATGCGGAGGCGCTGGATGCCGGCTGGAGTCTGTATCGACAGCTCGGCACGGTGGTGGTCGCCCACCGGCATGAAATCGATTATCTGAAACCCGCCCGCGCGGACGATGAGTTGAGCGTCGGCACCTGGTGTACCGGCCACGACGGCCGATTGCGCCTGCGGCGGCATTACCAGATCATCCGGCCCGCTGACCGCGCCACCCTGGTGCGGGCCGTCACCTACTGGATTTGCGTGGACCTGCAAACGGGGCGGCCCAAACGCCTGCCGGCCGAATTCATCCGGGCCTATGCGCCGCTGGATGGGGCGCCTGGCTTCGCTTAAGCCAAGCTCGCTGGGACCTTTGCAGGAGCGGCTGGAGCCGCGACCCAGCGCCAGATTTCGCCTCTAAGGCTCTGCTTCCACCGGGAGCAGTTGCTGCAATTCCCGCCAGCCGCCATCCACTGAGTAGACCTGGGAGTAGCCCATCTGGCGCAAATTATCCGCTGCCAGGGCGGAACGAAAACCACCCCCGCAGTAGAGATACAGCGGCGTGTCCAGCTGCGGATAGCGGGACTCGATGTCCCGTTCCAGAATACCCCGGCCCAGATGCACGGCGCCTTGCACATGGCCCGCCCGCCATTCGTGATCTTCGCGAACGTCGATCAGCACGGCCTGGGGGTCGCTGCGCAACAGCGCCACCATTGCCGCCGCATCAATCTGCAGAATGCGCCGTTTCGCCGCTTCGACCAAGGCGAGAAAACCCGGTGAATGCTGCATGTCACTCTCCTCCTGAGGCCCGGCCCTGCGCGTACCGGACCGCACTTGTCCACTCTTGTGTCCAGTCTGGCCGGTCGCGCGGGCCATGCTCTCGGCCGGTTCGCCTGGCTCAAGACCACCCCGCCCGATGCGGGACCGCCCTGGGCCCGTCAGGCCTGCGGAGTAAACACCGGCCAATAGTCGACGATCTTGCCCTGGCGTACCGCGATCAGATCACCAAACTGCAGCAACACCGCCTCGGTGATATGCGGTCGCAGGAAAACCTGATCATCGACCTGCAAGCCCACCGCCGCTGAGGCGTTGACGATTTCCTGATTGGCGCTGTGGCCGTACAGGGCATTGAATTGCAGCCCTGGCGGCGAGGTGTAATCGGCCTGCCAGCCGCCCCCGTAGATGAAGAATGTTTCCCGCTGATTCACATCCCACCAGGACAGCAGCCGTGAATAATCGTCCAGACCCGGCAGATTCACCGGCCCGGTGGATTTCAGCACCGGCGTGGCGATGAACACCGCCGGCTGATGCGCGGCCAGCTCGGCCAGGTCGTAATGGCTGGGTTTGAGCAGCCCGGTTCCGACCGAAATATCGTTGGACAGGGATTCATGCTCGTGCAGCCGGAAGGTCGGACTGCCGGCCGCATTCAGGGTCAGCGATTCATTCCACCAGTGCGGCCGGGTCTGTCGCACCACCTCCGCCATGGCCTCGTAGCGCGCCATCGCGCGGGCAAACAGCTCACCGCGTGATCCCAGCACCCTGGGCACCGCCACAATATGCGGATCGTAGCCCATGAAGCCGGCGAAACTCAGGTGCTGCGGATGATCCGCAATCTGCTGCAACATGACGGCCAGTTCTGCGCTGTCGCTGACCCCGCCTCGATGCAGGCCCACGTCGATTTCGATGTTCAGCCGCAGCGCCAGATTCTGCCCCTGGGCCAGTTCCAGGTACTGCTGCACCCGCGCCGGCGTATCGACCAGCCATTGCAGCTGCCGGGCCGGGTCAAACGTGCCACGGTGCTGTTGATAGAAACGCTGCGCCGAACGCACCGGCAAAGGCTTGCCCAGCAGGATGTCGGAGTCGGGCCAGCGCTGCGCATCAATGTTCAGGAAAGGCTGGTGGAACGACATGAAACGCTGCGAGCCGCTGCGTCTGGCGACATAATCGAGCAGATCGAAGGACGGCAGGGATTTTTCCACGATCCGGTAGTGACGCTTGGGTACGCGTTGAATCGACTGAAGGACCTGATCGATGTTGTGATCCAGGCGATCCAGATCGATGATCAGAGCAGGTCGCATGGGCCCGTTGCGCTTCAGCTCGACATTGAGCTGCGCGAAATAATCACCGTAGGGACCGCCGTGGTCCGCCGGTCTCAATACCGCGCCAACACCCACCGCAGCAGCGGCGCCGCCGAGCAGAAAATGCCGACGTTTCAATTAAGCGCCCACGCCGAAAATGCTGCGCAGATGCGCGTTGAGGAACTTGCCCTGCGGATCGAGCGCCTCGCGCACCGTGGTGAACTCCTGCCAGCGCGGGTACAAGGCCGCCAGGTGACGGGCATTGAGGCGATGCAACTTGCCCCAATGGGGCCGGCCCTGGTACTTCCAGAAGATCTTTTCGATCGCCGCGAAATACTCGTGGTAATCCATGGTGTAGTGCTGATGGATGGAAATGGCACAGCTGTCGCGGCCTTCAAACATGCTGATCGGAATGTCATCGGCTTTGACATACCGGTATTCGATGGGGAACCAGGTCGGCAGTTTGCGCTCGTCGATGGCCCTGAGGATCTCGCGCAAGCAGGCGGGACCGTCTTGCGCCGGCACCGAGTATTCCATTTCGTTGAACCGCACATCGCGCACATTGGCAAAGATTTCGTAGGAATGGCCAACCCGCTCCTCGAAACCGGCGGTCTTGGCCACCAGATTCAACAAGGCGCGCCGGGCCGCGGGAAAATCGCTGCCGTACTTGTCCGCTTTCTGAATCCAGGCGACATATTCATTGCCGCCTTCCGGGCTGTCTTCCAGGCCCGGCGTGCGGGGCTCGTCGGTTTCATTCAGGGCAATCGCCGCCGCATAATCGGAATTGGTGATCACCTGCATTTCCCAATGATCATTTTCCGCGACCAGCGTGGGCATCTGTTCGAGTAACTCTTCGGTCTTGGCCACCCACATGCGTTCCTTGAGGCGGAAGGCCGAACGGTTCTGCAAGCGAACCCGGGTAATCACTCCCAGGGCGCCCAGCGACACCTTCGCCGCCTGGAACACCTGAGGATGCTCGGTCGCGCTGCAATCAAGCACCTCACCCTGGGCGGTAAGCAGACGCAAACCGACGATCTGCGAGGAATAAGACCGAAAATTCACCCCGGTACCGTGCGTCGAAGTGGCCAGGGCACCGGCCAGAGTCTGATAGTCGATATCCGCCATATTGGGCAGGGCCTGGCCTACGGCTTGCAGCTCCGGCCCCATCAGTGACATCGGCGTTCCGGCCCAATACTCCGCCTGCAGGCTCGAAGGATCATGTCCGATCATGCCGCTCAGGCGGCTGAGCGACACGATCGTGCCATCGGTGGGCACCACCGGACTGAAGGAATGGCCAGAACCCACCGGCCGCAAGCCGCCCCGGTTGCTGCGGATCAGCTCGGCCAGCTCCGCCTCATCGGCCGGCGCCAGACGCTGATCCGGCAGACACACCTGCGCGCCGGACCAATTGCGCCAGGGAATAATCCGCGCCGCCCTGGCATTGGCAGGCAGCACTCCCGTGCTCAGTACACCCAGTGCGGCCAGTTGCTGAATCAGCTCCCTGCGGTTCATGCGCTCCCCCTCTTGTGTGCTTATTGCAGCGGTTGACCGGCCATGTATTCGATCAGAGCGACGAACTGCTCTTCGTTGCAATCCATGCACATGCCCATCGGTGGCATGCCTTTGAATCCGGCAAAAGTGTGCTCCAGCAGCAGTTCCATCCCCAGCGCCACCCGCGGCTCCCAATCGGCCAGATCGCCGGTGCGGGGGGCTCCGCCGGCGCCGCTGCTGTGACAGCTGATGCAGCTGCGGTTATAGATTTCCAGCACCTCGGGTGCGACCGCGACCTGGGCTGGCTTGACCTGCACCGCCGGGCCCGCAGCGCCGGACTTGTCGGAGCCACCGCAAGCAACCAGCCCCAGGCCAAGGATGAGCGGCCAGATCAGTCCGGCCAAGGATGGAATGCGCATGGTTCAATTCACCTCCGTGTACGAGAGGGCCAATTTACCCGTTCTGGATGGATTTTGCAGTTGCGCGATCGCGCCAGCTTCCACGCCCTGAAGACCCGGGCTTGCGCGCCGCCGTTCAGAGTGTTTTCAGGTACTCGATCAGAGCCCGTCTTTCGCCGACGGACAGTCCAGCAGTAAAAGCGTGTCCCGTATTGCTCTGGCTGTATTCATGGGTGTTGTAAACCTTGCGCGCCTCGGCCTGAGCATGACTGATCGGCGGCTGCTGCGCATTCCAGCTCAGGCCGACGCTCAGATACAACTGCGACAGCAGCTCGGGCAACAAGGGGTCCTGGTCAGGCGTGCCGGGATTGCAGTCCAGCAGTGGAACACTCTGGTCACCGCAGGTCAGGATTTCGTAACGCCAGCCCAGTTTTTCCTGATCATAGGCCCGAGCCAGACTCGAATCGTAGCCCATCACCACCTGACCGGCCTGATCCGGCCGCGCCGGAGCGGACAGCCGCCGCCAGACCGCGGGGCGCGCTGCAGGCTCAAGCACCTCCCACACATTCGGCACCGAGCCATTATGGAAATAGGGAGCCGTGGCCCAAACGCCATACAAGGGCGGCGCCAGGTAGCCGCGCTGCCGATCGCCACGCAGGCCGACCCGCGTCTGGGGGCCGCAATCGTATTCGGGCGCCAGTCCATCGGTTTCAGGGTAGGCGTAAAAATTGCCTCGGCCGTATTCGCTGGCCGCATCGGAATTTGATACCGCCCGCGCCGGATCCGTGCCGATGATCGCCAGCGGCACCAGGTACGCCGCCATGCCTTCCAGTTCCGGCGTCTCCAGAAAGGCCGGATCGCTTGCGTAGTGCGCGGAATGCACGCCGTGACAGCTGGCGCAGGAGCCGTTGCCGCCCGTCGGCCGTGGCACCTCATTGGCTCGCCCGGGCGCCCACAGATCGAGATTGTGGAACAGGATCGCGCCCTGGCTGGCCAGCGCCTCATCTACCGGCAGGGGATATTCCGGAGAACGCAGCGAACTCACCCACAGCGCCGCATCCTGGGCGTGCTCTCTCACCCAGGCTTGCGCGGCAGCCTGGCCCGAAGGTCGGGGTTGCCGATCCAGGAACGGCAGGAACAGCCCCAGATCCGCGCGATCGGCGTCCATGGACAGGAATCCGTCAAAAAACTTGACCGGCCGATGGCCGGTGTTCCACCACGCGGGCGCGTCTTCCGAGCCGGCCGATGGTGCGCTGAAAAATCCCGCGGTATCCGGGCTGATCCGGATGTCGCCGGTCATCAGGATGATCGCCTGTACATTGATCGGGTTGCCGGTGCCGCGGGTCTTGCCAAACAGACCGGTGAACGCAGCCGAGCCGAACAGGGGATGCCCTGCCGCGCCCAGATCCCGTGCCATCAGGCCCATGTCATGCGGACTGCTGCCGGCTCCCAGCAGGGCAACGCCCAGCCCGGGCCCTTCCTGCGGCAGACCCACCACCGAGCTGTGACAGCCGTGGCAGGTGATGCCGATATTGCCACTCCAGGAACCATCGGCGTGGCGTAACTGGGTGAACGCGGTCGGCAACTGGCCGGAACCACCCGCGGTCTGATTCGGATCTTCACCCGGCAGGGGATAGGGATTGGCGGCGCTGCCCCGGGCAAAACCGAAGCGCTGCATGACCAGTTCATCGAAATTATCCGGTCGCCCCGGCAACCCCCAGCTTTGCCACAAACGGTTGTACACATCCGCAGAAATTGCCGCATAGCCACCGGTTTCGTGGCCGGCAAACAGGCTGCCCGAGCCCGGCTGTCCATCCCCGCGCAGCAACGCCTGGCCACGCGCCCAACGCTGGCGTAACTCGCCGCAGGTGCCGGGATGGGCCTGCTCCCCCACCCGCTCGGGGTCAATGTGGCAATCTTTCCACCAGACATTGAACAGCACGGCCCGCCCCGCGTTGACGCCGGGCTGAACCAGGCTGCGCGGATCCACCGGCAGCGCCGCGTTGTCCGGCCGGTCAGCGCAATAGGCAAACCAGTCGTGACCGCCGCGTTTGCTCTCCAGCAGGCGGGCGGATTGCGCCGTGAACTCGCGCGGCGCGGAGGGCGCATGTTCACAGTCCTGACCGCGCTCGAAGCAGTCCAGCAACTGCTCGACATCGGCGTAGGCTTCGCTGTGGGGAGGCCAGGGCTCACCTCCGCTGTGCGGCGTTTCCTGGCCGGAGGCCATCCGCAGAATCCGCGAAACCGGATTATTCCCTCCCAGCCGCTGCCAGGACGCCTGCAAGCGAAGGTAATCCTCATCGGCATCCGGACTGAGCGCGAAATCCCGACCGCCCGGCACGTCGGCGACCCCGTCGGGCACATGGCAGGTCCGACAGAACTCCAGGCGCGGCTGCACTTTTTGCGCAAAGTGGCTGTCGCCTTCGGGGGCTGTGGCGCCCGCCCCTGCCCCACCGACTTCACCTGCGTACTGCCCGCCATCGCAGGCCATTAGCAAAACCATCGCGCTCAAATTAATCAGTCGCCGCATCGCACCACGCTCTTGTTCATCGTCATCATGCTACTACCGTCGCCCGGCCCTCGCAGCGCGCAGGGCTTGCCATTACGCGGCATAGGCGCTTACGCCGGGTTCCGTCGCTTGCTAGGCTTCAGGGTATGTCCGCAACCCCGATCAGCGCGCTTGCCATTGCCAGGCAGCCACAGCAGGCGCGCTCGCGCAAACGTTTTGAACGCATCCTGGAGGAAGCCGAAGCCCTGCTCGGCGAAGTCGGCTTGCAGGGTTTTTCGATTCCCGTGATCGCCCAGCGCCTGAACTACAACCGACGCACCATCTACGCCTTGTTTCCGACACCGCACGCAGTCCTGAACGAACTGACCCGTCGCTACATCCTGCAACTGGAAGATGCCTTGCTGGAAACCGCGGCGCAAGCACGCCAGGCGCCGGTACAGGATCTGCTGCGTGCGATCGTGTTGCGGGCGGTGCGGTTCCATAATGAGCATCCCATTGGACGGCTGCTGATCCTGGGCGGCGCAGTAACCGACCGCAATTTCCGGGTGCAGGAGTCCACCATCGCACACCTGGGCGAGCTCGGCGGTCAACTGCTGAGATCCCGGGGCTATGCCATCCCCTCAGGCCCACCCCGGGTCCCGGTTGTAGCCGTCGAACTGGGACTGGCCTGCATGCGCCTGTCCCAGTCCCTGCACGCCGAGATCACCGCAGCGTATGCGGAGGAAGCGGTCTACGTCATGCAGGTCTACCTGGCCGCGCGCCTTGACGGCTTTCCCGCACCAGCGCCCCTGGAAAAAGTCATCAAATCGGCTTGATCCCACCGACGCCAGGCGGCTGAGCTGCCGATGCGCACAGTTCCCCGCCTTCGGCACCGACTCATCCCCATTCTGAGCTGCCAGCCAGACCCGTGGCCGGACGCCGACAGTCTCGAATGACGTGAGCCCTCTCCTGCACTCTCCAGGCCCACCCGGCGCGGCGCTGACCATCACCGGCAATGGACGCCTCAGGCATCTGGACGCCCTTCGCAAACGCCTGGCCTGGGGCTGCATCTGGTGCATAACCTGGTCAAGAACCAGTTGCAGGGCCGGATACGCGTTTCCAGTGAATCAGGCCACGGCACCCGGTTTGAAATCGAGCTCCCACGCGAACTGCCATAAGGCCTGCGGAAGCTACTGCTGACCGTCACCGAACCAGCGCTCGAGCAAGCCGGGATCGTCAAAATGCGTACGCCCTACGAAAGCCGTCGCATGCCGCCCCCATTGCCGCATCGCCCCTGGACTGCGCACCCCGCTGGGCCAGAGCCAGAACCGTTCCAGCCGCTCGGTGCCGGCGACCAGACCGTCTTCGCCAAACAGGCTCCGCGTCCGGCCGGTGGCCGCGCTCGGCCAGGCGCGTAACTGAGCATACTCGGCCGCCTGCAAGGCCTGGGCTGGTCCCGCGCTGCGCTGCTCCGCCAGAGCCCGTGGCAGAACCCGGGCGACTTGATGATCGGCCGAGCGCAGATACACTGCGACCTGCCACCAGGGAGTCTGTCCCTGTGGCAGCAAGGGGGTTTCCTGCCAGAATCCGGCCCGGCTGGGCACCGGCAGTTGCTGGGCCGGAAATACATAGTGATAGCAGCCACAGGCATGAACCGTGTCATACAGCAATGGAAAGCCTTGCGCATCCAGCGTGACCCGCCAGATCAGGCCATCCAGGCGGCCGGCATAGGGATCCAGCAGGCCGCTTGCGGGGCGCTGCGAAAACCACACCGTATAGACCAGCTGCGGCAGCACCTCGCCACGAAACCGGGTCCAGGTCCAGGCCATGTGCAAGGGTGCCTGGCTGGCGTCAAAGCCCGCTTGGCGGCGCTCGCCCGGCTGTTGACCCGGGGGCAGTGGCTGACCCGGCTGATCGTAATCACCCCGCGTTTCGATCAGAAAGGCCGGCGCGTAAACCCGGAGTAGCTGGGCTCGCTGGGCGGCGCCAATCTGGGGCATGCCCAGGGCATCGCGGGGTGCCTCGGCGACCCACGCTGCGGCTGCACTGAAACTCAGCTCAGCGCGGTCCTCCAGAGCCCATAAGCGCAGCTCACCGTCGCTGCGCAGCGCGTCCAAATTGGCGGCAAAATCCTCGCGAACCGTTTGCTGAAATCCCGCAATCCCCTGATGCAAAAACGGCACGGCCAATGGATACAGACCCAGGATGCGCGCCCACAACGAATAGTCGTCCGGCACCCGGACCAAGCTCCGCAGCCGGCGCATCCGCCGCGCATCCCCGGCCAGTGTCGCCGCCAGGCGATCACCACAGTTCTCCAATTGCGCCCGCTGCGCCAGCCCCCACTCGGGCCGATGCAGATTGGCCAGCTCAAATCGCCGGGCTTGCCGGTCCAGCTCCCGCAGCTGCGCCAGCCAGGGGGCCTGCTGCGCCGGCTCCAGTGTCGCCGCAAAAGATGCCAGAAAGCGATTGCTCCGCAGGAACGGCACGCCCGGAATCAAGGCAGCGCCGGCATCTCGAACGCCGGCATCACGCACGGCCCGGTCCGCCGCCGCAAACAGCTCCAGGCAACCCTCAATTCCGCTGTGTTCTGCGACCGGCAGGGCCGAGTTCAGCGCACAGCCCGACAGCAGGGCTGCCAGCGCCAGGGCGCGCAAGCCCGGCGCCTGCCTCATCTAGCGACGCTCAAAACCGATGATCTCGTTCCAGCTGCCCCGATCCTGATGCGGCATCGTGATGCACGGCCCGACAATTCCCCCGGTCAGCGAACAGACTTCATCACGGTGGTGAATCCGGCGAAACTGGGCGGGATCACTGGAGCCGTACTGCGCTTCCAGGCGCTGCCGCGTCTCGGCCAGACCGAGTTGCACCCAGGCTGGCACATCGCGCCCCTGGCTATAGTCCAGTCGCAGGGGAATGCTGGAGAGCTCGGGATCCAGCACTTTGAGCACCAGATTGTCCAGCGGTGAGGCGTCGTATTCATGATTGCCGACCGCACTCAGGCGAGCGAACAGCTCGGCTGGCAGTAGCGCGGCAAACATCTGTTCCCGCATGACTTCAACAAAGGCGTGGAAAATGGTTTCGGCCGGCCGATCGAGTGCGGCTTCATCCTGGATATCAATCGCCGGGTTGTAATGCAGCTCATCCCAGTTGACCAGCCATTCGGCCAGGGCGGCCTCGGGCGCCGCCAGTCTTCCCGAAGTCAGTGCGGCTGAAATCAGGGGTAGCCAGGCATGGGCCCGCACATCCTGACGTCCCGCCTGTCGGTCCATTTCGATCAGATCGGTGAAACTGATCTGGTCCCTGGCGGCCAGCAGGCGCTGCCAGTTTTTCACCCGCTGAATCGGCGCCGCCGTCCGGGTAATCGCGTTGCCGCCCACGCCATCGCCCCAACCCGTCGCCGGTTTGTTATTCCAGTTGGCCAGATAGCCTTGCGCCGGATTGACCAGTTGCGGAGTCTGGTCAAAGCGCAGCATGCCCTGATGGTCCTGCTCGCCGGTGCCGCGATTGGGCAGGCGCAAATCGGTCGCCGGGCTGCGCCGCGGGTGCAATCCCGGATGATAGAACGCGGTATTGCCATCGGCATCGACATACATGGTGTTTTCGTTCCAGGTGACTTTTTCCATCGCCGCGTGAAACTCCGCCAGGTTGCTGGCCCGTTGCCAGTCGATCACCCCTTCGATCGTCTCCACCTCGCGTTGCCACATCGCGTACTGCACCGTACGCGCCCAGCGACCGTCCTCACTGCGCGCCACCACTGGCCCATGCACGGTGCGACAGACCTCCACCGGTTCGGCGAAGCTGGCCGGCCCGGTCGGCACCCCCTGGGGCGCCTCACGATAGGCCACGGTTTCGGTTCGACATTCCATGTCGCGGACCTCGCCCTGGTAGAGGTACTGATTGGGTCCCTCACCCACCGAGGTATCTGCAATGAAACTGTCAATCGTTTTGGAGTAGCCCGTGGTCAGACCCCAGGCGATCCGCTCGCCGTAACCGATACCGACCACGGGCAGGCCCGGAACCGTGGCGCCGCGGGCGTGAAAGCCGGCGCCATGCACTTCGATTTCGGCCAGCAGACTCGGGTAGGAATAGCCCAGCTGCGGTCCGTTGAACAGCAGCGGCAGCCCGTTGGCGGACTTTGCCCCTCCGACAATCACCATGTACGACCCCCCATGCAGATTGCCCAGAAATTCGCGAAAATACCGCGCCGCCTGTGCCGCCGGATCGGGCAGGCGTTTGGCCAGAGGCAGGCCTGCCGGTTCGGCCAGATGGCCGGTACCCGGACCGGTCAGCAGCTCATCCGGCAGGGTTTGCGCGAAATCCGCCTGCGCCTGAAACACCGCTTCGCGGTCGGCCAGGGGAGTGGTGATGTTGGCAAAGCTGGCGGCGGCAGCAGGTATGGTCACCGCGGCCTTCTTGTCATCCACCCAGAACAGATCCTGAAACAGGTCTCGACCGCGGCTGGCCCCGTGCTGTTCCTGCAGGGCTTTCAAGGCGATTACATTTTCCATTTCGTTACCGCCTTCGGCGGCGACGAAACGCGTCATCAACACACCTGAGGCCAGCACATCATTGACCGTCAAATGTTGCGGCTGGCTGCTCAGTACCACGTATTCCAGCGGCAACGCGCTGGGGTCAAGCAACACTTCGTCGATACGCTGATTGGCGCCGGCGACATAACCCTGCGTCGCCTGCTGAGCGGTATCGGACAGACTGGCGAACATCGCGGAATATTCCGCGTCGGTATAGGTCAGGATTCGGGTCTGCGCATCCTGCGCTACCGTCCCTGGTCCGGTCAGTTCCGCCAGAGTGCCACGCGCCTGGCGCCGCACCCCATCCATCAGAAACAACCGCTGAACCGCCATGATGTAGCCGGCACCGAACCACAGATCGGTCACGGTGTCGGCATACACCGCCGGTACGCCATACTCGTCCAGATAGATCGACACCCCGGGCTTGGGTTCTAAATCCGGCTCGCGGCCCTGGATATTCTGGAAGCCCCCGGGTTTGAACTGCGAAGACCAGTATTGCAGGCGTTGATCATCGATGTGCGGTCCGAAGTCGGCCGGATTGCCGGTCACGCTGCCCATGGCCTGACCTTCGGCCGAAAAATGCCCGGACTGACCCGGCGGCAGCAGATTCTCCACCCGCATCTGCACATCCTGCGGCGCGGCCACGGCGGTGTCACCGCGACCGCCACCCCAATTGCAGGCACTGGTAGCCGCGATTACCAGCATCAGGGCGGCCGTCGAAACAGCGGAATGCAACATGGCACTACTCTCATTGGTTAAAGCGAATGGGTCCATTCTAGCCACTTGTCCACCTCTGCTCGCGCCGCGGCGTAATCGCTGAGCCTGGGCCGACGGCCTTGCGGTCGCCAGACCACGTCGAGCCTGAATCAGGAGATCAAGCCCCAAGCCGGTTTTCATGGCATGCTCAGCCAGTTACCAGACCCGAAGGTCGGCCCTGATGACCCTGTTGTTCGAGTCCATTACCGTGGATCGGCCCAGCGCCGATTGTTATCGCTACCTGCTGGATTTCTCCACCATCGAGCAATGGGATCCGGGGGTGTTTCGAGCACGCAAGACGAGCCCGGGCCCGGTGGACGTCGGCACGCTGTTCGAACTCCAGTTGCAAACCCCGGCGGGCCGCCCAAGCATGCGCTACGAGCTGGTCAGCCTGATCCCGGGCCGACAACTGGAACTGACCGGTCGGGCCCGCAATTTCCGTGCGCATGATCTGATCAGCCTGAGCGCCCTGGGCCCGGACCGCACCCACATCGATTATCAGGCTGAGATCGAACTTGCCGGGCTGATCGGGCGCCTGGATGCGCCCCTGAGGCCCTGGCTGCGCCGACTCGGCCGCAACACGGTGGCCGGCCTGCGCCGTGCGCTGGAGGACCCGACCCCGCCGACCCAGCCTCGCCCACTCACCCGTCTGGGCGCCCATCTGCTGCTGCCCGCGATGGGCAATTTCACCCAGCGAGGCTATCTGCGCATGTCCCACAAGGGCCTGAGCCAGTTCATGGATGCTCAGACCGTTGCCATCACCGGGCCGACCAGCGGACTCGGCCTGGCCTGCGCCTGCGCCCTGGCCCGCCTGGGCGCCCGGCTGCTGCTGATTGGCCGCGACGCCGCCCGGCTGGCCAGTGCCCAGCAGGAAATTGCCGCTTTCAGCGGCCGTGACTCCACCCATTTCCCCTGTTATCAGGCCGATCTGGCCTCGCTGGCCGCCACCCGAAAGCTCGCGCAAGGCCTGCTCGAGGCGGAACCCCGCATCGATGTGCTGATCAACAACGCCGGTGCGCTGTTTGACCAGCGCAGCACCAGCCCGGAAGGCCATGAAAGCACTCTGGCACTGAATCTGCTGGCCCCCTATCTGCTGACGGAACAGCTCCTGCCTGCGCTACGAACCCGCCACGGCCGGGTGATCAATGTCGCCAGCGGCGGCCAGTATTTGCAGGCCCTGCATACCGATGATCTGGAATACCGCGCCGAACCCTTTGACGGCACGAAAGCCTATGCCCGGTGTAAACGGGCCCTGGTCGCGCTCAACGCGTTCTGGGCCGGCGAAGCGAGAAATTCCACTGTGAGTTTCTTCTCCATGCACCCGGGCTGGGCCGCCACGCCAGGCGTCGCCAGGGCGCTGCCGGAATTCAACCGCCGGCTGCAAGGCCGGCTGCGGGACAGCCGGATGGGTGCCGACACGATGTGCTGGCTGGCCAGCAGCCGGGCGCTGCTGCCGCAGCACAGCGGGCTGTTCTGGTTTGATCGCCAGCCGCAACCGACCGCGGTACTGCCCGGCACGGCCGTCAGCGCGAAGCAACACGCGGCCCTGCTGGCGGCTTTGCGCCGCATGACCGGGCTGGCCACGGATCAAGTTCCCTGATGCGTGACCTGGCGCTCGAGCCGGCGGGATATTCGCGCCAGACTTGCAGCCGATGTTACCGCTCGTTAACATCGATGCTTTGCTGGTCCCCCACTCAGGAGTGCGGTCGATGAACCTGGAATTCAGCGCCGAAGAAAAGGCGTTTCAACTGGAAGTGCGCGAATGGCTGCAAGCCAATAAGCCGGATTTCCCGCCGGCGCTCACCTATCCGCGTGAACAGGTCATGGCCTGGGAACAGAAACTCGCCAGCCGAGGCTGGCTGGCGGTAGGCTGGCCAGAGGAATACGGCGGTCCGGGCTGGAGCGCGACCCAACGCTACATCTGGGATGAAGAGTGCGCACGAGCCAACGCGCCCGGTCACAGCGTGTTTGGCCTGCAGATGTGCGGTCCGGTGTTGATGGAATTTGGCACGCCGGCACAGAAAGCCGAACATCTGCCGCATATCGTCAACGGCACCCGCCTGTGGTGCCAGGGCTACTCCGAACCCGGTTCCGGCTCCGATCTGGCCTCGCTGAAAACACGCGCACAGCGTGACGGCGACGACTATGTGGTCAATGGGCAGAAGATCTGGACCACGTCCGGCCATATCGCGGACTGGATTTTCTGTCTGGTGCGCACCAGCCAGGAAAGTCGCAAACAGGAAGGCATCTCTTTCCTGCTGATCGATATGCGAACTCCCGGCATCGAAGTCCGCGCCATTCCCAGTATTGACGGCGCCCATCATCTCAATGAAGTGTTTTTCAAGGATGTGCGTGTTCCGGTCGAAAACCGCGTCGGCGAGGAAGGCAAAGGCTGGGCCATCGCGAAATTCCTGCTCGGCCATGAGCGCGCCGGCATCGCCGGGGTGCCGATGTGCAAGGCTGCGGTGGAAACGCTCAAGGAACTTAAGGCAGGCGACCCGCAGTTACGCGACGACAGCCGGGTCAGCGAGGACATTGCCGCGCTGGAGGTGGATTTGCTGGCTCTGGAGTTCACCAACCTGCGGGCACTGGAACGGGCCCAGAGCGGCAAGGCCCCGGGGGCGGAAAGCTCCGGCCTGAAGATCAAGGGCACCGAATTGCAGCAGGCTCTGGCGGAATACCTGGTCGAAATGGGCGCCTACGCCAGCCTGCCCTGGCAAGCTCAGCCTATCGCGGAGTCGCAATATGCCGGTGCCACGGCCGCCTACAACATCGGCCGTGCATCAAGCATTTACGGCGGCACCAACGAAATTCAGAAAAACGTCCTGGCGAAATTCGCCCTGGGCCTGTAATCGCGCCAAGGAGTCAGATCATGGATTTTTCATTTTCCGAAGAGCAGATGATGCTCCAGGACAGCTTCAAGCGCTTTTTGCAGGATGGCTATCCGTTCGAGCAATACCGCAAGATCATCGCCAGCCCGTCCGGCTACAGCGCCGAAGTCTGGCAGCAGATGGCCGAACTGCAATGGCAGGGACTGCCGTTTGCCGAGGCCGATGGCGGCCTGGGTTTCGGCACCACGGAACTGCTGCTGCTCGCCGAAGAGATGGGCCGGGGCCTGTGCGTGGCGCCGTATCTGGCCAATATCGTCCTGGCCGGACAACTCATCACCAGGCTGGGTGATCCGGCACAGAAAGCCGCGCTGTTACCGGGACTGATCGACGGCAGTCGTCAGATCAGCCTGGCCCATGTCGAGGTGGCAGGCCGTTACCAGCCGGCGTTCTGCACCTGTAGCGCCCGCCCCGAGGGTGAAGCCTGGATTCTGAATGGGCACAAATCCATGGTGCTGAATGCGCCCAATGCCGCTCAACTGCTGGTCCTGGCGCGCACCGGTGGCGCGCCCACCGCATCCCAGGGCCTGGGCGTGTTTCTGGTCGACGCCCAGGCAGACGGTGTGGAGCTCAGCAGCTACAGCGTGCTGGGGGGCGGCGTGGCCGCCGAACTGGCCCTGCACCAGGTCAGGGCGCAGCGCCTGGGTGAGGAGGCCTACACGGCCCTGGAAGACGTGCTCGATCTGGCCACCGCCTACACCTGTGCGGAAGCCTATGGCGCCATGCAGGCCTTGCTCGGCAAGACCGTCGAGTACAGCAAGACCCGCAAGCAGTTCGGCACCCCACTGGGCGCTTTCCAGGTGCTGCAACACCGCATGGTCGACATGTTCGTCGAAGTGCAGCAAAGCCAGTCGATGATCCTGATGCTGATGTTGCGCCTGGGCGATGCGGACCGCAGCGAACGGCAAAAAGCCGTTTCCGCCTGCAAGGCCTATTTGCACAAGGCCAGCAAATTCGTCGCCCAGCAAGCGGTCCAGCTGCACGGTGGCATCGGCGTCACCGAAGAACTGGATATCGGTCATTATTTCCGGCGGCTGAGCGCGTTTGGCAATCTGTACGGTGATCGGCTCCACCATCTGCGCCGTTTCGCCGCACTGAGTCAGGGGGTCGGGCGCAAACAGGCCCTGGCCAGCGCGGCCTGAAACTGTGCGCGCCAATGCGCACACCCCCCAGGCCGAAGCCGTGCAACGCGCCTGCCAGAGAATCTGGTTCCGGCCCTTGATCTGCGAGTCGCGAACCGGCCATGACCGCGTCAAACGCTAGCAGAACAGCGTTTACCCCCCCACGGCCGGGCTTTACGCCCGGCCCTGAGCCTGCGCCGCCCGCCACTCCCGTCCACATTTTGCCTTTTCAGATGATATTCATTGGCTCAAATCAGCGACTTACGGTAGATTGAGCGAAATCCTGTACGCAGTGGGGAGCGTGATGAACCTTCGTTTTTGTGCCCCGGCAATTGTCGCCGGTCTGTCAGCGCTGTTTTTGCCAGATGCAGCCCTCGCCGCAGATACCACCGTCGCCGACCGGATCAATCGGGCGGAGGCGCGCGCAGCCGCCTATCAGGCCGAAAACAACCAGCTGAAAACGACCGTCACCACCCAAGCTGCCGCCTTGCGCCGTCTGGACCAGCAGGTGCTCGATCTGGAGCAGCAACTGAACGAACAGTTCAAGCGCCAGCAGGAGGAGCAAACCCCGGCCAGGCAGCAGCTGAGTCGCAGCGAGGAGGCTTATCAACAGGAGCTCCAGGCACAACGCAAAGCGACGGAGGCCGAACTCGTGAGTCTGCGGCGGGCACTGCAGACCAGCAATCAGGCGGGCGCCCAGCAACACGCCGAATTGACCGAGCTGAAGAGCACCGTTGCGCGGCAAAAATCGCAGCTGGCGCACGTCATGCAGAGAAACCAGGTCTTGCAGGCCAATCTGAGCCAGACCGCGCCGCTGGCCGAGTTCGCCAGTCTACAAACCGAAAACACGGCCCTCAAACAGGCGCAGTCGCAGCAAAACACCTTGCTCGAGGAACTGAAGCTGCGCAACCAGAAATTGTTGGCCGCGCTGGAGCAGTCGCCCTCCAGCGGTGAAGTCGAAGCCCTGCGCCGGGAAAAACTCAATCTGATGCAGCGCCAGAACTCGCAAGCCGACACCTTGCGCCGTTCACTCGAAGAAGAGCAGGCCCGGCATCAGGCGCTGCAGGACAAATACGCCCGCGCCCTGGAGGCGGTCCGCGCAGCCGAAGCCAATACCGCCCAGATCAAGTCCACCGCGGCGTCAGCACAAACGCCGCAGCAGCCTCGCGGTGACGACGTCCGGGCGCTGGAAGAGGCGTTGCGGCAAGCCAAGGCGGTGATTCGCACCAATGAGCAACGCCTGGCAAGCGAGATCGAAATGGAGCGGACTTTGCACGCCCGCTCCGAGGTGGAACTGGAACAGCAATTCCAGCTTGAGCTGGAGCGCTTGCAGCGCCAGCTCAAAGCCTGCCGGGGGGGCTGAGCAGGCTACGCCCAGCCTCGGGCGCACCGCGCCGCTTCAGACCACGGTCTGGCCAGCTGGCTTGACCTGACCTTCACATGTTTGCGCGCATATTCGCGGGCATCCATGTGAGTCCCCTGCAATGACCGTGAATGGCAGCTCCCCCGCCGCACTCGAACCGACCTACAGCCTGAGTTATCGCGGCATCGCCAGCGATGTGCAGCTCGGCGAACTCATCCCCCTGCTTGCCAAGCTGTTGCGCTTGCCTGCCCAGGCGACCCGGACCGCCCTGAAGCACCCCCCGCTGCTACTCACTCACAACCCGGATCGGGACAAGCTCCGCGCCCAGCAGCTCGGGCTGGCCAAAGCGGGCTGTATCGCCAGCCTGGAATCGGCCTGGCGGTACCGCGACTGGTTCATACCCAACGCGCTCAGGCTGCGCTTTGAAACCGGCGAAAAAACGCCGCCCACCCGGATGCTTGCCCTGCTCGAGATGTTCCCGGCGCCGGGCATGGCGCAGATCCAGCATCTGGCGCGACAGTACCTGGACCGGAATTATTACCCCCTCAACCCGTCCCAGTTGCTGCTGGAACGCGAGGCCAGTTCCGCCCAGGGTGCGGGCCGCTGGTTGCAGTCCATCCATCGGGACTTGCAGGCTGCACTGCGTGAGCTGAGCGCCAATCCCCAGAGCACCCTTCATGGCACCTTCGTGCTGTATCCGGAGGATGGCCAGCAGCTCGAGGAACTGCTCGATCTGCTGCAGACGCGCCTGGACGCCCCCGATGACGCGGCGACACCTCATGCCGGAACAGCCCCGAATCCGGCCCCCCTTCCTCCCGTCCGGGCTGCTGCGGGCACCGCCTGGGCACGGCTGGTGGCCCTTGGGCCACCGCCACAAGACGGACTCAGCCCGTCCCAGGCCCGCCACCTGGGATTGAGCTGGCCCCTGGGGACGAAGCCTGTCGTGGCTGATGATTCGGCGCGCAGCCAGGAACAACTGCGAATTCTTACGCACTATCAGGCCGAGGAGTCCGCTCGCGCGCACCACAGCCGCCAGCTGCTGGCCCATTTTGGCGAACTCAATCACCTGCCCAGCCTGCCCAGCGTCGCCCTGCAGACCTACCAGCTGGCGCAATCTCCGGACACCAATGCCGAAGCCCTCGCGCGTATCGTCGAGCAAGACCCCAGTCTGAGCTCGAGAATCCTGAGCATGGTCAATTCCGCCTACTTCGGTCTGCGTCGCAAGGTCGATTCCATCTCCCATGCATTGGTCATTGTGGGTTTTGACGAACTCGCCCACCTGGCGCTGCTGGTGAGCAGCGAGACCGTGTTTCGCGGGCTAGGCCGTGAACAGGGCCAGGCGCTGTGGCGGCATTCGGCGCGAACCGCGGACATCACGCGCAGTCTGGCGGCGCGCCTCAAGCTGCCCAATCTGTCGGCCCTGTATACCGCCGCCCTGTTGCACGATGTCGGCAAAGTCTTCCTCTACAGTTTTGCACCCCGGCAGATGGCCGATATTCAAAGCGACGCCCGCGCCCAGGGCCTGCCCGATTTCGAGATGGAGCGCGCCTATTTTGGTCACGATCACGCCACCCTGGGGGCGGCCCTGCTGCGTTGCTGGGGACTTCCGGAAAACTTGTGTGCCTATGTGGAGCAGCACCACGGCCCGCTCCCGGATCAGTCCACCCTCGGCCTGGAGGCCGCGCTGATCGCTCTGGCCGATCACATCGCCCACCGGCTGGACCAGGACGCCCAGTGGGCCGATGCCAACCGCTTGAGGCGCGGCCAGGCGCAGGTCCTGCGCGCCAGCTTTGGCCAGCTCGAACTGGAAACGATCGACCTGCTCGCCGAAGACTTACGGGCGTCGCTGCGCGACAGTTCGGCCTAGGCAGCGGCCCAGTCAGCCTTCAGCACCACCCGGTAGCGCGCCTGGCCGGACCGCAGATGTGCAATCGCCTCGTTGACCTGGCTCATCGGGAATTCCTCAACCCAGGGCGCGATCCCGTGACGCACGCAAAATTCGAGCATCTTGTCGATGGTATCCGGTCGCGCCATCGGCGAACCGGACACGGTCTTCTGCCCGCCGATCAGGCCAAACGCCGGCAGGCTGACGGGTTCAAGTACGGCCCCGACAAAATGCAGGCGACCGCGGGGTGCCAGGGCCTGCAAATAAGCCATCCAGTTCAGGCTGACGTTCACCGTGACCAGGACAAAATCATAACGCCCCGCCTCCGCTTTCAAGGATCCTTTATCGCGGCTGTTGACGATGCGATGCGCGCCCAGCCGGCGGGCTTCATCGGCTTTGGCTTCGCTGGAGGTAAACGCCGTGACCTCGCAACCCCAGGCCCGCAGGAACTGCACGGCCAGGTGGCCCAAGCCACCGATCCCCACCACCCCGACGCGGTCGGTCGGCTTGATGCCAAACTCCAGAATCGGGCTGAATACCGTGGCACCACCACAGAACAGCGGCCCCGCACTGGCCGCGTCCAGGCCATCCGGCAAGGCCTGGGCCCACAGCCAGTGCGCGCGGATACGCTGGGCGAAACCACCGTGACGCCCCACGATCGTTTCCTGGGTCTGGCCGCAGAGGTGCTGCTGTCCGCTCACGCATTGCCCGCAATGGCTGCAACTGCCCACAAACCAGCCCACCCCGACCCGATCACCCACGGCCAACCGTGGCACGCTGGAGCCACAAGCCACGACCCGCCCGACCACTTCATGCCCGGGAACCAGAGGGAAGGCGCTGCGGCCCCATTCATCATCCAGCATCGACAGATCCGAATGACAGATACCGCAGTACTCCACCTCGATTTCGACCCACTGCGCCGGCAGCTCGGGATATTCATGACTGAAGGGGACCAGCGTTCCGCCGGCCTCATGCGCGGCCCACGCGTTAACGACTTGACCCATGGTTTCGCTCCGCTGCTGTTCAGAGCGCCTATCCTGTCCGACTCCAGCGCTTGCATCAAGCCGCCAAGCGATTACTATACATTTCTGTATTTATCGGAATGGCAGGCACCGTCCGGAAAAGCCGCCGAGGGATCAGGAGAACCGTGATGGACACTGGGTCTAATCCGCTGCAGACAGATGGTTTCGAATTCGTCGAGTTCACCGCCCCGACGGCGGCCGGCATCGATCAGCTCCACCAGTTATTCAGGATTCTGGGCTTCACCGCGGTGGCCCGACACCGCAGCAAGGAGGTGACCTTGTACCGGCAGGGTGACATCAATTTCCTGATCAACGCCACGCCCTATACCCATTTCCAGCAGTTCGCCCAGGCCCACGGACCCTGCGCCTGCGCCATGGGCTGGCGGGTCAAGGATGCGCCCGCGGCGCTGCGTTACGCGATCAATCAGGGGGCGCATGAGTTCGCCGCGCCGTCCGACTATATGGAACTGAAGATCCCGGCCCTGTACGGGATCGGCAACAGCGTGCTGTATCTGACCGACCGTTACGGTGCGCATTCGATTTATGACGTGGATTTCGTGATGGAGCCGCAGGCCGATCCCCGCCCGACCGGTGTGGGCCTGCATACCATCGATCACCTGACCCACAATGTGAGCCGTGGCGGCATGGACACCTGGGCGGAGTTCTACACCAGGATCGCCAATTTTCGGGAAATCCGCTATTTCGACATCGAAGGCAAGATGACCGGCCTGCATTCCCGCGCCATGACCTCGCCCTGTGGAAAGATTCGCATCCCCATCAACGAATCGGCGGACGAGGAGTCGCAGATCGAGGAGTTCATCCGCCAGTATCGCGGCGAAGGCATTCAGCATATTGCCCTGGCCACCGACGATATCTACGCCTCGGTCGAGGCCTTGCAAGCCAACGGCGTCGTGTTCATGGACACGCCCGACACCTACTACGCCAGACTCGACCAGCGCGTGCCCGGGCACGGCGAGGACCTGGCCCGTCTGCGCGAGCTGAACATTCTGCTCGATGGAGCCCCGACCGCCGGCGGCGGCATCCTGCTGCAGATTTTCACCAGCACGGTGATCGGACCGATCTTCTTTGAAATCATCCAGCGCAAAGGCGATGAAGGTTTCGGCGAAGGCAATTTCAAGGCCCTGTTCGAATCCATCGAAGAAGACCAGATCCGCCGTGGCGTGCTGAAGGCAGACGGCAATGCGTAACTGGATCCGTACGCCGCATCGCGAGGGCCGCATCTCCCGCCAGGCCCATGCCGACCTGCCCCAGGACGCCCCGTATGAGCGGGAAATGGGCAAGGCCGGTTTCTTTGGCCCCACCGCCCACCTGCATCACCGCCGTCCGCCAACCGCCTGGACCAGCTGGGATGGGCCGCTGCGGCCCCGCGCTTACGATCTGAAGCAGCTGGAGGGCCGTGATCCGTCGCCCTGGTCCGCGCCGGTCATCCTGTCCAATGCCCATATGCAACTGCGCTACTGGAATCTGCATGTTGATATGCAGGCCCTGGCGCGCAACGCCGATGGTGATCAGCTGCTGTTCGTGCATGAGGGCGCGGGCGAATTACATTGCGATTTCGGCCACCTGCGGCTGCGCGAGGGCGACTATCTGATTCTGCCGCGCGGCTGCATGTGGCGGCTGGAGCCCCGCGACCATCTGGGCATGCTGATGATCGAGGCCAGCAATGACAGTTTTCAGTTGCCGGACAAGGGCCTGCTCGGGCCTCAAGCCATTTTTGATCCGGCCCTGCTCGATCGCCCGGCGCTGGACGGGACCTTTCTGGCCCAGCAAAGTGATGACCCCTGGACCATCGAAATCAAACGGCATAACGCCCTGTCGCGCGTGCACTACGATTACAACCCGCTGGACGTGATCGGCTGGCACGGCGACTTAAGCCCGGTGCGGATCAACTGGCGGGATATCCGCCCGGTGATGTCACACCGATATCATCTGCCGCCCTCAGCGCACAGTACCTTTGTCGCTGCCCGGTTTGTGGTCTGCACCTTCGTGCCCCGCCCGATCGAATCCGACCCGGGCGCGCTGAAAGTGCCCTTCTACCATAACAACGACGACTACGATGAGGTGATCTTCTATCACGCTGGCGACTTCTTCTCCCGCGACAATATCCGTCCTGGCATGCTGAGCTGGCATGCGGCCGGCTTCACCCACGGCCCGCACCCCAAGGCCTTTGCCACCGGCGCCCAGGCAGCACGCTCCAGCACCGACGAAGTCGCCGTGATGATCGACACCCGCGACGGCTTGAGCGCAGACGAGGCTCTGGAGAAAATCGAATGGGCGGGCTACGCTGATTCCTGGAAACCGGAGCCTGCGGAATGAAACTCGCCAGCCTGAACAATGCCACTCGCGACGGCGGACTGGTCGTGGTGAGCCGGGATCTGTCCTGCTGTGTACCCGCCGGCGCCATCGCGCCGACCCTGCAGTACGCCCTGGATCACTGGGATGACACGGCACCGCAGCTCGGCGCCCTGTATCAACGTCTCAATGCCCAGCCTGCCCTGGGCGAAAGTTTTTCCGCCGACGCCTGCACCGCTCCCTTGCCCCGGGCCTACCAGTGGGCGGATGGATCGGCTTATGTGAATCATGTGGCGCTGGTGCGCCAGGCGCGCGGTGCGGAAATGCCTGATGCGTTCTGGACCGAACCCCTGATGTATCAGGGAGGCAGCGACGGTTTTCTCGGCCCGCGAGAGCCAATCGGCGTTGCGGATGCGGACTGGGGCATCGATCTGGAGGCGGAAATCGCCGTGATCACCGGCGATGTCGCCCTGGCTTCCAGCCCGGAGCGTGCGGCCGATGCGATTCGCCTGCTGATGCTGGTCAATGACGTGTCCTTGCGCAATCTGATTCCCGCAGAACTGGCCAAGGGATTCGGCTTCTTCAACAGCAAGCCGGCCAGCGCTTTTTCGCCGGTCGCGGTAACCCCGGATGAACTGGGCGAGGCCTGGCGCGACGGCAAGCTTCACGGTGAATTGCGCAGCTGGGTCAACCACACCCCGCTGGGCCGACCGGATGCCGGGCAAGACATGACCTTCAGTTTCCCCCAGCTTATCGCCCATGCGGCGCGCACCCGCCGGCTGGCCGCGGGCAGCATCATCGGTTCCGGCACGGTATCCAACCGCGATGCCGCTGGCGGTCCGGGACTCCCGATCAGCGAGGGCGGGCGCGGTTATTCCTGCCTGGCCGAGCTGCGCACCGTGGAAAAGATTCGCTTCGGTGCCATCCGCAGTCCATTTCTCAAGTTCGGAGACACCTTGAAGATTGACATGCAAGATACGGATGGAAATAGCATTTTCGGATCAATCGAGCAATCCGTCATGCAGGCCGGAAGCGCGGATTGAAACTGGAACTGTTCAGCTACTGGCGCTCCAGCGCCTCCTGGCGGGTCCGCCTCGCCCTGAGGCTGAAAAACCTGCCCTACGCCACCGTGCCGGTGCATCTGCTCAAGGCCGGCGGCGAACAGTTCGCCCCCGAATATCGCGCGATCAGCCCGGAAGCGCTGGTGCCAAGCCTGCGCGATGAAGCCTGGAGTCTGAGCCAATCGCTGGCGATCTGTGACTATCTGGAGGCTGTCTACCCCGAGCGTCCGCTGCTCCCGGCGCAGCCCCGCCGGGCCGCCGAGGTCCGCAGCTTCTGCGCCCTGATCGCCTGTGATATTCATCCCCTGAACAACCTGCGCGTGCTCCGGTACCTGAGCGATGAAATCAAGCTCAGCGATGAGCAGAAAAGCGCCTGGTACCGGCACTGGATCGGCACCGGTTTCACCGCCCTGGAAGCGCGCCTGGCGAACCGCGCTACGCCCTTTGCTTTTGGCCCGGAGCCCGGACTGGCGGAATGCTTCCTGATCCCGCAGCTGTATAACGCCCGGCGTTATGATTGTGCCCTCGAGGCCTACCCGGCCTTGACCGAAATCGATGCCCGTTGCGCGACCCTGCCGGCCTTTGTGGCCGCCCACCCCGATCAACAAATTGACTGCCCCCATGCTTGAACCTCTCTGGCGCCCTTCCCAAGAACGCATCGCCAATTCCTTGCTGAGTCAGTTTCACTTTCGTCTGGTGCGGGAGCATCCGGAGCTGGCCGATGCCGACTACACCGCGCTGCACACCTGGTCCGTCGATCATGACGCCGAATTCTGGTCGGCGGTGTGGGATCAGTGCGGGGTCATCGGCGAGCGCGCAGGCCCGGTGCGGCGCGGCGCCGGCATGCCCGGAACCGAGTATTTCCCCCAAGCCCGGCTGAATTTCGCCGAAAATTTGCTGGAACGAGGGCGCGACGGCGACCTCGCCTTGCACTATCGCGGCGAAACGGGCCAGGACGTCCGGCTCACGCGTGGCGAACTCAAGCGTCAGGTCGCGCTGGCGGCCGCGCATTTTCGCGCGCTGGGCCTCAAGCCCGGCGATCGGGTCGCCGCGATGCTGCCCAACCGGCCGGAAGCGGTCATCGCCATGCTCGCCACCACCAGCCTGGGTGCGACCTGGTCATCCTGCTCGCCGGACTTCGGTGAAGCCGGCGTGCTCGACCGCTTCGGCCAGATCGACCCGAAAATCTTCATCGCCTGTGCCGGATACGACTACGCCGGAAAGTATTTCGACACCCGCGACAAGGCGGCCCGGGTACGCGCGCAATTGGACAAGGTTCAGGCCGGCTACATGTGGCGTAGCGACCCGCAGCTGGAACTGCCCAAAGGTTTTGCCTGCTGGAGCGCGCTGAGTGAAGGCGAGGCGACCGCCCCCCGCTATCAACGGGTCGGCTTCAATCAGCCCCTGTACATCCTGTATTCCAGCGGCACGACCGGCGCCCCCAAATGCATTGTCCACGGCGTCGGCGGAACCCTGCTGCAGCACCTCAAGGAACATCAGCTGCAAGCCGACATCCATCCCGGCGACCCGGTGTTCTACTTCACCACCTGCGGCTGGATGATGTGGAACTGGCTGGTCTCGGCGCTGGCCAGCGAGGCCAGCTTGCTGCTGTACGATGGCTCACCCTTCTACCCCGATCCCGCGGTCCTGTTCGACTTCATGGACGAGACCCATGCACGGTTCATGGGCGTATCGGCCAAATACATCGACGCGCTCAAAGCGCAGGACTACTGCCCGCGCAACACGCATCGCCTGGAACACCTGCGTTCACTCGCCTCCACCGGCTCGCCACTGGCCCCGGAATCCTTCGAATACGTGTACCGCGCGATCAAGCCGGACCTGGCCCTGCAGTCAATCTCAGGGGGTACCGACATCGTCTCCTGTTTTGTCCTGGGCAACCCGTGGCAACCGGTCTATCCGGGCGAGATCCAGGGCAAGGGCCTGGGCATGGCGGTGGATGTTTGTGACGCCAACGGGGCTTCCGTCGGCATTGGTGAGAAAGGCGACCTGGTCTGTCGCCGGCCGTTTGTGTCGATGCCCCTGGGCTTCTGGAACGACAGCGGGCAGCGCCGCTACCGCGCCGCCTATTTCGATCAATTCCCCGGCATCTGGCATCACGGTGACTATGCCGAATTGACCCGTCACGGCGGGGTCATTATCCACGGCCGCTCCGATGCAACCCTGAATCCGGGCGGGGTGCGCATCGGCACGGCCGAAATCTATCGTCAGGTCGAGCAGATCCCCAGCGTGGTCGAGTCTCTGGCGGTTGGCCAGACCTGGGAAGGCGATGTGCGTATCGTCCTGTTCGTCATTCTTCACAGCGGCGTGCAACTGGATGAAAACCTGTGCCAGCTGATCCGCCAGCGGATTCGCCAGGGCGCCAGTCCGCGTCATGTGCCGGCCAAGATCGTCCAGGTCAGCGACTTTCCCCGCACCCGCTCGGGCAAACTGGCGGAGCTGGCGGTGCGCAACGTGATTCAGGGCGAGCCGGTCAGGAACCGGAATGCCCTGGCCAATCCCGAATCGCTGGATGCTTTTGCCCTGATCAAGCAGTTGCAGGAAGCGTAATCCGGATTGTTCTC
>JBFJVB010000024.1:0-30662 GCA_041624435.1 Oceanococcus sp. | reverse complement strand
TTCCGCCAGTACGGTGCGGTAATCGGTCGTGATCGCCAGATCGCCGGTCGGGTCCAGCTGCGGGCTGGCCAGCCCGGGCCAGTGGCCATACACCCGGCCACCGTTCACTGCCCCGCCCAGCACCATCATCATATTGGCGCGGCCATGGTCCGTACCGCCCGAGGCGTTTTCTCCCACCGTGCGGCCGAATTCACTCATCAGTACCAGCACGCTGCGTGACCAGTGCTCTGCCAGGTCGGTGCGCAATGCGGTCAAGCCTTGCGCCAGTGCGCTGAGCAATGGCGGCAGCGCCGAGTTCTCATTGACATGGTGATCCCAGCCGTCGCTGTTCAAGGTGATGGCTTCGATGCCGATGTCGGCCTTGAGATATTGCCCCGCCTGGCGCAGTCGCTCGCCCAAGGCGCCGCGCGGATAGCTGGCGCCCGGATCACGTGGAATCTGATCCGGCGGATTGGAGGCGAACAGGTCCAGGGCGGAAAAGATACTCCTGGGCACGGTTTCCAGACGTTCGCCATGGCCTTGATACAGGGGCGGGATGCCGATCCGCCATTGCTCTTCGCTGCCACTGCTGAGTCGGTAGCTGGCGCTGTTGGCCACCGCGATGGCGCTGTCGGCGCCGGCCAGGGATTGGTCCAGCGCGAGCCCGACCGAAACGGCACGGACCGCAGGTTGCTCGCGGCGCGCCGTGGCGTTGAGATAACGTCCTAACCAGCCGCCGGTGGCGTGTGTGGTGGCGGTGCCGCCCACCTCCATGCGGCGCTGCGAGGAAAAGTGCGAGCGATCTGCGAACGGGGTGCCGGTGGCTTGCAGCAAGGCCAGCTCGCCCTCATCAAACAGCGGCTTGAGCAATTCCAGGCTGGGGTGCAGGCCGAAATAACCGTCCAGATCCAGGGCGGACAAGCCGCTACCGCCCAGGCCACCTGCTGCGATTGGTATCGGCAGCGGTGGAGCTGGACTGTGCGGCGGGCCGATGGCGATATTAGGGCGGCGCGCATAGTAGTCCGGGTCACCGTGTGGCACCACGACGTTCAAGCCGTCGACCGCACCCCGCAGAAAAACCACGATCAGGGCGGGAGGTGCGTTTTTTTCTGCTATGCCGGGCATCGTGGTCACCGCAGGCTGAAGTAAGGGGAGGCCACGAGCAATCCGGCAATCAAGGCCGCATGGGCCTGATTGGGGGTGTCGCCGGCCTGCGGCTGGGCGCTCATGGCCAGGGCGCCCAGCAGTTCGGCGTCGCTGCTGCGCAAGCTGCGCTGCACCAGAGTCTGGGCCAGGGCTGCCACCAGGTCGGCGATCGAGGCGCTGTCAGCCACCTGGCGCGCAAACAGGCTGCGCCCCAGGGTGTCCGGGGATTCCGCGAGCGTGGCGGCGAGGTTCCAGTATTCCAGTAGCGCGACGGTGTTCAGCCAGTAAGCGGATCGATCCGGATAGCCGTCGGGTGGAAACCAGCGGTGGGGAATCTGGCCCATGCGGGACAGGGTATTCAGCAGCTCGGGGCCGTCAAAGCCGAGTCGGTCGGCCTGTACGGTGCGCAGCACGGCGGCGACAAACTCCAGGGGGCGGCGAAACTTGAGGTCGCGCGCCTGCAGGAAAGCGTCGGAATGGAACAGGCTGCGTAGCAGACTCGGAATATCGCCCTGGCTGCGAGTGAACTCCGCGGCCAGGGCGTCAATCAGCGCGCCGGGCGGATCATCGCTGACGAAGCGTCGCCCCAGCTTGAGGGCGATGAAACGGGCGGTGGAGGGATGCTCGGCCAGAATGCGCAGGACCTTTTCGCCGTCTTCGACGCCGCCACCGGCTGCGATGAGATGTCCCAGAACCCGCTTCTCGCCGTCATCATGCACCCTGGCGTTGAATTGAAATACCCGGGTTTGAGGATGGATGCGCCAGCCGGTGAAGCAGCGGGCGACTTCCTTGACATCCTGCTCGGTATAGCCGCCATCCACACCCAGGGTGTGCAGCTCCATGAGTTCGCGCGCGTAGTTTTCATTCGGTCCCTCGGCGACGTTCTTGGTGCTGTCCAGATACTCCAGCATCGCGGGACTCTTGGCGCTGGCCTCAAGCAGTTCGGCGAAGCGGCCAAAGCTGTGCGCCCGGATCACCTGACGATCGTCATACAGCTTGTGCAGCGCGAGCTGGCCGGTGATGTTTTCAACATTGAAGTGGTTGGTCCAGAAATCGACCATCAGCTCATACAGCTGATGGTCACTGTAAGCGGCCAGAAACAGGCTGCGTTCGCTGAGCTGCCGGGCCGCCTGTTCGCGCATGCCGGTCAGGGGCAGGTTCAGCGGTGGTTGCAGCAAGCTCACGGGGTAGCGGGCATCGGCTTCCAGGTAGATGGGGTTTGCGGCTGCCGGGGTCTGCAGCTGCGCCTCCAGATAGGCGTCGTAACCCAGGCTTTGGGCGGCGTCCAGATCGTCCCGGGTGAGGGCGAAACGGCTGCGGCGCAGCAAGTGCGTGAGGGCGTCCGTTTGCGGCAGGGCCGCGTCCGCGCTGAGTGTGCGGGCGGCGTTGGAAAACGCACTGCGGCCCCCCTCGCAGGCCGTCAGAACGGGCAGGAGAAAAACCGCGGGCGTGGCACGCAGCAGGTCCAAAAATGCCCGTCGGTCGATGTTGCCCGTCATCCACTTACTCCCAAGTCTTTCGATTCCAGGGGCTTGAGTCTGCCAGGCTGGTTGCAGCCCGCAGGGAACGAAGCATACGCGATGAAGGCATTCAGGGCAGGCCCGGTGGGCTGCCCGCGGCGCTCAGCCGAACAGCCTCCAGGCCAGTTCCTCACGGCCGTGACCGGGAAAGAGGGCCTCCCAATCATGCGCAGTGGAAAAGCCCAGGCGCTGTTGCAGGACGTGGCCAATGACAGCGCGGTAGTCGGTGGTCACCTTCATGTCGCCGTTGGCATCGGTCATCTGCTGGATGAAGCTGCCGGAGTCTCGTGTCCAGGGCTGGTCCGGACCGGACTTGGCGTAAATGCCGCCGTTCACCTGAGGGCCCATCACCAGGGCCAGACTACCGAAGCCGTGATCGGTGCCTTTCGAGCCGTTGGCGGCCATCCTCCGACCAAACTCGGACATGACCACGACGGTGGCATTGCGGCCGGTGCTCTTGAGGTCAGCGTAAAAGGCCTGCAGGCTTCTGCCCAGCTCGCTGGCCAGGGGGTCGAGCCGGTGGCGTTCTTCGGAATGGGTGTCCCAGCCGCCGCGGTCGATGCAGATGGCTTCGACATCGCCGATCTTGTCGATGATCCTGGCTGCGGCGTAGAGGTCCGGGCCAAGGCCCGCATCCGGATAATCGGGATGATTGGCCTGATTGTCCGACAACACGCCGGTGCGCTCCAGGCTGCCGAGCAGATTGAGCACGGACTGGCCCTCTGATCGCAGTCGCTGGTTGCCGGTGGAGTCATCCAGATACAGACTGTCCAGGGTGTCGATAAAAGCCGGTTCATCGCCTAACTGAAAGCCGTCCAGTCGCGGCAGCGTCAGCACGCCCGGCGCGCCGGCCAGGCTCAGCGGGGTGGTGTAGTTGATGGCGACCGCGCGAGCCAGCGGTTCGCGAACCGTCGCTTGACTCAGGGCCAGATAGCGTGCCAGCCAGCCGGATTGGCCGGTTTCGCGGCCGTTGCCCAATTCCAGCCGATCCATGTTTCTGAAATGAGAGCGATTTCCGGCGGGATCGCCAACGCCAAAAATGCAGGCCAGATTCCCCTGGCTCCAGGCACCGCCGGCTTTGGCGAGATCGGCCAGTCCGGGGTGCAGGCCGAAATAGCCATCCAGATCGGTGAGCTCCTCCCGGGCGATGGCCACATCAATCCCGAGTCCGCTGGGGCGACGCTGGGCGTAGTATTCCTCGTCACCGTGCGGGACCACGAGGTTGATCCCGTCTGCACCGCCACGCAGAAACACGAATACCAGGACATCTCGATTACTGCTTCGGGTGGATTTGGCCTGAGCGCGGGCGGGCGCAGTCAAGCTCATCAGGGCAGCGGCGCCGAGGCCGCCAATCACGAGTCGACGCATCATGGCGGTTCTCCCTATCGGACCTGAAAATACGGTGAGCACAGCAGCAGGGCCAACACGCTGCCAGCCGCCAGATCCCAGCGTCGGGCGCCAGGATGGGCGGTCACATGCGTGCTCGCATGATCCACCAGGCGCTGCCGGTCCGGTGCGCTGAGCGGGCGATGCAGGACCCGGTCGATCAACTGGTCAACCAGCGCTTCGGGCGACTCGGCGCCGTTGCGCAGTTCGGTTAGATTGACGCGGGTGAAACCGTCCCCTCCGTGGCCAATGTAGCTGCATGCCAGCCAGCGCTGCAGCATGCCTTCCGAGCTTAACCAGTAGCTGGCGTAATCGGGGTAGCCCGTCGGCGGTTCCCAGTTGTGGGGTACGTGCTGCTGGGCTTCAAGCCGGAGCGAAAGGGTCGGGGTCTTGTCGCGGGCAATATGCGCGTCGGTTGCTCGCAGCGCCGAGATGTAGAGTTCGAAGGGGCGCTTGAGCTTGATGGTTTTCTGGTAATAGGCCGGATCACGCATCCAGCGCGATCCCAGCAGGGTGCGGAGCATCGCCCGAATATCGCCGCCCAGTTCGCCTGGGCCGTAGGCGGCGGCGACCTCGTCGACCAGTTCTGCCGGTGGCTCGTCGGCGACGAAGCGTCGCACCAGTTTGGTGGCCAGGAAGCGTGCGGTTCGGGGGTTTCTGACCAGCATTTCAATCACCCGCAAACCGTCACTGATGCCGCCGCCGGCCGCGCTGCCGATGGCGCGCGGACCGTTGCCCAGCATGACCGGGTCGGTGCCCTCGATGGTTTCTCCGAAGACCGTCTTGGGGCCGAAGTCATGGGTGAGGGGATCGAACATGAATTCCGCCGTGGTGAAATTCACCGTCCAGCCGGTAAAGCAGCGGGCGACTTCGCGGATGTCCTGCTCGGAATAGCCGTCAGCTTGGCCCATTGCACTCGCGCCCAGGGTGTGCAGTTCCATCAATTCGCGGGCGTAATTCTCGTTCGGCCGCTTCAGGGTATTCACGTAGCCGTCCAGGTAGATCAGCATCGCGGTGCTTTTGGCCGAAGCGATCAGCAGATCGCGAAAGTTGCCCAGGGCGTGGGGACGGATCACCTCGCGGTCGTCCAGCAGCTTATGGATCGCGACATTACCCGAATGTGCGGTCCAGATATTGAAGTGATTGCTCCAGAATTCGACCATCACCTCATATAATTGCTGCTGGCTCCAGGCCGCGCGATAGATCGTCAGGCCGCGAAGATCCGCCTGGGCCACCAGCGGGTTGGAGACAGCGACCCGACCGAGGTTCACGCCTCCGGGTTTGAGTGGCTTTCCGGAGTAATGATAGGCCAGGGCTTTTCTGGGGAGCAGGGTATTGGGGAAGGCGTAGGCGATTTCCGCTTCGATCAGGGCGTCGGGGTGCAGCTCCGGATGCAACTGCTGTTCAAGGTAATGGTCCGCACCGAGCAGGCGAGCCTGCTCCAGGTCTTCCCGTCGCAGGCCAAAACTGCAGCGGTTGAGCAGATGAACCAGCGGGTCGGCGGCCGGTAATTCGATCAGCGACTGGCCGGCGAGTTGCTCTTCCAGGCCCAGGTAACGCTCGATGCCAAAGCCAAATTCGTTGATCGGAACCGTTTTGTTCAGTTCCGACACCGGGTTGAAGTTGGCCGCCTGAGCGGCCCCGGCGGCGAGCGCGGAGCCACCAACAAACGCGCGTCGAGAGACGTCCATGTCGTTACCCTCCTTAGTTATATTCTTATATCTTTAAAACTTTTACTACAGCGTCGCATGGTGAATGTCAAGGACGGCGCGGAGCGCGGTCAGGGCCTTGGTGCTTGAGCGGCTCAAGGCAGCGCGCAGAATTCGGACTGTTGAGATGGCGACAGTCGCAGCTGGCTGCCGTCGGCACCGGTGACGATGATGTCGCCGTCGTCCCAGCGCGCCGACGCCACCTCACCCAGGCTGTTGCTGAAGCGTAACTCCCCGCTGCTGGTGATCCGCTGACCATCGCTGCTCACGCTCAGCGGCTGCACGGTGGAGACCGTGGCGCGGCCGCTGTTGCAGTCCAGATCCCTGGCGTTGGCCGCCAGCGCATAGGGGCCATCGTAGCTGATCGACAAACTCGATGAGCCCCGGGTTTTCGTTTGTACAAAAGCCTGGCCGCTGTCGCCGAGGAGAAAATCGATCATCCCCTGGGCGGCTTCACTGCGACCGCTGCCTGAGGTGCGACTGGCGATGCGGGTGAAGCTGGCGTCATCGGCCAGGCCCTCAAACTCCACCTCGCCCAGCAGCAGTCCGCTGGAGCGGGACAAGCTCTCTTCGAAATACAGAACGCGACTGGGTTCGCCAAAGCTGGCAGCGCCGTCGCGGCAGTCAGAGCGAAAATTATCGCAACGGGCAGTCACGACCCCATCCAGCAGCAAGCCGCGTTCCCGGCACTCCATGAAGTCCGCCCGCAAACTGACGGAGGCGCCGTCAAAGGCCGGGTCATCATAGCGAACACGGCCGCCATCCTGACAGGCCTCGGTTCGCGCCTTGCTGGCGGAGGTATTGCCCGATGACCGATTGATCGCGGTACCGCCAAAGTCCAGTTGTCCGACCAGAAGACTCAGTGCCGCAGCGGCGCGGGCGGCGTCCTGCGCGGTGGTGAGCGGGGCCGCCGCGCTGGTGCCGGTGGTCTGGATGCTGCGGCTCTGGGTGGCAGGCGTGGTCTCGGAATCACACCCCAGCAGCAAGGCTGCGAGGATGGCCAGGAGATACAGGGATTGGGGTTTCGGGCTTGACATGGGGCAGGGCTCTTCCAATGAGACAGTGCAGGAAATATACATATCTGTGCTAAAAAGCACAAATATAGTGGTTGTTCTCCGGTGCTCGCCCTCAAACCGCTGGACACAGCTGCTGGCCATGGCGATGACGGGGCTCCGTCTGTTGCCGGTCGCAGCGGGTTGCGAGAGGGAGAGATCGCTCCGCTGGAGCCTTGCGCGGTCTGCGCCAAATGAGGGTGCCGCCGGCAGGCAAGGCGGGTTAGATTGGGGCCATTATTCCCCGTGCGTGGTTGAGCAATTGATGAAAACAATGACCTTATGCAGTCTCCTGGCAAACCTGCGCCTGTGTCGAGACACGCGGCGTCGTGTCCTGGTCTGTGTGGTGAGCTTGGTGGGCCTGAGTGCTTGCGGTTCACCGCAGGCACTGCCACTTGCGCCGCGCGGCGAGCAGGAAAGCGCGGTGTTCCAGGTGCAAGAATCCAAGATCCAGCTGCTGGTTGACGGTGAGATTGCACACGGGCTGGCGTTTGCACCGTATCGTGATGTGCCGGGTGATCGACCACCTTCCCAGCTGATCACCTTCTGTCATGGGCACGGCGAGCAGGCCGCCGACTTCGCCTATCTGCTGGCTCCTCTGGCGGCGGCCACGGGGGCGCTGATCGTGGCGATGGATTACCGTGATGCGCCGGGCAATGAGCCGGGGGATTACAGTCTGATGCGCGGTTATCAGGACACCGTGGCGGCAACGCGTTGGGCCTTGGAGAGCTATTCCAGTATCCAGACCAGCGACCTGTGGGGCTGGAGCATGGGAGGATTCGTGTCCGGCATGGCGGCGGCCTATGACCCGGAGCTATACCGTTACTGGGTTGCCAGTTTTCCCGGGGTCAATGCCGCGGGAGCCTGGGCCCTGTTCACCGCGCTGGACGCCCTGGGGGTGACAGACGATGCGCAGGAGTTCGAAAACGACGCCGGCTGCACTGCGCTGGAATGTCCCGAGGCTTATGTGGCTCGATCGCCATCCTTGCTGGCGAGCCAGATGAACCCGGCGCGGGCCATCATCCTGCACGGGGTATTTGATCCCGTTTCGCCGTATGAGCAAGGCCGTGAAATGTTTTCAGCCCTGGTCGCCAATCAGGTTCCCGCGACGATGTACAGCTTTCTGAGTCAGGATAACGAAGGATCACCTGGACCGGCCGGGCATGGCCACGGAACGCGCGTGGCCGAGGAATCCTTGCGGGTTGTGCAGCGTTTGCTGGCGGGTACGGAAGTGGTCGACGGACCTGTTCAGGAATTTATCATCGATGAGCAGGCGGAATCGGTCGGCGGCGGGCTCGGCCCGGCTGGCCAGGAATAAGCACTATTCAAGTCCGACCTCCTGATAGGCCAGCACAAACCTCGGCCCAAAAAAAAGCGGAACTTGATGTTCCGCTTTTTGTGGACCGGTTGGCGCCGTCTTAAATAGGCAAACACTCTCCGCCCACTCCGGGAACTTCATTCGGGGCGCACATCGGAATCTCGCCGCCGCCGTCACCACCGTCGGCGGGCAGGCACTGGCCGCCAATGCCGGGAATTTCATCCGGGGCGCACATGGGGGTGCCGTCGCCACCGGAGTTGCCCCCGTCGCCACTCGCGCAGCTGGTGGAGCCCGGGTAGCGCGTTTCGTCGGCGGTCACCACCGCATCGATCCACTGCTCGATCAGGGTCACGGCTTCGGTATGCACGGTGCTGCGCGCCAAAGGTGGCATTCTCGCGGCGGCTGAAGTGGCGTCGGGGCCGATACGGAACGGAATGATTGAATTGCTCGCATCCCCGGGATGGATGTCGTGCTCGCGGCCGCCGCTGCCTTCTCCGCCAGCTGCGGTCGGGCCCTTGCAGATTCCATAGTTGGTGTCGACCGCGCGGAATACATCGAAGTACACCCCGGTGTTGGACGCGGCACCTTTCGGGTTATGGCAATGCTGACAATTGATTTCCAGATAGGCCCGGCTGCGAGCTTCGATGTCCTGATCGGAGCCGGCCTCGAATCCCGCGTCACCGGGTACATTGAAGGCGGGTACCCGCTCGATGTTGGTGGCGATCTGGGTGGTGGGATCAATCTCCAGGCTGGGGCATTCGGTCAGCAGATTGCTGTCACACAGGAACTGCAACTGGTTGACGCCCAGGCTGGCATGGCGGGACTGTTCATGCTCAATCGGAGATTCGGCGCGGTAAGGCCGGTTCAGGTGGCGGGCCTTGGGTCCGATGGGGGCGGCCCCGACTTCCTTGTCGTCGTTGCCATGGCAGGTCACGCATTGATTGACATGGGGGACGCTGTAAGCGTCCGTTGAGCCGGTGTAGTTCTGGCCGGTGGCCGGGTCGGTGTAGTTCCAGGCGGCGGACAAGGTGGCGCCGGCTTCGGCCAGGCGGGCCAGCTTGCGGCCATTTTCCGTGGTCCACACATAGGCCATGCCAGACCAGTACACGCTGCCATCCGGGTTGGCCCGTTTGATCAGCAGTCGCGTCTCGGCCGGGTTTTCGCTGGCGGTGGTTTCATCGGCAAAGGTGAAGGTCTTGGCCAGAATCGTACCCACGGGATAGACGATGCCCGCATTGGGTCCGAAGTCGCTGTTGTCGCGATATTGCGCCTGGGTTTCCGGCGGCATGAAGGCCACACGGTATTTCAGCGAATAGTCCGAGAACAGTTTGGTGTTCAGCACAAAGGGCACACCATTGCTCAGTGGCCGGCTGGTCGGATCCTGCGGGTCGGCGAACAGGTTGTAATTCTGCAGGCTGGGGCAGTTCACCTCCAAGGCGGCGGCGAAATTGACGTTCTGCCCCAGATCGGCATTGCACAGTTCCGCGACGCGGGCATCGCTGGGCGCGGGGGCCACCTGGCCGCTGCGCTCAAACGGCGGGATCACGACCGGTGCCAGCGCGGGCAGGTTCTGCCCGAAACGGGTGTCACAGTCGAATGCGGAGTCGTCGTGACTGGCGGCCAGATTCTGCATTGTCGCCGGGTCCAGCGCGGAGGGATCCTGGCTCAGGATCAGTTCCAGGCCTTCCAGGCCGTGAAAATTGGTGAAATGAACCGAGTCTGCAGCGAATTCATTATTCGCCTCGATGCAGCCCAGCCAGTCCGGTTCGATACGGGGGGCGCCTTCGGCGGCCGTATCGAACTTGTAGGCGTTGTAGCGGCAGGCGGGATTGCCGTGTTCATTGCGGTACTCGGGTTTGCCGGGCGCATAGGTGGCTTGCGGAACCGGGTTGCCCTGCTGATCGACCGGGTAGGGGCAATCGGCGTCATAGCTGTCGAGCAAACCGTCCCAGACGATGTGCGCACCACGGTAGCCGCCGTTCGCCATCAGTTCAGCCAGCGAACTGGGTTCACTGCTGCCGCTGCCAGCACTGACGCCCAGAGCGGACTTGATCCCGACCAGGAACGGCAGGGCGGTATTCACATCGCCGCCGCCGGAGGCGACGATGGCTTCGAAATTGGGGTTGGGCAGGTTGTTGCCGTTGTTGATGAACACATTGTCGTGAATGTGAACGCCTTCGGTGTAGAAGTCGATCTGGGTTTCAGACGGGCGGTCGCCTTCCGGAAACAGGGCGTAACTGGCCCAGATGATCCCGCCGGTATTGTTGTCGCGGAACTCGTTGTTGAAGATCTCGATCCGGTCATACGACAGGGTAATCATGCCGCTGCCGGGCGGCACATTGCCGACAAAACCACCGGAATTGAAATTATAGGTGTTATTCATTCGCGCAATGTTGTTGAACATGCGTGAGGCGTAGCCGTACTGGTCCAGGCCATCCAGGTCATAGATCAGGAAACCGCCGGTATTGCACTCGGCGATGTTGCTGTCGTATTCGCCGCCCTGGACGTTTTCGATTTCCAGGCCCATGACGTTGTAGGCCGCGCGGCTGTTGCGAATGATGGCATTGGTGGTCTGACCCACGTAGATGCCTGCATCCGAAGCGCCAATGGATTCGGAATCGGTGACCAGGATGTTGCGCGAGGCTACGGGGTAGATGCCATAGCGTCCGGTCTCGTTGCTCGGGGTATAGTCGACGGACGTGGTGTCGGCGAAAGGATTGCCCTGGTTTTCAGGTCGTCGCGGGTCATCAAAGGGCGGATCCGTGCATTCCACCTGCAAAGCCTGGGCATAATTTTCGGCGGTTACCGGCGTGGCGCTGTTCGCACCGCCGCCCGAGGACCACATGGCCCGGACATGATCCAGGGTGCCATGGTCCACACCCTTGAGTTTGACCCCGTCGCCGGGGGTGTCCAGTACGGTCAGGTTGCGCACGATCAGGCCGCGCACATTGATGGCCAGAATGCCCTCGGCCGTGTCGCTGCCCTTGAAGGAGAGCACGGTTTCATTCATGCCGCAGCCCTCGACGATCACGTCTTCGGTGGTCTGGAATACCATACCGGTGCCGAGTTCGTAGTAACCGCAATCGAACTGGATGGTATCGCCGGGGCGGGCCTGGCCAGCCGCAATCACCATGTTGACAGTGGCATTGGCGTCATTGGCGATCTGAATCAGTCGCCGTCCGTCAACCTGGGTGGGTTCGCCAGTCGTACTGGTTCTGACAGTGCTGTCAGTGCTGTCTTCACTATGATTGCAGGCCGTCACGCTGGCGAGCAGGCCCAGCATGAGCAGCAGGCCGAAACTCCGCTTCCGCATGATGTCTCCTTGAGAATTCTGGCAAAACTTGAATTAACTACACGAAATGGCTCGAAAACGGTTCCATAATGCGGAATGTGTTCTGTGTCTGGCAAGGACGCAGGAGTCCCGCTGACAGCAAGAGAAGATTCAAGGCTGTTCGTAAAACACATAAGAGGTCGAGTAGTCACTGATCTCGAAGTACACCTTGCGCTCACCGGTGTCGACCTGACCGTTGAGGTTGGCGTCGAACACGCCGTAGCCGTACCGATACGGCCGCAGGCCCGAGGCGTTGGTGCCTTCGCTGGAGGTGAGTTTGTCGATTTTCAGAAAGCGACGAACCAGGCGTTCCCCGGCATAGACTTCGAGCACCCCATCGGTTCCGGTCCAGTTCTGGACCGCCCGCCCAAGCTTGTTCTGGGTTTCCTGCGTGCAGCCGGTGAGCAGAACCAGCAGGGCCAGGATGCCGAGCGATTGGATGCGAAGCGGGGTGAGGATGCGACTGGTGGGCATGGTGACTCCAGAGCTTGAACCAGGAGGGACATTCTACGGTCAATTTCGCGCGGCCAGGAAAATAGTCCTAACGGCGGATTACAGCACTCTGAGCGCGCTGTAGTATCGTCAACTTCCACCAATTAAGGTAATCTCCTCAATTGGGTTCATAACGGTTTCAAGGATTTTGTTGTGACTGCCACAGTTCAGACTAGCGATATCAGCGCCACCAAGACCACGCCACACGTCCCGGGTCTGCCTTGGTTCGGCAGCCTCGTCGGCATGGCGACCGATCCAGCGCGGTTTTTTGTTGATTGCTACCGCAAGTACGGCCCGGTCTTCGAGATCACCGTGCTGGGCAAGAAATATAAAGTGATGGGTGGGGTTGAAGCGGCCAATTTCATGAGTGGTCGCGAAGGCAAGGAGTGCCTGCGATCCAAGGAATTCTGGGAAGGTCTGGTCAAGGAGTTCAGCGCGACCCGGTCGCTGCCAGGTTCCGACGGCGAGGAGCACAAGGAATTGCGTGAGATCCTGCGCCATGGTTATTCAAAGGAATCGATCGTTGGCCGTTACAACGAACTGATCAAGATCACCGATGGCTCGATCGAGCGTGACTGGAAGCCGGGCCACCTGGTTCCGGTGCTGCAGTCCATGCAGTTCATGGTGACCGATCAGCTTGGCAATATCCTGACCGGCGCCGCTCCGCTCGATTATGTCAGCGATCTGCGTATTACGATTCTGAATATCCTCAATGTGCTGGTGACCCGCCAGCGTCCCCGGTTTTTTCTGTGGAATCCCAGCTACAAGCGGGCCAAGCAGCGGGTATTCGAACTCGGCGACAAGATGAAAGCCGACTATCTCGCCAACCCGGATCAGCGCACCAAGGAACAGCACAATCTGATCGACGACATCATGGAAGCCCACCGTGACCGTCCGCAGGCCATGCCGGAGAATAATCTGCGCCTGCATCTGATCGCGCCCTATGTGGCCGGGCTCGATACCGTGGCCAACACCACGGCAGCCGTGGCCTACACCGTGCTGAAACATCCCGATGTGCTCAAGCGGGTGCAGGCGGAAGTGGATGCCCTGTTTTCCGACGGCGACATCGACGAGGTCGGTCTGTTCAAGAAAATTCCCGTGCTCCAGGGCGCGATCATGGAAACCATGCGCCTGTATCCGATTGCCGTGGCGCAGATGCGTTGCGCGAACAAGGATTTCGTGTTCGAGGGCCATCAGTTCCATGAGGGCGAAATGCTCTACATCGCCACCTGCGTACCGCACTTCATGGAGGAGTATTATCCGGATCCGGATAAATTCGATGTGGACCGGTACGAAAAGCCACGGGCTGAGCACAAGCAATCCGGTGCCTATTCACCCTACGGCCGCGGTCCGCATACCTGCCTGGGCAAGTCCCTGGCCGAGGTGCAGCTGGCCTTGACCATGGCGCGGCTGTTTTATCGCCTGGATCTGTCTCTGGAAACCCCGAATTACAAGCTTAAAACCAAGACCGCACCCACTCCGGGGCCGGCGATGAGCTTCAAGCTGCGGGTGAACGGTTTCCGGCATTGAGTTGATCCGCGGCGGTTGCCAAATCAGCGGGCGCGGGCGACCATGCGGCACCACTTAGACAGCCGGAGAGATCGCCATGGCCGCGCGGACGCTGGGGCCTGATTTTGGCCAGAAAGGGATCACCCGTCGACGCCTGCTGGGCGGTAGCGCCCTGGTCCTGGCCGGAATCAGTCTGGGGGGCTGGTTCGCAGCGCGCTTCACCGATGGTCGGGTGGAGCCGCTGCTGACGGCGAACTGGTTGGCGCCGCAACAGCAGCATATGCTGGCCCGCGTGGCCGATGTCATGCTCGACGGTGTGCTGGATTCCCAGCCGCAGGCCCGGACAGAGCAGTTGCATTGGATCGTGGCCAATATCGACGCTGCCGTGGATGGATTGCCGCCGGTCTTGCGTCAGGACACCTGCAAGCTATTGGCCATGCTCGCCTTTGCGCCCTCACGTTTGCTGCTGGTAGCCCGCTGGCAGTCCTGGCAGGACGGGAGCCGCCAGGAGCTGGAAGCGCTGCTGCTGACCCTGCAGGATTCGCCCAGTCAATTGCGCCGGATCGTGTATCGCGTATTGCGTGATCTGGTGAGCGGCGGCTTTTACGCTGATCGGCGCAGCTGGGCGAGTCTGGGTTATCCCGGGCCGCTGATCGATAACCGGGCGAACGGCTGATGGCCGCCCAGATTATCGATGCCTCCACTTTGCAGGACGATCTGAAGCTCAGTGCGGATGTCGTCGTGGTGGGCACGGGGGCCGGTGGCGCGTACACCGCGCAGGTCCTGAGCGCGGCCGGGCTGGATGTGCTGATGCTCGAGGCGGGCGGGTACTACCGCGCGGAGCAGTTTTCCCAGAACGAGGCGGTGGCGATGCCGATGCTGTATCAGCAGTCGGCGGCTCAGCGTTCGGCGGACCAGGCGATCCTGATCCTGCAGGGACAGGCGGTGGGGGGAACCACCGTGGTGAACTGGACCAGCAGTTTTCGCACCCCTGAGCGCACCCTGGCGCACTGGACCGAGGCTTACGCGCATCGGCATTCGACACCGCAGGCCCTGGCGCCCTGGTTTTCCCAGGTGGAACAGGAGTTGAACATCCAGCCGTGGACGGCCTTTGAGCCCAATTCCAACAATGCGGCTTTGGCGCGGGGCTGCGCCGCGCTGGGCCTGTCATACGCCACCATCCGGCGTAACGTCAAAGCCTGTGCGAACACCGGATTGTGCGGCGTCGGCTGTCCAATCAATGCCAAGCAGTCGATGCTGGTCACCACCGTGCCCAAGGCCCTGGCGAGCGGCGCCCGGCTGATATCCCGCGTTCGGGTGCGGCAGATCGTGCATCGCGAGTCGAGGGTCCAGGGCATCGTCGCTGACGCGCTTGATGGTCGCAGTCTGGACTCCACCGGGCGCACCATCCAGGTCAGTGCCCGGCACGTGGTGGCCGCCGCGGGTGCAATTCGCTCTCCGGGTTTGTTGCTGCGCTCCGATGTGCCGGACCCGTCCGGCCTGCTCGGCGCGCGGACGTTCCTGCACCCGGTGTCTTCGGCTGTGGGGGTGATGCCGGAGCGGGTCAACGGCTATGCGGGAGCCCCGCAATCGGTGTATTCGGATGCGTTTCTCTGGCCGGATTCACAGGACCTGGGTTTCAAGCTGGAAGCGACGCCGCTGTTGCCCATGTTCACCATGGCGCTGCTGGACCGTTCCATTGGCGCCGCCCATGCGGATTTCGCCAAGCGCTTTCCTTTCCTGCATGCGCAGGTGGCGCTGATGCGCGACGGCTTCCATCCCCAGGCCAGCGGGGGCAAGGTCCGGCTCAAGGATGGGCTGGAGAGTCTCGATTACCCGGTCACGGATTATCTGCGCCGGGGGTTGTTGCAGGGCATGCGGCGGATGATCGAAGTGCAGTTGGCGGCGGGGGCACGCTATGTCCTGCCCTGGCATGCTCACAGCAAACCCCTGCGGAATCTTGCTCAAGCGGAGCGTTGGCTGGCGCAGACGCCGCATCCCGATGTGAGCCTGCCGATCGGTTCCGCCCACGTGATGGGCGGTTGCCTGATGGGGCCGGACGCGAGTCGCAGCGTGGTGGATGAATTCGGTAACCACCATGTACTCCAGGGCCTGTCCGTGATCGATGGTTCGATCTTTCCAAGCTCGATCGGCGCCAATCCGCAACTGAGTATCTACGCATTCGCGCTGCGCAATGCCACGACGCTGGCGGCCCAGCTGAGTTGAGTCGGATCGCGGCTTTTTGACATTCGGGCGCGCATTGCCCCGAGGCTGCCGATCGAGCGTTGCCATTCACGTTATTTTGACGCCATCGTCCGCATTCTGCTGCCAGGAACATAGGGGCTGGCCATGGAGTTATTCAGCTATGCGGTGTTGAGTGCAGCGGGCATTTTTCTGCTCGGCGGGCTATGGCCGGTCCGCCTCTTGCTCACCGCCCTGCCCGAAGGTCAACAGCGCTCGGCCTGGCTCGGTCTGGCCGTTTTGCTCGGCTTGCTGGTCGCCGGTCTGCTCGCCTACGGCGTGGGTCTCTACGCGAAGTTGTGGACGGTCGATATCGTGACGGCACCGTTCATCCTGCTGGCCAGTGTCTTTGTGTTTCGATCCAGTCAGGTGGGGGCGGCCGCGATCGGTTCCATTCGGGGTTTGGCGCGTCTGCAAGAAGAGGCGGTGACCGATTCGGTGACGGCCTTGTACAACCGGCGTCATCTGGATATCGTCCTGCCGCTGGAAATGGAGCGCTGTCGGCAGGAAGTCAGTCCGCTGGGGCTGATGATGATCGAAGTCGACCACTTCAAGCGCATCAACGAGCGATTCGGGCGTCGAGCCGGGGACCGGGTGCTGAGAGGTCTGGGCGGCGTCGTGCGAGCCGTGCTGCGTCCTCAGGACATCATAGCCCGCGTTGGCGGTGTGGGTATCGCAGTCATCATGCCAGAGGCCAGCCTGAGCGAGGCTCGGTTGCAGGCTGAACGCGTGCGCATCCGGATTGCTGCCACGGAGTTCGAGCCAGTCCCGGATGTTGACCTGGGTGCCGAGCGCATTCGTCTGACCGTCAGCATCGGCGTGACCGAATTCAGTGCAGCGGATGCCGGCCGGCCGGCCTGTATGCTCCGGCGTGCCGACGAGGCTTTGCAGCAAGCCCAGCAAGCCGGCCGCAATCGGGTAGAAACCCTGAGCGTGCCGACCGAGATCACCACAACACCCAGTCGGGTGACGCATATTCAGGCCTGGGTGGCTGCCCGAAACCCGGAACAGGCGGCCTGAGTTCAGTCAGCAAAGCTACGCGACGCCACACAGCTTCAGCAACCAGTAAATCAGACAAACCCACTGTCCGGCCAGCAGATTGGCCCGGATGAAGACGAAGGTCGCGCTGGTGCTCAGGACATGGACACCCGTCTGAGCCAGTCGAAATCCGAAGTACACCCAGGCCAGGCCGTCGATCAGCGGCAGTTGGCCGAGCAGGGAGGCGGCGAGCACGATCACCGCATACAGCGGCAGGTTTTCCAGGCAGTTGGCGTGGGCATGCTCGAATCGCGTGACCCAGGCGGGGTTTTTCCACTCCGGGGCGTTGCGGGTCCAGGAGTTGGCGGCGGTGCGCCGGCTCAGGACCAAACCGACCCGATAGGACACATAGACGGCAGTCAGGCCAAGGGTGAGTGCAGCGAAGCTCAGCAGTACAGCGATAGAGGAGGTCATGGTGATTTCCCGTCAGGTTGAAGTGGGTCTCAAGTGAGTCGGACGAACAGGAACAGGGCCAGCATCATAATGCCAAGCGCCAGTTTGGCGGCGGTGCCGACCAACAGACCCAGGGTGGCGCCGACACCCGCGCGTCCAGCCGCATCCATGCTACGGCCACTCGACAGCTCGCCCAGCACGGCCCCGGCAAAGGGACCCACCAGCAGTCCAGGCAGGCCAAAGAACAGCCCGATGATCGCGCCGAGAGTCGCGCCCAGCACGGCCCGCCCGGACGCTCCGAATTTTTTCGCGCCCAGTGCACCGGCGATAAAGTCTGCGACGACGGCCAGAACCGCCAGCAGACCCAGTGCGCATAGCGTATACAGGCCCACGTGCACGAACTCTTCCAGCCAGGCAGCCATCCACAGGCCGGCGAACAGCAGTGGTGGGCCGGGAATGGCCGGAAAAACCAGACCGAACAGGCCGGCGCCGATCAGGCTGGCGCAGGCCAGCCACAGCAGCACGCCGGTGAGAGAATCGAAGGACAGCCATTCCATGAGCGGTGGCTTCAGCGCTGCGCGCGCAAGTAGGTGGCCAGGCCGCCCAGTTGCTGAGCCTGGACCTGGTCGATGACATCAATCAGCTCACCGAGCGGGCTGGGCGAGTAACCACCCAATTGATAACGCAGGGTGATGCGTGTGCCGTCCTCCTGAGAATCAAATCGCCAATCCAGGGCGCCTTGCAAGCCCATGCCTTGCAGCGGCCCCAGGCCCCCGAGCATGCGCAGGAGCTGCCCGGGTGCCACATGGGTGATGCGCATATGCTCCGCCTGCCTGGCACCGTCAATTTCGCAGAAACACCCGCCGGCGCGGGCATCCATCGAGAGGTTCTTGCTCGTGCCAAACCAGGTGTGATCGGCGGGCCACCACTCACCGACATGCTCGGTCAGCCCTAGCCAGGCCTGCGTCGCGGTATTCGGCACCATGACCGTGTTTTCGATCACAAAACCGTTATCCGCGCGATGCAGGACGCGGCCGTGCGCCGGATCGGCAAAACCGATCACACTCAGGGCGACAAAGAACAGGCAGCGCATTGGCGTAGCGTCTCCAGACCGTGGGGATCGGTAAAGATAGCTGAATCCGCGTGAATCCGGGGGGTGTTCAGTCGGGCTGCGGAGTCTGGCCCAGCCAGCGCAGGATCTCTGCCTGTTCTTGCCGGGCAAAACCGATGCGCCATTGGCCTAGATGCTCAATCACCGGACGCTTGATCAAACTTGGCGAACGCAGCAGCAAGGCGGTGAGCGACTCCAGATCGTCCAGGCTTTGCTCGGTCGGGCTGAGCGCTCGCCAGGTGGTGCCGCGGCGATTGATCAGGCGCTGCGCACCGAAGTACTCAAGCCACTGCCGGGCCAGCGCGGGGTCAAGCCCATCGCGGCGGAAATCATGGAACCGGTAGGCCAATCCCGCGTCTTCCAGACAGCGCCGGGCGCGCTTGACGGTGTCGCAGTTGCTGATGCCGTAGAGGGTGGTCATGGTGAGAGAGTGAACTGGTGGCATGCCCGCTGCAAGCGGATGTTCCAAGTCGGGCTAGGGTGCGGAGTTGGAAGGGAAGGCTTTGCTCAGGCTGTAGCATTCCATTGGCTGGGCCGGGGCGTTGCGGTGCCGATACTCGATCTGGGGAAACAGCTTGATCACGATCAGCAGGCCGCGCCCGGATCGGGCGAAGGGGTCGATCGTTTCCAGGTTTTTGGCCGAACTGAGCAATGCGTTGCGATTGCTGAAACTAGCCGCGTCGGTGCGCAACTCTACATTGATGTGGCCGGCACTGACGTTGACGCTGGCCTGGAGTTCCCGGGCCGGCGGCTGCGGATGTTTGATCGCATTGACAGCCAACTCGGAGATCGCGGTCAAGAAGGTTTCACGATCGCGGGTCGGGATACCGTGTTGCTCCAGTTTTTGCTGAAGCCAGCGACGCAGTGCGGCCACTTCGGTCAGTGTGGCAGCACAGTTATAACTCATGTAAGTAAAGTTCTGGCATCTCGAATCTTGCTGCGATTTCATGGTGATCGTGCCAGATTATCAAATCGTTCTGAAGTATCCCCTAAAAAACAGTCGCTGTATGTCGGAAATTCTCGATAGGAGTTATCAGTGCTTTGCTCACGGCGAAGTTTTCCATTGCGGTGCGGGCGGTTCGGCAGGGCTGGTCCAGATTGGACCAAGAACCCACCCTGGCCAAGCTCTATTTGCCGGTTTGGGCTGGTCCGACCGAGGAGAAATTCATCTTGAGCTGTCGACAGCGGGTAAGTTTTCGTCTATGGTGCAGTGCAAGTCACCGGTTCTGTGTGGCTAAGGCGGGTTAATTGCCCGTGTTTTTTTGTTTTTTTGGAAGTATCAATGTCAGAAGTAATGACCGGAACGGTCAAATGGTTTAACGATGCCAAGGGCTTCGGTTTTATCACCCCTGCAAGCGGTGGTGACGATCTGTTTGCGCATTTTCGCGAAATCGAAGGGTCTGGTTTCAAGACCTTGAAAGAAGGCCAGCAGGTCGAATTTCAAACCCGTATGGGCCCTAAGGGCTTGCAAGCAGCACAGATTCGTCCCCTGTAACTAGCGGACCAAGGCTCAGGAAAGCCAGCTGACGCAAGTCAGCTGGTTTTTTTTGCCTGCAATTTTTGCCTGCACTTACTCCGCCTGGTGCGGAGCCAGGCGTGTAATGATCCGGGCGCCAACCGCGTCGCCCCAGACATTGACTGCGGTGCGGCACATATCCAGGAGTCGGTCGATGCCCAGAATCAGGCCGACGGCGGCCAGGGGCAAGGCCGGCGCTCCGGGCATGCCGTTGAGTGACGCGTTGACCGTCTCGACGACGATCACCATGGTCACCAGACCGGCCGAGGGAATGCCGGCCGCGCCGACTGCGGCCAGGGTTGCGGTCAGCGCAATCAGCATCAGTTCGGTGTGGCCCAGCTGGATGCCATAAGCCTGGAACAGAAAGACCACGGCGACGGCCTCGTACAGTGCGGTCCCGTCCATGTTGATGGTTGCGCCCAGCGGCAATACGAAACGCGCAGCCCGGCGGCTGCAGCCAGAGGCTTCGGCGGCTTCCAGGGTCACCGGCAGGGTGGCCGATGACGAGTCCGTGCCCAGCGCGGTCAACAGGGCTGGACGCATGCCTTTGAGGAAGCCGAAGGGATTGATCCGGGTGAACAGCCATAGCACCAGCGGCAGGGTGATCAGTCCGTGAATCAGCAAACCGCCCAGCACCGTGCCGACATAGGCAGCCAGTGGTCCGAACAGGGATTGCAGACCGATGCGCGCCACCGTCCAGGCCACCAGGGCAAAGACGCCGAGCGGGGCAAGTCGCAAGATCCAGTCCACGATGCGCATGATGGCGTCCAGCAGAGCGGTGAAAAAATCCACCACCGGGCGCGTCTTGCTACCCCCGGCAGCCAGGGCCACGCCGAGAATGATGCTGAAAGTGATCAGCGGCAGCAGCTGGAAATCAGCGGCGGAGCCGAATGGATTGCTGGGGATTAACTGGGACACCAGGTTCAGCAAAGCCCCGCCCATGCCGGCCGCGCCGGATTGCTCTACGCTCACCCGGGTGGCTTCGGGTTGCGCCACGTAGGCCTGTTCTCCGGCCGCAATGATCTCCAGTCCCAGTCCCTGGCCTGTGCCATGCGGGTCGCCCGGGGCGATGGCCGTGACCAGCAGCAAGCCGGTAATCACCGCCACCAACATGGTGGAGAAGTAATAGATCAGGGTCCAGCCGCCGATGCGCCCCAGCTTGCTGGGATCGCCAATCGCATTGACCCCCACGATCACGCTGGCGATCACCAGGGGCACGAGGATCATTTTCAGCAGCCCCATGAAAAGCGTATTGCCTATCACTGAGAAGGCTTGAATCCAGGCTTGCGGGACGGCGCCATCGTAGGCCGTAAACAGCCCCTGGCCCACGATAACGCCGAGGATGAGTCCGGCCAGAATCCACAGGGTGATCTTGAAATCGTTCATGCCTTGGGTCATTGCAGTCGGATCGTCCAGTGTAGTGCATGAGGCTGGGTGAACCGAAATTCACAAGCATCGGCTCGGCATTGCGTACAATCGGGGTTTTCGATTTTGCACCGGCATGAGGCCGGCACTGGGGGAAGCATGGCGAGTCTGGCTGGAAAAACATTGCTTATCAGCGGCGCATCGCGTGGCATCGGTCTGGCCATTGGCAAGCGCGCCGCGCAGGATGGCGCCAATGTGGCCATTTTAGCCAAAACCGATAAACCCGATCCACGCCTGCCAGGGACCGTGCATACGGCGGCCGCGGAAATCGAAGCGGCGGGTGGTCGGGCCCTGGGCGTGGTATGCGATATCCGCGATGACGAACGCACCGCCGCTGCGGTTGCGCAGGTGGTCGAGCACTTCGGGGGAATCGACGTGTGCGTCAACAATGCCAGTGCGATCAATTTGATCGGCACCGAGCAGCTCAGCATGAAGCGCTACGACCTGATGCATGCGATCAACGGTCGCGGCACCTTCCTGCTGTCCAAGCTGTGCATTCCGCATCTCAAACGCGCGGACAATCCGCATGTGCTGAATATCTCGCCGCCCCTGGATTGGAGCGTGAAGTGGTTCAAGCCACATGCCGCCTACACCCTGGCCAAGTACTCGATGAGTGTGTATGCCTGGGCCATGGCGGAGGAGTTCCGCAACGCGGGCATCGCGTTCAATTGTCTGTGGCCGCATACGCCAATTGCCACCGCGGCGATCATCAACATGCCCGGCGCAGCGGCAATGGTTGCGGCCAGTCGGACACCCGAAATCATGGCTGACGCCGCCTGGCATGTGCTGACGCAACCCAGCCGGGAATTCACCGGGCGCTTCTGTATCGACGATCTGGTGTTACAGGAGGCCGGAGTAACCGATTTCGCCAAATACCAGTATCAGGCTGGCGCGACCTTGGCGCCGGATTTCTTCATTCCGGATGATCTGCCCGACATTGTGGCTTGAACCGAGCGGGGCGCCTTGCCGCCGCGGTTTTTTTTGCATCCAAGATGACGGTCCGTCATGCACGAGTACATCACCGCCCAGGGCTACGAAAACCTGCAGGCTGAGCATCGGCAGCTTGTCCTGCGTCGCCGCGAGGTGGTCGCGGCCCTGGCTGCCGCCGCTGCCGAGGGGGACCGTTCGGAAAACGCCGAGTACATATACCGCAAGAAGGAGTTGCGTGAAGTCGACCGGCGTTTGCGTTATCTGGGCCGCCGCCTGGATCAACTCAAGGTTGCACAAGGTTTGCCCGAGGATACCAGTCGGGTGTATTTCGGGGCTTGGGTGGAGCTTGAAAATGAGGCGGGCCAGACGCAGACCTATCGCATTGTCGGGGCTGACGAAACCGATGCCGGCCGGGGCTGGATCAGCATGCGTGCGCCGATGGCACGCGCCTGTCTTGGTCGCACACTGGATGAGGAAGTCCGGGTGCGTCTGCCCTCAGGCGAGCAGTCGTTCTGGGTGACTGCGGTGCGTTATCGGGAAGTCGACGACTGACGCTGTCGTCGACGGCTTGCCTGGATCAATGGCGAAAATGGCGGCGCCCGGTGGCCACCAGGGCAATGCCGGATTCGTTGGCCGCGTCGATCACGTCCTGGTCGCGCATCGAGCCGCCCGGATGAATGGCCGCGACAGCGCCGGCTTCGGCGCCCGCGACCAGCGCGTCTGGAAAGGGAAAGAACGCATCGGAGGCCATGACGCTGCCGCGAATGTCCAGGCCGGCATCGGCCGCCTTGCGGATGGCGATGCGGACGCTGTCCACCCGGCTCATCTGGCCGGCGCCGATGGCGATGGTCTGGCCGTCGCGGGCAAACACAATGGCATTGGACTTCACCATTTTGGCTACCGGCCAGGCGAAAATCATGTCGTTGATCTGCTCATCGCTGGGGGCCTTGCGCGTCACGATCTGCAATTCCTCACGCGAAATGCGTGCCTGATCCGCGCTTTGTACCAGCACGCCGCCCGAGATGCTGCGCAACTCCCAGGCGTTGAGCTGATCGGGCGCACAGCCGGTTTCCAGAACCCGCACATTGGGCTTGCTGCTAAGCGCAGTGCGTGCCGCCGCGCTGACTTGCGGCGCGATAATCACTTCGATGAACTGATTGCCAATGATTTCGCTGGCAGTTTCCCCGTCGAGTTCGGTATTGAATGCAATGATTCCGCCAAAGGCCGAAGTCGGATCGGTCGAAAACGCTTTTTCGTAAGCGCTGCTGATATCGGCCGCAATGGCAACGCCGCAGGGGTTGGCGTGTTTGACAATAACGCAGGCTGGCAGGACGAATTCCAGGGCCGCGGTCCAGGCCGCGTCGGCATCGGCCAGGTTGTTATAGGACAGGGGTTTGCCTTGCAGCAGCCTGGCCGCCCCGATGGTGCCCGGTGCCGGCCGGGGGTCCGCGTAGAAGCTGGCCAGTTGATGGGGGTTTTCACCGTAGCGCAAAGACGTGTGCAACTGCCACTGGCGATTGATGATGCGGGGCTGGTCGCCGGGGCGGTCAGCCTCATCCAGGCTGCTGAGATAATTGACAATGGCGTCATCGTAGGCGGCCGTATGCGCAAACGCCTTGACCGCCAATTGGCGGCGACGTGCGGGCGAAACGCCTCCTTCGGCCAGCATCGCAATGAGATCGGGGTAATCGGCCGGATCGACCACCACGGTGACATCCTGGTGGTTTTTCGCGGCGGCCCGGACCATGGTCGGACCGCCGATATCGATGTTCTCGATGGCGTCGCCCAGGCTGCAGTCGGGCTGGGACACGGTCTGGCTGAAGGGGTAGAGGTTGACCACCACCAGGTCGATCGGCGCGATGTCCTGCTCGGCGAGGGTGGCGTCGTCGATGCCACGACGGGCCAGGATACCGCCATGCACCTTGGGGTGCAGGGTCTTGACCCGGCCGTTCATGATTTCCGGGGCGCCGGTGTGTTCGGAAACCTCGGTGACCGCAATCCCCGCTTGTTTGAGCACCCGGGCCGTGCCGCCGGACGATATCAGGGCCACGTTCTGGTCCGCCAGCGCCTGGGCCAGTTCAACGAGGCCGTGTTTGTCAGACACGGATAACAGGGCGCGGCGAATCGGATTGTTCACGTAGATTGGGGCTTTATTAAGAAGTGGTGATGTCGTACTGCTGAATTTTCTTGCGCAGCGTGGCGCGATTGATACCGAGAACTTCGGCGGCGCGACTGTTATTGCCCTGGCAATGCTGCAGTACGCTCTGAAACAGCGGCTTTTCCACTTCGCTCATGATGAGGCGGTAAAGCTCATTGGGCTGGCTGCCATTGAGTTCTTCGAAATACCGTCTAAGGCTGGCGTCAACGTGATAGCTCAGCGGTTTCGGTGAGTCGGGCGTTGAATCTTGATTTTGGACTGACATCGTTAGGTAGATCTCTAGGCCGAACAAACAGGCCTCCCCCCCGGGAGGTCAGGGCGAGCGATGATAGCGGTTTAACCACCCAGCGCAAATCGCCGTCCGTCGAGTCGAATCCAAGCCTCTGAATTTTCAGGATTGAGCAAAAATTGCGTACGGTAGGCGGCGATCACATCTTGCGCTTGTTCCGCCAGAATTCCCGATAGCACCAGTTCACCATCCGCTGCAACGAGCGCGCAGATGGCCGGCTGCAGGCTGATCAGTGTGCTGGCCAGGATGTTGGCCAGCACGATGTCCGCGGGTGACTCGGGCGGGGACCCCGGTTCGACCAGGGTGATCCGGTCCTGGACCTGATTCGCCCGGGCATTTTCCGCGGTGGCGGTCAGGGCTTGTGGGTCGATGTCATAGGCGAGTACTTCCCGGGCGCCCAGCAAGGCGGCCGCCACCGCCAGCACGCCCGAGCCGCAGCCATAGTCGATGACGCGCTTGTCTTTGAGATCGGCGCCGTCCAGCCATTGCAGGCACAGGCGGGTGGTGGGGTGGGTCCCGGTGCCGAAAGCCAGGCCCGGGTCCAGGCGCAGCACGACCGCATCATCCGGCCAGCTTTGCGGTGCGCCGTGGGGACAGACCCAGAGCCGCTGGCCGAAGGCCATCGGTCCGAAATTGTCCAGCCATTCGCGTTCCCAGCAGCGATCGGCCAAGGTTTCAATCTGCACATGCGCGGCTTCGCACAGGCCCTGATGGATCAGCGCGCTGCGAATGGCGGCAAGGTCCACCGACGCTTCAAACAGCCCGGTGACGATCAATCGAGGCCACAGCAGTAGTTCGCCCGGGGCCGGTTCGAACACCGGTGAATCGGCGGCGTCCGACAGGCTGACGGCCAGCGCGCCCAGCTCACTGAGCTGCTCTTCTATGGCCTCGTGGGCGTCGGTGGCGACATGAATCTGCCCCCAGTCAGGCACTGCGCTGCCATTCGTTCAGGCGTGTTTCCAGATGGTGGATATGCGCACCGCCGGCCACGAAGTCGGGATCATCGAGAATCCGCAGATGCAGCGCACGGTTGGTCTTGACGCCCTCGACCACCAGTTCGGACAGCGCGGTACGCATTCGGGCCAGCGCCGATTCACGAGACTCACCATGCACGATCAGCTTGCCGATCATCGAATCATAATGCGGCGGTACGTGATAGCCGCGGTAGACATGGGAATCCACGCGCACGCCCGGTCCACCGGGGACGTGGTACTTGGTCACCTCCCCGGGCGATGGGGTGAAGCGCATCGCGTCCTCCGCATTGATCCGGCATTCCAGGGCATGGCCGGTCCAGCGAATCTGCTCCTGGCTATAGCGCAGGGCTTCGCCACTGGCGATCAGCAGCTGTTCCTTGACCAGGTCGACGCCGGTGACCCATTCGGTCACCGGGTGTTCGACCTGAATCCGCGTGTTCATCTCGATGAAATGGAAAGCGCCGTTTTCGTACAGGAACTCGAAGGTGCCTGCGCCGACGTAACCAATGTCTTCGCAAGCCTTGACGCACAGCGCGCCGATCCGGCTTCGCTCCGCCGCCGTGATGCCTGGCGCGGGCGCTTCTTCCATCACTTTCTGGTTGCGTCGCTGCATTGAGCAGTCGCGCTCGCCCAGATGGATGGCGCGGCCATTCTGGTCGGCCAGCACCTGGATTTCGATGTGCCGGGGCGTCTCCAGGTATTTCTCCAGAAACACCGCGTCATTGCCAAAGGCGCTGGCGGCTTCCTGCCGGGCCAGGCCGATGTTACGTTCCAGCTCCGCGGCTGAGCGGATCACATGCATGCCGCGACCACCGCCGCCGGCGGCGGCTTTGACCAGCACGGGATAGCCGATGCGGGCCGCCACCTCGCGCCAGGATTTGGGGTCGGAGCGCAGCGGGCCATTGGAGCCGGGAACGCAGGGTACCCCGGCCTGCTGCATGGCTGCGATCGCCGCAGTCTTGTCGCCCATCAGCCGGATGGTTTCGGCGCGGGGGCCGATGAAGCAGAAACCGCTGCGCTCGACGCTTTCGGCGAAATCGGCATTCTCGGACATGAAGCCATAGCCGGGATGAATCGCATTGGCTCCGGTGACCTCGGCGGCGGCGATGATGGCCGCCATGTTCAGGTAGCTTTTGCTCGCTTGCGGGGGGCCGATGCAGACCGACTCATCGGCCAGCAGCACATGTTTCTGGTCCCGGTCCGCGCTGGAGTACACCGCGACCGTGCGCACGCCCAATTCCCGGCAGGCGCGCTGGATCCGCAGGGCAATTTCGCCGCGGTTGGCGATCAGAACCTTGTCGAAGGGAGGTTTCATCGGCGGGTCAGTCGGCTGGTGTCAATCAATGACGAACATGGGTTGATCAAATTCCACGGACTGCTCGTTTTCCACCAGGATCTCGCTGACCGTGCCCGAGCGCGGCGCTTCGATCTGGTTGAGCATTTTCATCGCTTCAATGATGCACAGGGTCTGTCCGGCGGCAACGGTCTGGCCGATCTCGACGAAGGAAGGATCGCTTGGAGAAGGGCCGCGATAGAAGGTGCCGACCATCGGTGATCGAACCAGCTTGGATTCGTCGGTACTGGCCTTCGGCGGCGAGGCTTCCGGGCTGCTCGGCGGTGTCGGTGATGCTGGCGGTGGACTGGCTGCTACCGGGCGGGCCACGGCGGGAGCTTCACGGCCGAAGCGGCTGATCCGGATGGCCTCGTCGCCGGCCCGAATCTCGATTTCGGCGACATCCGAGTTTTCGACCAGTTCGATCAGTTTTTTGACTTTGCGAATATCCATCAGGTTTCCTGTTCCGATTCGAGGCGATGCAAAGCCGCCGTCAAGGCCAGTTCGTAGCTCTGAACTCCCAATCCGCTAATGACCCCGCTGGCGATATCCGAGAAGTAGGAATGCTTACGAAAGCTTTCCCGAGCGTGGACGTTGCTCAGGTGAATCTCGATGAACGGGAGTGTCACCGCCAGCAGCGCATCGCGCAGCGCCACGCTGGTGTGGGTGAAGGCGGCCGGGTTGAACAGCAGGAAATCACAGCCTTCGTCTCCGGCCTGGTGAATCCGTTCGATCAGACGCGATTCACTGTTGCTCTGCAGGCAGTCCAGGTGATGACCCCGCTCGGTGGCCAGTGCGGTCAGGCGGCTTTCGATATCGGCCAGGCTGTTGTGGCCGTAGGTTTCCGGTTCGCGCGAGCCGAGCCGATTGAGATTCGGGCCGTTGAGCAGGAGCAATTTACCCACGAGTTGAGGTCCAGTATTCGCCGATTTCGGACATTCTGGATGATGCGGCCGGATTTGTACAGTTGGCCGCAGATATCGACTATTTGCTGACCATTACCGACAAATTACTGACAAGTTACAAATGAGCATCGAGCAGTTCCTGGAGCTTCTCGGCACTGAGCTGGCCCCAGAATCGCTCGACAATCCGGCCCTGGCGATCGACCAGCACGCTGAAGGGCAGCGCGCCCAGGGTATCGCCGAAGGCATCCATCAGACTGAACAGCGACTGCTCGCCCAAAAGCACCGGATAGCGAACCGGGCGCTCCCGCAGATAGGCGGTGACCGCTTCGACCTCATCGACGGCCGGTCCAAGGATGCGAAAGCCCTGGGCGGCGTGCGCCGCGTAAGTTTCATCCAGCAGCGGCATCTCTTTCAAGCAGGGCGCGCACCAGGTCGCCCAGAAATTGATCAGCAGCAGGTGACCGCGGTAGTCCGCGGCCTGGTGCTCCTGGCCATGCAGGTCGGTCAGGCGAAAGTCCGGCATCGGTTGCGGGGCGGTGGTCTGCCCGCGCTCACCCAGGACCCAGCCCAGGCCCAGAGCGCCCAAGGCCAGGAGGACGTAAGCGAATGGCTTCATGGTCTGGCCGGCAGGTCGACGGTCAGGTGGCGCTCCTGCGGCGGATAACACAGGCCCGCTTCGGCACAGCCCTGATACTGGATCTTCAAGGTCACGGTCGTGGCGCTGGTCGACAGGGCCACGGGCAGGCTGAGCTGCTGCTGATAAATCTCGACCGGGCCGAAATGCTCATCGGTAAACTTCCGGCCCGGTGGTGCGCGCCAGTCCAGGGCCAGATCGGCCGGTTGTACAGCCTCGATGGCCAGACGATGCTGGTAGAGGTAGTAGCCTGGAGCGATGGACCAGCGAACCTCGATCGCGTCGGCCTCAAGGGCCATGGCGTCGAGCACAAAGGCCTCGTGCGCCGGCAGGAACCGTGGTTTGCTCTGGGCAAACAAGCCATCGGCCTGGGCCAGGCCGGTGCCGCTGATCAATCCGACCAGCAGCAGCGCCCGCAGGAAGGACCGGTCAAGCATCGAAGGACGTGTTATGCGCTGGAGCAACTGTGGTTTCCTCATGGACCCACCGCAGATAGGCTGGCAGGGTGTCATCACAGGGCAGGCTGATAATTTCCGGCACCGCGTATGGATGTTCGTCCTGCAGACGGGCGAAAAGTTCCTTCTGCCGTTGTGGGCGGGTCTTGATCACCAGCAAGGCTTCGTTTTCCTGGGTCACGGCGCCCTCCCAGCGATACACCGAACGCACCGCGGAGATGATGTTCACGCAGGCGGCCAGGCGGGCTTCCACCAGACACCGGGCCAGGCCTTGGGCCTGATCTTCAGGGCAGGTGCTCAGGACGAGTAACAAATCATTCACGGGCAGGCCTTTGCCGCTGCGGGGCAGATTAGAACCGGGCGTTTGGCGGCACAGGGAGTGGAAAACGCAGATAATACGCGCTCCGGCTGTTTCACGGCGATGCCGCGCCGATAAATTGAGTGTTTCGCCCTTGCCCGATATCCGGCCTTCCCCAGATCTGCCCCGTTTTTCCCGACTGCTGCGTCTGGCCGGCCCGATCGTACTGGCCCAGATGGCCTTTTTCGGGATGCAAACCACGGACACCATCATCGCCGGTCAATTGGGCGCCGATGTGCTGGCTGCGGTGGCGCTCGGCGGCACCCTGTTGATGTTGGGTTTCACCTTTCTGCTGGGGTTCGCACTGGCCGTCGCGCCCGGTGTCGCGCAGCGTTTCGGTGGCGGTGAAGGCGCCCGGGACATCGGCCGTTACGTCAGTTCCTCGCTGGCCCTGTCGGTTGCGCTGTGGACCGTGTGGGGCGGTCTGCTGTGGGTGCTGCCGGACCTGATCTTTGCGCATCTGAGTCTGGAGCCCCAGGTGCGGGAGGCGGCCAGCGGCTATCTGCGTGCCGTGTCCCTGGGCACACCGTTTCTGGGCGTATTCTTCACCTTGCGCAATACCATGGAAGCGCTCGGCCACAGCCGGCCGATCATGTGGCTGGGCTTCGCCGGTTTGTTGATCAATATCCCTTTGGATCTGGCCCTGATGCATGGCTGGGGACCGTTGCCTGCCCTGGGTGCTGTTGGCTGTGGTCTGGCCACTGCGCTGGTGGATGTCGGTCTGGCCCTGGGCATGATCTGGTTGTTCCTGAGCTGGCCCGAGTTCCGGCCTTACCGGGCGCAGGGCCGGCCGAGCCGCGCGGGCATGGGCGAGCTGTGGCGTCTGGGCCTGCCATTGGCTCTGGCCCTGGTCAGCGAATGTGCGATCTTTGCTGTCGGCGGCTTGCTGATGACCCGGTTTGGCACCGCCACCCTTGGGGCCAGCCAGATCGCGCTGAATTTTGCCGGCATGATGTTCATGATTGCCCTGGGGCTGGGCCAGGCGACCGCCGTCCTGGTTGGTCAGGCTGCCGGCGCCCGCGATCCCGCCGCCGTGCGTCGGGCCGGTCGACTGGGCTATCAGACCGCGGCAGTTCTGGCGCTGGGAATTGCGGCCTTCATGCTGTTGCTGCCGGAATGGATCATCGGCTGGTATACCCAGGATGCGGCGGTTGCGGCCACTGCCGTGGTGTTCCTGAAAATTGCCGGCGCGTTCCACATTTTTGACGCGCTCCAGGCGGTCGGCTCCGGCGCTTTGCGCGGCCTGAAGGACACCCGCTTCGTGATGTGGGCGACCACCGCGGCATACTGGGGTTTGGGCGGGTCCTGCTTTGCCTATCTGTTTTTCTACCGCTCAGCCGGTGCTGCGGCGATCTGGTGGATCTATACCGTGGCTCTGGCACTGGCGGCTGGGCTTTTAGGGCTGCGCTTCTGGCGCCAGACGAATCAATCCGAGGTCAAATTTTTATGACGCATGCCGT
>JBFJVB010000023.1:0-30869 GCA_041624435.1 Oceanococcus sp. | reverse complement strand
TGGGTGTCGATGAACAGCCGTAGCCGGTTGGCGCCCAGCCGGTCTACCGCGTCGATCAAGGTCGTGGTTTCGGGTTCCGGACTCAGGCAGTCGCCGTGATAGACAACGGATTGCGGGTTGCTGCTCGAGCGCAGGGAGGTGCCACAGAAGCGGCCGATGTTGCGATTGAGGTCAACGCCCAGCAGGTTGGTGTCCGGCCGGTTCAGGTCACCATCGGTGTCCCGCAGATTCTTGCGCCGCATGCGTCCTCCGCGGGGCGTGGCGGGGTCACCACCCGGGTCTTCATTCACCCGTGTTCGCGCGGGCTCGGTTTGCGAGCTGATGAACCCATCGGGATTGAGTACCGGGATGAGCAGGATGCTCAGGGTGTCGGCGAGGAAGCGTTCGATGCCATGGTGTGGCAGACCAGCGACCAGTTGCTCGGCGATGTGACTGACCGCTTCCGGGGAGGCCCATTCGCGGGCGTGAACGCCGCCGACTTGAAGGATGGCGGGCCGGTCCGGCGTGCCGAAGCGAAACCCCAGCACCTCACGGTTCTGGCGGGAGGCGCCGAGCCTGAGCAGATCAAAATCGGTTTCCTGGAACGCCAGGGCGGTGAGTTGATCGATCAAGCTGGGATAATCCCGAAAGCCGGCAAAGGCGGTTTGGCTTGCCGCCGGCAGCGGCACCGGAAAACCCAGGGCGATCTTGTCCTGGGCCGATTCATTTTCGGTGTAGGTGGCAATCGTGGCGGCACTGAGTCCGCTCCAGAACAGCCCTCCCAGCAGCCAGCCTAATCGACCCATTGACGAATCTCCTCGGCCAGATCCGGCAAGGCCTGCGGCGAATGCAGGTAGGTCTGCAAACTCGCCATGGCCTGCGCTGTGCCTATTCGCCATAGCGTGTACGCGGCCAGGGGGGCATGCGCGGGCTGCTGTAGATGGCGGGTCATGATCTGGGTCAGACCATCGATGTCTGCGGCGAGCAGGGTTTCGACCAGGGGCGTGTCCCAGGTCACCGTGTCCAGCATGTCGATGAGCGCCGTCTGGCGGCTGGCATCGCGGCCGGCCCAGGCGCCTTGCAAGCGCGCGCTGGTGCTGGCCAGGGCGGGGTTCTGCGCGGCCAGACGGAGCAGCTCCTGGTACTGCTCTGCGGGCAGTTGATCCGCTGCGCCTTGCAGGGCGTGCAGACTCTGGCGCCCACTGCCACGGCGAGCCAGTTCGCGCCAGAGTTCCAGCGTGGGCACCCGGCGCAGCAACAGCAGCAAGCTGGCCTCATCGAGTTCCGCTGGCTTGACCGTCAAGCTGAACGCCTGCACTTCAGATGCTGGTGCTGATTCCAGCCAGAGCAAGCGCGCCTGGCGCTGGAATCGCGTGCTTGGGCTTTTGAGGCCGGAACTGGAATCCGCATGCAGCGCGACCTGGGCGGCGTGCAGTTCCCAGCGCTCAAGCACATGCCGGGCCAGGGCCTGAATCGCAAAGCGTGGCAGGCTCATGGAATCGCGTTCGGGATGAGGTTTGCGCGAAACCTCTTGATAGTTCAACCAGCTTTCCACCCAGGTTCGCAGCTCCGGTGTTTCGCTGCGTCCCGCCAGCGCGCGGAGTCGGGCGGCAATTTCGGCTTCAGCCTGTTCGGAGGGGGAATGCAGCTCAAATGGAACTGCGCTCGTAACCGGCGATGGCAGGGGCTGCGCGGCGATCACAGCAGGCAGCAAACAGATCAGCAGGGGCCACGGCAGCAAGCTTTTTGACATATTCATCGCGGGGCTCGGCGATAATCGGCGGATGAAAAGTCGACAGTTTACATCGGGGCCGGGGTGAAGCCGCCGCAGGGCGCGGCCGATGCCCAGGATATCGAGCTGATCGAGCGCTTTTGCGAGGCCTTATGGGCCGAGGATGGGCTGGCGGACCCCACTCTGGCCGCGTACCACTCCGATCTGCTCGGTGTGGCGCGAATGCTGGCGCCGATGCAAACGACGCTGTTGCAGGCGCAAACCCCGGATCTCGCCCTGGTTCTGGCGGGGCGCAGGGCTTTGGCGGCCCGCAGTCTGGCGCGCCTGCATTCCGCGATCAGGCGTTTCTATCGCTGGGCGGCCCGTGAGCGATTACGCCCGGATAATCCCAGTGAGGGTCTGGCAAGACCCAAAATCGGCCGCGGTCTGCCCAAGAGCCTGAGTGAGGACGAGGTTGAACGTTTATTGCAGGCGCCCGATCCGGGTACGGCGCGGGGACTGCGTGACCGGACCATGCTGGAACTGATGTACGCGGCGGGTCTGCGCGTGAGTGAACTGGTCGCTCTGGAGCTGCCTCGCTTGAGCCTGGAATCCGGCGTGCTGCGCATCCTGGGCAAGGGTAATCGTGAGCGCCTCGTGCCGGTGGGGGAGGAAGCGCTGGTCTGGCTGTCGCGCTACTTGCGCAGCGCGCGCAGCGACTTGCTGGATGGGGTCCGCAGTGAGGTGGTTTTTCCTGCCCGGGCCGGGCGGGCCATGACTCGACAGAACTTCTGGCATATCATTAAGCGCTACGCCACGGTGGCGGGGATTGACCCGGACATATCTCCGCACACCTTGCGCCACGCCTTTGCTACCCATTTGTTGAATCACGGCGCGGATCTGCGCGTGGTGCAGTTGTTGCTCGGTCACAGTGACCTTTCGACCACGCAAATTTACACCCATGTGGCAAGCGCACGCCTCGAGCAATTGCACGCCCAGCATCATCCTCGGGCATGAATTTATCGACTGGTCTGCGGTCCCACCTATATTCGAGTCGGAGTTGTTTATGAGAAAGCTGATTTTGGGCCTGATGCTGGCCGGACTGACCACGGGCCTGCAGGCGGCCGGGCCCAAGGACGCACAGCTGGAGGCGCTCAAGGAAACCCTGCAAAAATCGTTCCCGGGACTGGATACGCGGAATATTAACCGAACGCCGGTTGACGGCTTGTTCGAGGTGGCCCGCGGCCTTTCCTTTGGCTACGTCACCGCCGATGGCAAGTTTTTCATCGACGGAGATCTGATTGACCTGGAACGGGGGGAGTCGCTCACCGAAAACAGTCGCAAGGAGCTGCGTCTGGCGGCCCTGGACAAGATTGGCGAGGACAAGATGCTGGTCTTTCCTGCGAAAAAGCAGAAGCATGTGATGACGGTGTTCACCGATATCGATTGCGGCTACTGCCGCAAGCTGCATCGCGAAATGGCCGATTACAATGCCCAGGGCATTACCGTGCGTTATCTGTTCTATCCGCGCAGCGGGCCGAATACCGCTTCGTTCAACAAGGCCGAGGATGTCTGGTGTGCAGATGATCGCAATGCGGCGATGACCCGGGCCAAGCAGGGCGAATCCGTGAAATCCAAGGCCTGTCAGGCACCAGTCCACGAGCATTACCAGGCCGGGCAGACGCTTGGGGTTCGCGGGACTCCGGCGCTGATCCTGGATGACGGTTCTCTGCGGCCGGGGTACATTCCGGCGGCGCGACTGGCCCAGGAATTCGCCCAGCTCGACAAGTAGGCCCGCTGCGGGCTCTCCGGCGAAGGGCCTGCTTCACCTCGCCGGGCGTCCCTGGCGAGGTGGTCAAGCTCAGATATGCCGTGCGCAGGCCGCACGGTGGCGGCTTCAGTTCCAGTGCGGATGGCCGCGCTCGTAGTGCAGGTAGCAATGCCGGCCGTGCTCATGGTGCTGCGGCGCGCGTGAATGACGGTCTGGATGCCGGTTCCACGGCCGGTGATGCTGGGCGTGCGCTGGACGGTGGTGGGGGCGATGCTCACGCTGTGCGTCGTGCCGAGGATGTCGGGAATGCCTGGCGCCATGGCCCCAGTGCGGGTCCTGGTCGGAATAACGGCGGTAGCAGGCGGGGCCGTGTTGGTGACGGGCGGGCCGGTGGTGGCGTTGATGGAACCAGTGCCCCAGGTTGAGTCCCAGGCTGACCGGACCATCATGGAAGTAGATGTGACCGCTGAGCTGCGGGTGGGCCTGCGCAGTTGCGCTCAAGCTCAGGCCCAGGGAGGTCACGATGATCAGTGAAATCGATTTGGCACTCATTCTATGCACTCTTGGGATGAATTCAGCCTAATAACGTGCGGCTGCCTGCTTGGTTGACCGCGGTCTACGGGGCCGTTGCATGCCGCGAGCGGCAGCAGCCTGGGCCGCACTACCCTGAAATTGGCGCTGTCAGTGAGTCAGGGCAAGTGTCCTCCGTGTCTGCCCTGTTTTTTTGCGCTCGATTCCCGTAGCTTTGCGGTTTTTCCGCTGCTGGTCTGGTGATTGATGAAACATAGATACCCGTATCTGTCCCTGCTGATATTGGGACTGGCGAGTCCAGTTCAGGCGCTGGATTGCGCGCGGGAGGACATCGACCATTATCTGGACCGTGGCTTCAGCCCCGAGCAGGTTGTCGCCCTGTGTGGTTCCCAAGCCGCGGACCCGGCTGGTCCCGAGGCGGGGGGGCGAGCAGACCTGGATTTTCTGCGTCAGGCCATTGACGGGTTCGCGATCACGCTGGATGCCCAGGCACTGAGTTTCAGTCGCAACATCTGCGTTGCCTATGATCGGCCCAATTACGCCGAACAGCGCAAGAAAGCCTGTGGCAAAGCCCATTACCGGATCGGTTTGCAGGGACTGACGGTACTGGATAGTCAGAGCAAGTTGATGTTCTGGGGACGCAATGCGGTGCGGGTTCGCAGTCCGGAGCTGGAGCAACGCTATGAACTGGGTCAGGAAACTCTGAGCGAGCGCGATCGGCGCAAGCTGGAAGAAGCCTTGAATCGCGGTCAGGACGCGGAGATTCCGGTGCGTGACGGGGTGTCGCCGGGGGCGTTGCAGGCGCGCCTGCAACGCCTGGCGCGTTGATGTTCAAAATCAGTAAATGGCTATCGGCATCTGAGGGTTGAAGGCGGGGGGGGTTCAACCCGCGCCGCCGACCGCACCGGGCGCTAAGTTGACCTGCCGGAGTAACCGCTGGTCGGTCCGCACCCAGAACAGTCCGGTCTTTCAGCTTGCCATGTGCCTAAAGCAGACCTCTGACATCAGCCGAACAATTCGGAGTGAGAGCCAATCCTGGCCAACCGGATTGTTCTGTCGTCGGGCTTGGAGTAGATCAACAGCAGATTCGGCTTGATGTGTAATTCCTGGTATCCGGACCATACACCGGAAAGCTGGTGGTCTCGATATGGTGGGTCGCTTAGCGACACATCCATCGCCAAATCGGAAACGATTGGTTTCAGCGACTCCTCGAGTTTGCGGAATTTGGGGTTTCGCTTCGCTTTACGATAGTCCCGTTTGAACTGGGACGCGTATTCAATCGTCCGCATTGAGCTGATCAAACAGGCTATCTATGCTGTCAGCGCGATGGCCATGCCCAGACTCCAGCTCATTGATGGCCTCCTGAGTTGCTGCATTGGGGACCCGCAACTCGAAAGGCAACCGCTGCTCGGCGCTGATTCTCGCGAGGTAAACCCGAACAGCCGTAGACAGATCAAGCCCCATGGCTTCGAGAGCCTGAGTTGCTTTTGCCTTCGTTTCGTCATCCACCCGGACGTGGATTGTGCTTGTGCTCATGGCTAACCTCCTCACAGCGTGCAACACATTGTAACACGTACCTGTGAAGTTCTCATAAAGGCCCGCTTTGCGCCCATTCGTGAGTCCTGCCGGAATTACAATACGTCCGTTGATGGCACCGAGCGGAACTCCGTACCGTGCATTTCAGGGGTGACGCTGCAGCCACATCAACCCTGAAATGCAGATGGCCAAACAAAAAACGGCGCCCGAAGGCGCCGTTTTGCTCAAAGCACGAGTGCTTAGATTTCGAACGCGTACTTCACGCCCAGGCTGAATACGGAGGTTTCCGAATTCGGGGCATTGTCCAGATCCGATTGCGAGAACAGGCCGTACAGCGAGAAGTTCTCGATCAGGTCTGCATACGCACCGACGGTGTAACCCAGGCCTTCGCCATTGCCCTGATCGACATTGCCGACGGTAGCCGCCAGCGTCAGGTTAGCGGACAGATCGAAGGTGCCGCCGACGAAGATATACGCCGGATCAGCGCCGTTGCGCAGTTCGAGCAGTTCATAGGATGCGCCAACGCTCCAGCCTTTGGCTGCATAGCTGACGGTACCTTGCAGCGCGGATTCCACATCGGTGCCGGAACCGGCGATGACGCCAGGAGCCGCATCGGCGCCAATCATCAGATACTGCAGGCCGAGGCTGAGGTCACCCAGACGGTAGTCGGCGCCGATCGCATAATCATGATCTTCGTCGGACTGTTCCTGCAGGTAGATGCCGGCATTCAGGGTCACGCCGGAAAATTCTGGCGAAATGTAACCGAGCGAGTTGTTGCTCCAGCCGTTGGTCAGGTTGGATTGACCGTAGCTGCCGCCTTCGTTCTGGGCGATGCCTTTGTAATTGATCGCGGCGGTGTCATAGAACGGATCCAAACGCTGCGCGGCCAGCTTGTAGGCGCTATTGGTCCGGCCGAAGGTGAAGGTGCCGTATGAGCTGTTGAATCCGACGAAGGCATGGCGGGTGGTGCCCAGGCCGTTGGCGGCGTCATCAACGCTCAAACCCATTTCAACAGCGTAGAAAAACTGACCGTTTTCCCCTTGGAAGCCCAAACGGGAAGCGTTGTTGTCGCCGCTTTGACCGTCCTGGTTGACTTCATTGCCAGCCAGGTCAGAAAACACGCCGTCAACCTGGTTTGCGCTGATATTGAATTGGCCGTAAATTTTTCCTTCCGCCTGTGCGGCCAAAGGTGCCGCCAGAGCGGCGAGTACAAAAGCACCCGTCAGATGATTGTTCATCGATGTCCTCGGTAAGTAAATTCGAATTCCCCAAAACTTAAAGGCCCGTTGCGTCCAGCAGGCCCAAGAACTCGGTATTGTAATCTGCCTGTGGGTGAATGGGAACGGCAAGCTCCTTCTACCGCACAAAATCATTCTCCAGTGAGAGCAGATATGCAGGTGATTAGACTCGAACGACACGGTGGTCCGGTCGTTTTTGTGCAACGCGAAATAGACGCTCCCGAGCCACAGCCCGGTGAATTAAGAGTTCGGGCCGAGGCGATCGGGATCAATTTTGCGGACATTCTGGCGCGGCAGGGCATTTATCCTGCGTGTCCTCCGCTGCCCTGCACCTTGGGCTATGAGGTCGCGGGCGTGGTTGATGCCGTCGGCGCAGACGTCGACGCGGGCTGGCTGGGTCGGCGGGTCATGGCCCTGACGGATTTTGGTGCTTATGCCCAAGCGGCTTGTGTAGATGCACGCTATGTCTGGGAGATTCCCGCCGGGCTGAGCAGCGAACGTGCAGCCGCCTTGCCATTGAATTATCTGACGGCCTGGGCGCTGCTGCGCGCGATGGGCTCCTTGCAGGGGCACGAAACGGTGCTCATTCACAATGCCGGTGGCGGGGTTGGTCTGGCCGCGGTTGATATCGCGCGGCATCTGGGGGCAAAGATCATTGGCTCCGCCAGCGCCGGCAAACATGCGCGATTGCTTGAGCGGGGAGTGGCCCAGACTCTGGACTACCATCAGGAGGATTGGGAGTCTGCGGTGATGGATCTGACCGGAGGACGCGGTGTGGATCTGGCCATAGACCCGATCGGAGGTTGGCACTGGCGTCGCAGTCTGTCGGTCCTGGCCGCGACCGGGCGTCTGGGCATGTACGGTATTTCCAGTGCGTCGGCGCCGGGTCTGGCCGGTCGTTTGAAAGTGCTGAAGTTGTTTCTGGGTGCACCCTGGTTCCATCCAGCCAAACTGATTCCCGGCAATCAGGGGGTATTCGGCGTCAACATCCACGCCATGTATCAGGAAGCGCCGCTGTTTGGCACCTGGATGCAGGGGATCCTCGATGGCTTGGCAGACGGCTGGGTGCGGCCTCAGGTCGATCGCAGCTTCAGTTTTGCGCAAGTCGGCGACGCACACGCCTACATCGAACAACGGCGCAATTTCGGCAAGGTGGTGCTGGTGCCCGACTAGAGCCTGGTCTGCACGTCCGTGCCAAGCCGCCCCTCCGCGCGCAGCTTGTCCAGATGCGTTTCAATATTATGCCGCGCCAGCCCCCACAGGCGACGGTCAATGCCCGCATACAGGCTTGCGAGCATGGTCTCCATGTCCTGGCCTTGGGCGTGCAGGGCCAGAATCTGCGCTTCGCGCAGCTGACGATGACGCAGCGTCTGCTCAATCCGAAACGTGCCTCCCATCGCCTGGCCGTGGGAGGGCAGGATGACTTTGGGCTGAAAATCGATCACCCAGCGCAGGGTCTCGAAGTAGTCCGCCATATTCCCTTCCGGTTTGGCGATGACTACCGTGCCGACGCCCTGAATCAGATCGCCAACAATCATCCAGGCCCGGTTGACCGGCGCCAGGGCCAGATGGCCGGCGTCGTGACCCGGTACAGCGTGGGCTTTGACAGGCACGCCGTTCCAGTGTGTCAGCACGTCGCCGTCCTGCACCGTGCGCAGTTCCAGACCCAGCCAGTAATCCTGGCCAAAGCGCCGGGGAATGCGCGCCCGGGTGTCGGCGCTGCATAAGATCGGCAACTGCCAGTCACGCGCCAGCCGGGTCGCTTGCTGGTGATGATCCGGGTGATGATGGCTCAGAAAGATGGCTTGAGGCTTGTTCCCGCTGAGGCGATCGCACAACCGCGCATAGGCGGTCTCATCGGCGGGTGAGGGATCGACCAGCAAGCGGGGCGACTCGCCGAGCAGGAATGCATTGGTGTGGGTCGCCGGTGGCAGCGTGTGCGAGGCGACCGGATAAACTTTCAGGCCCTGAACGGGTTCTTCATAAGGGCTGGCGGCCCAATCTGGCGGCGCATCGGCTGGCGCCCAGAGCAGGTGGCGGGAGAGCGGATTCAATAGCAGGTCGCCGGACTCGAATGCCCTGATCCACTGATTTGCGGGGCGCCAGGCATGCGCAGGGGGCGTGGTGGTGCGGCGCGAAGCGGGCTCGATTTTCTGCTTCAGTACCACATCGACAAGATGCACCGTCTGAGCCTGAGGGTGCCAGTCCGGGCTGGACTGTTCGATGTGGAACCGGGATTCAACGATGTGTTCGGGGCCGCTGCCCCAGTGTTCAAGCAGATTGCTGAGTGCGGCGCTCAGCTCCGTCGGCAGGCCGCAGTACGCCGGGTGGGGAGCGACCGAGGTGTCGGTGCACGCCATCTCGGGCAGGCCCCAGTGGCCGGGGTCCAGGAGCGAGGCGTCCGGGGTTTTGACCAGCAACAGCTCGTCACTGGCCTGGATTCGAACGCGCATTTGATTAGCCATGTTCATCCCTGCCGATTGTGCAAGACCGGAGCCTGAACCGCCAATGCACAGCGAGATTGCGCTCTTTGGCTGAGAAAGTTGCTTAGCTTCGCATTCTAAGCGACGGTTTCTGAATGGAAATGGCTTGTAATGACCATTTTTCAAGGCATAATGCCTGTATTGGGGGCAGACCAACCCGTATCGACAGGGCAGAGGGACAAATGAGCGCGCGCAATATTTCTTTACTAGTACTGGGCTTGATCTCAGTTTGCGGTTTGGCAGCTTGTGAAGGGGTCAAGAGCCCTACCTTCATTTCCAAGCTGGAGCGCATCGACGTGTGCGTGCAGCCAGGCAATGGCGTCTGCCCGGAAAACGCCTGCACCACCAGTAATGCCGTTCGTGCGGCGGGTTTCGATGTGCAATTCTGCGCGGTAGGCACCTTTTCCGGCTTGGGTGTCGCGGGGGACGCCACATTTATTCCGCCGAAAACGCGTGACATCACGAACAGCGTGGTGTGGTCATCGGCCAACCCGGCTTTCGCCAGTGTCGCGCCCAGTACGGGCCTGGTGCGCGCCCAGGCCGCGACGCCGAGCGTGGCGATCAGAGCGACTTCCGGCAGCATCGTCGGCACGACCTTGCTGCGGGTGACCGATGCGCTGCTGACCGAACTCGAGATGGTTCCGCAAGTATTGCGGCGCACGGTGGTCGGGCGGGTGACACCGTTCACCTGTAACGGCACTTTTTCCGGCGCCGTGGCTTGCGGCGGAGTCAATCCTCGCCAATGTGATGTGACCAAGGCCGCCAACTGGAGCAGCGATGATGCGGCGGTGTTTTCGATCAATAACACCACCGACAAGGGCCTGGGTACGGCAGTTTCCCCCGGCTTGACCTCGGTGTCCTGTGAAGTCGTGAATCGTGAAGGGAACCTGATTCGTCCGGCGCAACCGAGCGCGGTCAGCGTGTGCAGCGTCGAGTCCCAGCAACTGACGATTACGCCGGCCGGCCCGGTGAATCTGGTCAAGGGCACTTCCCGCGATCTGAGTCTGCGCGGCGATTTCGTAGGTGATTGCGGCTCCGGTCGGGAAAGTTTCAGCCTGGATCTCACCCAATCGGCAGTCTGGGCATCGGATCGTCCGACGATTGTTTCGGTCAGTAACAGTCTGGCCGATCGCAGCCGTGGCCGGATCAGCGCCGGAGACCCGGGGCTGGCTAATGTTTCCGCCAGTTTCGGCGGCCAAAGCGCTTCGATCCGGGTGTTTTCGGTCAACGGCGCGATTGAAAGCGTGAAGCTTTCGGGGCCGAATTTCCTGTTCTCCGGGTTTACCGGTCAGTACACCGCCACCCCGATGCTGCGTGATGCGGATACCGGTGATCTGATAGCGGGCGCTCCCATTACGGTATCGCCGGATATCATTTGGGCAAGTTCCGCACCCAGTGTGGTCAGTTTCCCGAACAATGACGGTCTGGCGCTGGTGGCGGAGAATGTTCCGAGCCAGCAGGTGACTGTGACGGCGAATTATCAAGGGGTGACGGGCAGTCTGGACACGCTCATCGCCAATGCGGAGTTGCAGGGCGTGCAGGTCAGGCCGAAAACCGTGTGCATATCCAGCACCGGGCAGTTCACCGGTGATCTGGAAGCGCAACTGGAAGCCGACGGCATCTTCAGTGTCGATGCCGGCCCAGGCGAGCCGGTGCAGTGCCGCCTGCCGGTCACGCAACTGTCCGACTGGCAAGTGGTTCCGGACAGCACCAGTGGTTGCGAGCAGGGCCTGCCCTTTGCATTTAGCTCCGATCCCGAATCACCGCCTGTCGTGGTCTCCAACGTGGCGCCCACCAAGGGGCTGGTCAGCGCTCGGCTTGGCGAGTTCTTCGGCGAGCCGGTCGTGGCCGGTAGCGCCTGTGTGCAGGGTGCTCTGCGTGGATTCGCCGGACATAACACCACGGTCGTGACGCTGGAGCTGACGCCGGCCTGTGAGCAGTTCGCAGCTCAGGCGTTCGCCGATGGCGGCGAATCTACGCTGGCCGAATGTGTGACGATTTTCGCGCCGCCCGCTGCAGAGGGAGCCGAAGCCGCGGCAACGGAAGAAGGTGCGGGTATGTTTGATGAATTGCCAATCAATGTGCCTGGTGCACCCTGATTAACGCGGCTTACGCCATTAGCAAGACCTATTGAGATAGGGGATGAGGGATATGCGACGTTTTGGATGGGGATTACTGGCCGGCATCTTTTGTGCGACGAGCGCCAGTGCGGCCGAGTTTGATGACCGCTGGTATATCTCGGCCAATGCCGGGGGGGCGGTAACCGACAGCTCCGATCTGGATGCTGGCGTGGCGCTGTACGGCGCGGTCGGCAAGACGGTATACCCTCGTTTTTCAGTTGAAGCCGAAGTGGAATATCTGGATATTTCCGTTTCCAATGTCGGTCGCTCGGGTGTGACTGCGGACTTCACCCGCCTGGGTGGCGGGATGAAAGCCAGCTTTGATCTGCTCCAGTTGGGGCCGGCGGCGCTGGCGATCAGTGCCGGTGCTTCGGTTCGGGAGATCGAGTGGCTCAACGCCCGACAGACCGGCTTTGGGGGCTTTGGCGGGCTGAGTCTGCGCACCGCACTGGACAGCCATTTCGAGCTGCTCGGCGATGCTCGTTACACGGTCGATCCCGTCGATGAAGGTGGCGGCATTCAAGGTGGGGACAAATATTACTCCTGGACCGTGACGGCCGGGGTGCGTTACAAGTTTGGCCAATGGCCACCGCCCGCGCCGGATTCGGACCGCGATGGTGTGCCCGATTCACTGGATCAGTGTCCGAATACACCATTTGGTGCTGAAGTGGACGATAAGGGCTGTTCCATCGACAGTGATGGTGACGGCGTGCCGGATCATCGGGACCGCTGCCCGAATACGCCGGCCGGTGTCCTGGTGGACAAAGATGGTTGCCCGCTGGACTCGGATCGCGACGGCGTTATCGATCCCCTGGACAAATGCCCGGATACGCCAGCCGGTGTGCCGGTCGATGTGGATGGCTGTCCGCTGGATTCCGATCAGGACGGTGTCGTGAACAGCAAGGATCTGTGCCCGAACACCCCGTTTGGCGCGGAAGTCGACGTTAATGGCTGCCCCTTCGACACCGACCAGGATGGCGTGCCGGACTACCGTGATGATTGTCCCAACACCCCGTACGGTGAGCAGGTCAACGAACGCGGCTGTTCGCGTGACTCCGATGGTGACGGCGTCGAGAACTCCATTGATCAATGTCCGAACACCTTCCCGGGGCTGGAGGTCGACAAGGTGGGTTGTCCGGTTCTTAACCAGGTGATCACGCTGCACAATGTCCATTTCGAGTTCAATCGGGCGGACCTGCTGCCGGATTCACGTCAGTTGCTGAATCGTGTGGCCAAGTCGCTCAACGATCAGCCGGATCTCAAGATCGAGGTCGCCGGTCATACCGATGCCTTGGGCAGTGACGAGTACAATCTGCGGCTGTCCGAGCGGCGCGCTGCCGCAGTGCGAAACTTCCTGGTCAGCGTCGGTGTGAACCCGGCCAATGTGGTCGCCAAGGGCTACGGTGAGACAGTGCCGATTGCCGAAAATTCTTCGGAAGAGGGGCGCGCGAAGAATCGTCGAGTGGAGATCCACTTGCTTGAATAAGCAGGACTGATCGTCATTTTTCGCAAAAACCCCGGACAGATCCGGGGTTTTTTTTGTCCCCGGGGCTCGCAATGCGGCTGAACGGGATCGGTTTTGCGGCTAGAGTCGCAGTGAACGGCCGTCTGCGCTGCGGGCGGTTTATCAGGTCTGGAGATGGGCATGCAAGTGGGTCTGGCCTACCTGGCGGTTATTCTGATCTGGAGTACCACGCCACTGGCAATCAAGTTCAGTACCGACAGCTTGTCGTTTATCGCCGCGGTTGCTCTGCGCATGGGTCTGGCCGCCGGCATTTGTCTCGGCTTGTGCCTGCTCACCGCGCAACGCCTGCGCTGGGACCGGTTGGCGCTATCGGCCTATGCGGCGGCCAATCTGGGTGTATTTGGCGCCATGAGTTGCGTGTATCTGGCCGTGACCTACATTCCCTCGGGCCTGGTTTCGGTGATTTTCGGCCTGGCGCCCTTGCTTTCAGGCCTGCTTGCGCGCGCGTTGCTGAATGAGCCGGCCTTGACGCGCACCCGACTGCTGGCCCTGGCGATTTCGGTCGGCGGTCTGGCGCTGGTCTTTCAGGGCGCAATCGCCCAGCAGATGAACCCGGTACCGGGGCTGCTGGCGAGTCTGATGGCGGTCACGCTTTTCGCCCTGAGCGGCGTGCTGGTCAAACGCCAGGCGCAAGGCATGGCCGCCCTGGAACATACCACCGGCTCGCTGCTGTGCAGCCTGCCCCTGTTTGCGCTGGCCTGGCTGTGCCTCGATGCGCAGCTGCCCACCTCGATTTCAACCTTGAGTTGGGGGGCGGTCGTCTATCTGGCGGTACTGGGTTCGGTCGCGGGCTTCATGCTGTATTTCCATGTGTTGCAAAAGCTGGGACCGACCCAGGTTGCGCTGATTCCGCTGATGACCCCGGTGCTGGCCCTGGGGCTGGGCAACTGGTTGGCCGATGAGGTCGTGGCGCCGGCGACCATCGCCGGCGGCGGGCTGATCCTGCTGGCTTTGGCCCTCTACCAGTTGCATCGAAGCGTGGCGCACAGCTGGCGCCGCCTGTGGCGCCTGAGCCCGATGCCCTGATCACTGGGTTCTGCTGCGGGCGACCTTAAAGGTGAAAGGCCGCGGCATTGAGCCAGAAATGGGTGGCGATGCTGGCGGCCAGGCCCAAGGCAATGGCCGGGGTCCAGCGCAGATGGCTGAAGAAGTTGTAGTAACCCCGACCCTGCCCAAGCAGAGCGACACCGGCCGCCGAGCCGATGGCCAGCAGACTGCCGCCGACCCCGGCGCTTAGGGTAACGAGCAGCCATTGGCCGTGCGACATCGCCGGGTCCATGCTCAGTACCGCAAACATCACCGGAATATTGTCGACTACCGCTGACAGGATGCCGACCAGAATATTGGCTGCGGTCGGACCCAACTCGCCATACATATAGGTCGAGGCGAGCTCCAGGTAGCCGATGAAGCCCAGGCCCCCGACCGCCAGGATGATGCCGTAGAAAAACAGCAGCGTATCCCACTCTGCCTGGGCCACGCGGCGAAACACATCAAAGGGCACCACATCGCCAATGTCATCGCTGTCGTTGCGGAGTTGATGCATTTCCCGGCGACGCAGGTAATAGCCCAGCATTTGCAGGTAGGCCAGTCCGGTCATCATGCCGAACGCTGGCGGCAGGTGCAGCACACTGTGAAACCCGACCGCGGTGGCGATGGTCAGGAGGAACATGCTGATGATCCGCTTCGCGCCTTTTTTCATCGGGCTGCTGAGCTGGGCGGCTTCAAGGCGTCCCTTGGGAATAAACGGGTGCATGCACAGGGCGGGGACCAAGGCGTTGACCAGTGAGGGTACGAACAGGACGAAAAATTCGCTAAAACTCACTTTTCCTGCCTGCCAGACCATCAGCGTGGTGATGTCGCCAAAGGGGGAGAACGCGCCTCCCGCATTCGCGGCAACGACGATGGCAACGAAGGTCGGTGCGACGAACTTGCGATTGCCCTGGCCTACGGCAAGAATGATCGCGCCCATGACCAGGGCGGTGGTCAGGTTGTCGGCAATCGCGGAAAGAAAAAATGACAGGACGCCGGTCAGCCAGAACATCTGCCGATAGCTCAGGCCCAGATTGCTCAGCCAGGCGCGCAAGGCATCGAAAACATTGCGTTCCTGCAGAGCGTTGATATAGGTCATCGCTACCAGCAGGAACAGGAACAGCTCGGAGAACTCGAGCAGATTGTGGCGCAGGGCATGCTCGACCGCTGCGGGATTGATGTCCCGATAGACGAAGGCAATCATCGCCCAGATCAGGCCTGCCGCCAGCACCACAGGTTTGGATTTGCGCAGATGCACCACGTCTTCGAGCATGACGAAAACATAGGCCGCGACAAAAATCAGGATCGCACCGATGCCCACGGCGCTGGCGCGCAGGTCCAGGGTTTCGGCCGCCAGAGCATCGGGGCTGAGCAGGAAAAGGAACAAAAACAGGGGCAGGAGATCAATCCACGCGAATTTGGGCGCGCATCCTACCCGTTTTGTTGCTGTGCAGCATTGCGTTTTATCACAACGCCCCGGACTGGAACGTGCGACGCTGCGGGGACCCGATTTAGCGCAGTAGCGTGGCGAGTTCCGCGGCAGACATGAACTGATTCTGCGGCCGACCTTCGCGTGCCTCGATCAATTCGACGATCTTGGCATTGTGCGGTGCCGATCGGTTCATCGTCGAGGCCAGATGGACGATTTCGCCATTGAGTTGACGTACTTCCGTGGTATGGCCGCCGCGCAGATCCGCGACCATGGACGGATAGGATCCTTCGCTCATGTTGTTGCGCAGCTTGCCGACCCACCAGGGCAAGGGGCCGCCGTGCAGCAGGAACATGCGATACACCGGATACGGCAATGCGACCGGCAGCTGAAAGGAGATGCCCGCTTCCTCAAGAATGCGCACCGCTTCATCCAGGAGCACGACGAATGAACCGGTCAGCTCGGGTCTGGTCAGCAGGTCCTTGAACGTGGTGTTGGTCAGTGCGCAGATGCCATTGGCCAGATTGATCAGCAATTTCCCCCAGGCCACCGCAGTGCCACCGGCCCGCCGCACATCGACGCCGCTGCGGCCGAACAGACCGAGCAGGGCCCGATCATCGGTGTTGAGCAGGATCTGCGGGCGGGCGGTAATCCGCGCGTGCAGCGGCTCCAGCAGCTGAGCATTGAACATGATTGTCAGGGCCACGATCCGCGTGGCCGGAAAGCGTAACTGCAGCTCGCGGCTGGCGCCGATGCCATTGAGACAGGGGATCAGGGTTACATCCGGTTCCAGGGTTTCAGGCAGCATGTCCATCAGGGCGCCCAGGTCACGGTGCTTGACGCAGATGAACACATTTTCACCGGCCTGGGGAATCGGGCTGGTGGTGAGCCTGGGTTTGGGCAACGTCAGCGGCGGGCGCCCGGTGATGCGATCGATCCGCAGGCAATCCTGGTGAGAAATCTGATCGATTTCGGACTCCAGAACAGCCACCCGAGTATTCTGCCGGGCGCTGATCAGGTAGCCCGCAAGCACGGTGCCAATGGCGCCGGCGCCAATAATGAGATTGTCGGCCATGTAGGTTTTAGTCGATCCAACCGGAAGCTAGGAGCATGAGCCAGGCCAGCTTGCAGCCAAGGTGCAACAGCTGATCAGTATGAAAACCAAAATAATTCTCGCACTTGCAAAAATCAATAATCCAGTGAGCCACGAACTCCAGCAGGCCAAGCACCATACTGCCCGTGGCCAAAGCAACCGCACCCGCGTGCATCATGCAATGCGCGGCGCTCACCTCGATCCAGATCAGTTCGGGCCTGCTGCTGCGTTCCACCTTGGTGCGAAAGCTCGGGTTCTTGTGCTGGGCGATCCAATCCGACTGCAAGCCGAAATCGGCGACCGCATGCCCCACAAGAAGCCAAAACAGGGTTTCCAGCATGGTTCAGCCCCTTATAGTGCGATCCGGCTCCAGACGGCAGCATGGCAGTTCGGTGAGATCGACTCAAGCAATACCGGCATAATGGAGGGCGAGCCCTAACGCAGCGGATTGTCCGCGATGACGCAATGTACCCAATGTGCGGCCCAGAACCCACCGCATGCCAAGTTCTGCAATCAATGCGGGGCAGGTCTGGTCTCGGTATCGATTCCGCGGGAGCGCAGTGCGTATACCCCGGCTCATCTGGTCGAGCGCGTCCTCAAGCACCGCTCCGCGATGGAGGGCGAACGCAAGCAGGTGACGGTTTTTTTTGCCGACATGGCGGGCTCCACCCAGCTGGCTGGACAGGTTGATCCGGAACAGTGGCACCGCATCCTGGATGATTTCTTTTCCATTCTTGCCGAAGAAATTCATCGCTTCGAAGGGACCATCAATCAGTTCACCGGCGATGGTGTGATGGCCCTGTTCGGAGCCCCGCTGGCCCTGGAGGATCACGCGGCGCGAGCCGCTCATGCGGCCCTGTCCCTGAAAAAGCGCTTGCGAAGCTTTGCCGACAGCCTGCGTTTGCAGCAAGGCATCAATTTGTCCACCCGCATGGGCATGAACTCGGGCGAGGTCGTGGTTGGGCGGATCGGCGATGACATGCGCATGGATTACACCGCCAAGGGACTGACGGTCAATCTGGCCGCGCGAATGGAGCAGATTGCCGAGCCAGGTCGGGTCTATCTGACCGCCGATACCGCAGCGCTGATTGATCAGTATTTCGAATTGGAGTCACTTGGGCCGATGCAGGTCAAAGGCAGTTCGACGCCAATCGAGGTGTTCGAACTGCTGGCGCAAAGCCGGATCAGTCTGCGCCTGGAAGCGGCCAAGGCGAGGGGGCTGACGGGATTCACCGGCCGACAGGCCGAACTGGAGATGCTGCGTCAGCTGCAACAGCGCAGCGCGGGCGGTGAGCGCCAGATCGCCGTGGTCATGGGCGATGCTGGCCTGGGCAAGAGCCGTTTATGCCACGAAGCGGTCGAGCGCTGGCGACACAGCGGCGTGACCGTGCTCAGTTGTTCCGGTGTGCCCCATGCCCAGGCGGTCCCCTTGCAGCCGGTCCGGGAGCTGGTGTTGCAACGCTTTGGCGTACAGGCAGCCGATGCGCCGGCCCTGGCCCGGCAGAAGATCGCCGGTGCTCTGCTCCTGCTCAATGATCAGCTGCGGGGGCAGCTGCCCTTGATGTTTGAATTCCTGAATCTGGCGGAGCCGGACTCGGCGGCTCCCCAGCTGCCGCCAGAAGTCCGGGATCAGCGCATTCGCGAACTGTTTCGCCAGATCTGCCTGGCCGGTACCACTGAGCCGCAGGTGATCCTGATCGAGGATCTGCATTGGCTGGATGAGGGCTCACAACAGTTTTTCGCAACCCTGCTGGACTGTTCGGGCAGCACCGCCACCCTGGTGCTGTGCAATATGCGTCCTGGAGCCTTGCCGCCCTGGCTGGCCAGCCACGGTCCCCAGGAGTTGCGTCTGCAACCTCTGGATGCGCAGGCGATGGCGGGCATCACGCAGAGCTTGCTCGGCGTGGGCGTGGGACTTGAGCAATTGGCCCGACAGATCGCGCAGCGCGCCGCCGGAAATCCGTTTTTCATCGAGGAGACCGTCCGGGCTCTGGCCAGCGCCGGCCGGCTGCAAGGCGAGACCGGTCACTATGTGCTGCAAGGTGATCCGGCCAGCGTTCAGATTCCGGCGAGTGTGCAGGCCGTCATTGCGGGTCGGGTGGACCGGCTGGAAGCGGAGGACAAAGCCCTGTTGCAGCTGGCCGCCGTGCTGGGGCAGCGCTTTGCCCGCGGCTTGCTGGCGGCCAGCAGAGGCGGCGACAAGGACACTTTTTCAGCCCAACTGGTCCGGCTGGAACTGGGCAATTACCTTGCGGCGGACGACGTCGACAATCCGGAGGAAATCAGCTTTTGTCATCCCCTGTTGCAGGAAGTGGTCTATGCCAGTCTGCTCAGTGATCGGCGCCGCTCGCTGCATCGACAGGTGGGCGAACTGCTGGAAACCCGGTTTGCTGAAAACGGCTGTCAACGGACCCTGGTGCTGCTGGCGCATCACTGGGATGAAGCGGCCGAACCGCTCAAGGCCGCCCGCTGGTCGGTAGCCGCTGGGCTTGAGCTGGCCCGGCATAATGTCATGGAGGAGATTCGCTACATGCGTCGGGCCATTGAAATACTGACGCCGTTGCCAGCCGCGGCCGAGGCCTTGCCGATCGCCATCGCGGCGCGCGCAGGGATCGTGCGTGCAGCGGCATTCTTTCCCCTGCCCGAGGCGGAAGTGGAAGATTGCTATCAGATGGCCCGAACCCTGGCCGAACGCAAGGGGGATCAGGCCGCCCTGGCTGAGCTCCTGATTTCCAACGGTGTGCGGTTGCTCAATCATGCCGATGCCGACCGGGCGGTGGAAAATACCGGTGAAGCCATGAGTCTGGTTCAGGCCATCGGTGCGCATTCGCTGGAGACCCGGTTCCGCCTGCCCATCCTGTTCAGCTATTTTGCCGCGGGTCGTCTGGAAGAAGGCTTGGCGGTCCTGGATCGTCGGGATGGGGGCGCCTGGCATCACGGTGACGTCCGTGAAGACACCATGCTGTCCCGCGGTTTCCGGGCGCTGATGCTGGTCGCCCGAGGGGGGCTGCGCGAAGGCCTGAGCGAGGCCCGCGCAGCGCTGGCCTGCGCGGCTCGACATGAGTTGAAAATGAGTTGGCTGAACGCCAATCTGGTTGATATCCAGCTCCTGCAAGGCGATCTGGGGGACGGTCTGGTGTTGGCGGAGATTGCCGAGCAAGAGGCCGAAGAATTCGGCAGCCCGATGTTCATCGAGGTGGCCAAGCGGGCCAAGGCGCAGGCGTTGCTCGCCGCGGCCGAAGTGGAACCGGCGCGCAAGCTGCTGGTGGATACACTGGAGCTGGTGGCGCCGGGGGCGGTTGCCGCTCAGTTCGAGGCCCCTCACCGGATGATTCTGGCCCAGGCTTTGCTCGCCGCCGCGCAGGCCGAACCGGCCCTGCACCAGATCAAGCTGGCGATTGCAGCGGCCGAGCGAACCCGGCAGAGGATCTGGGAGTTGCGGGCTCAGATTCAACACGCGCACATCCTGGCGTTTTTGAGTCGGGATCTGAGCGAGGTGATTTCCCAGGTCAGGGTCTTGATCAAACTGACGGGTGCAAACCTGTTTCTCGGCGACTGCCTGGAATTGGAGGGTCTTCAATCCCTGCACCTGGGTCATCAGTCCGCAGCGCGGGATTGTATCGCCAGGGCGGCAGAGCACTGGCAACATTGCGGCGCGAATGCGCGCGCCGCGCAACTGCTTGAAAGGATGCCCAGATGACCAGTCCGGCCTTGAAGGTCTGCACCGCCTGCGCACATTTGAATTCCCCCGATGCGCGGTTCTGCAACCAGTGCGGCAAACCCATTGCCAACGGGTCCGATCAGCAGCGCTATACACCCAAGCATCTGAGCGAGAAGATTCTGAAAATGCGCTCGGCTCTGGAGGGCGAGCGCAAGCAGGTGACCGTGCTGTTCGCCGACATCAAGGGTTCGGTCGCCCTGTCGCAGCGGGTCGAAGCGGAGCAGTGGCACGCGATCATGGACCGGTTTTTCGGCATTCTCACGCAGAGCGTGCATGACTACGAGGGCACGGTAAATCAGTACACCGGTGACGGCATCATGGCCTTGTTCGGAGCGCCGCTGGCCCATGAGGATCACGCAACCCGGGCCTGTCGGGCGGCGCTGGCCATGCGCAAGGGCATCTTGCAGTTGGCGGTGGAGCTGGAAAGCTCGCATGGAATCGCCTTTGCGGCGCGCCTGGGCCTGAACAGCGGCGAGGTGATCGTCGGCAAGATCGGTGATGACCTGCGCATGGACTACACCGCTCAGGGGCAGACGGTTGGCCTGGCGGCGCGAATGGAACAGCTGGCCAAGCCCAACTGCATCCTGCTGAGTCAACATACCCGTGATCTGGTGTTGCGCGAGTTCGAATTGACCGAGCGCAGCGCGGTCAGCGTCAAGGGGTTTGAATCCAGGGTCCGGGTGTTTGAACTGCGCGGCGTGAAGAAGGCGTTTTGGCGGCGCGATGAGCTTGCGTCGGGGGCCCGTAACATGATCGGCCGGGAGCGCGAGCTTCGCCTGCTGCAAGCCTATCGCGAGCGCGTCATGCAGCAGTCCAGCGGACTGTTGGTGACAATCAGTGCGGAAACCGGCATGGGCAAGAGTCGGCTGTGTCGGGAATTCATCGCGCATTGCCAGGACCAGGGCGTGCAGGTCTACGCGGTGCGCGGGGCCTCCTATCACCGGGCCGAAATCCATACCCCGTTCCTGGAGTTTTTCGCCTCCTACTTTGGCCTGGAAGAGGATGACGGGCCTGCGGAAATCCAGGCCAAGGTCGGCCTGCAGCTGGCCGGCTTCGAACCGATCCCGGAGCATCTGAAGGACAATCTGTTGACGATGCTGGGAGTGCCGACAGAATCGCCGGCCGCCAGTCGCGATCCACGGCGTCAGCTGGAACTGGCCAAGGAACTGATGCTGCGCCTGATGCACGACGGGGCTTTGCATCAGCACGCGGTGGTGGTGATCGAGAACATCCAGTGGCTGGATGATCCGGATACCCGGGGGTTTTTCGACGCGATGTTTGCGGTGATCACGCATTTTCCGGTGCTGGTTGTGGTCACCGCGCGCAGCGATTATGTGATGCGCTGGCAGGGCCAGGCCTTTGTGCGCAGCCTGGCGCTACAGCCCTTGAACGACGCCGAGTCGATGGCCTTTCTGGATGCGATTCTGGGCGATGCGGTCGAGTTGTCCGAGCTGAAGCGCGATATCGTCGAACAAGCCGGTGGCAGTCCGCTGTTTCTCGACGAGGTGGTCCGGCAGCTGCTGAATACCGGGGTACTCGAGAAGGACGGCAAACGGGTCAATCTCAAACGCAAGCCGCAGTCGTTCAGCCTGCCGCCCTCCGTTCAGGCCGTGATTGCAGCGCGGATCGACTCCTTGCCGGAGGCCAGTAAATACCTGCTTCAGGCGGCGGCGGTGATCGGCCGGCGCATCTCCCGGTCGCTGCTGCGCGAGGTGTTTGGTGGGGCGGATTTTGATCTGGCCTTGCAGGAGCTCACGGCGCAGGAAATTCTGCGCAATGATGTCGGTGCCGATGCGCAGGCGGCGCTGTGCTTCAACCAGTCTTTGTTCCAGACCGTGGCCTACGAGGCCTTGCTTTCGGAGCAGCGCCAGGAGATGCATCTGCGCATTGCCCGCGCGTTGGAGCCGCGCAGCGACGAGGATGCGAGCCAGATTCCGCAGCTGGCCCGGCATCTGGCCGCGGGAGGACAGGGAATGCAGGCGGCGAGCTGGTATTTGCGTGGCGCGGAAAACAGCGCCCGCTCGAATTTGCCGGAAGCCCTGCGTTACCTGCAGCAGGCGCGTGATGTCCTGGATAAGCAGAAAGACGATGCGATGACGCGCTGTTTGCACCTGCGGGTGCTCGCGCGTTGGTTGCAATTCACCGCCCGGACCGCGCTCGAGCCGGCGCAATGTGAACTCGCCACAGCTCAGGCTGACAAGCTTGTTGAGGCCGGGGTTGATGACGCCAGTCTGTCCTTGTACAAGCTCGCTCAGGGCGCGGTGTGTCTGGCCACCAGCGATGTCGCAGGCGCCCTGGCCCTGTACCGGGAAGCCGCATCCCTGGCCGGAAGTACCGGTGATAAGGCACTGGATGTGGCGGTTCGTGTGGCCCTGATTTATGGGCTGCAAGCCCAGGGTCTGCTGAGCCAGGCTTTGACCGAAGTGGATTCGGCTCTGGGTCTGAGCGGGAAAGACAGCGATCTCGGAGCTGACTGGTTAAGCTATTCGCCGCGGGTGGCGTTGCTGATACTCAAAGCCTGGATCAGTGCCTGGCTGGGCCGCTTGCAGCAAGCGCGTGGCCTGGCCGACGAAGCCCTGGCCGAGGCGCGTGCCCGGCAGTATGGCGAACAGGTGGTGGCGGCCCTGGCGGTTTCAGCCTTTGTTGCGACCGAGTCCGGAGATGCAACCAAGGGGATTGCAGCGGCGGAGCAGGCGCTGAAACTGGCGCGGCGAATCGAGAATACCGCCGCGGAAATGATGGCTCTGATGGCGCTGGGGCGCAGCCAGGTCAAGGCAAAGCTCTGGGTGGAAGCGATTCCCAGCCTCGAAGAAGCGCTCTCGCGGATCAAGCCGCATTCCTTCGGGCTGGGTGAAAGTGCCCGCCTGGAGCTGGATTTGTCGCTGGCGCATCTGGCCGCCGGCGATGCCCGCCAGGCCCGGTTTGCGGCTGCCCGGGCGGTAAAATCGGCAACGGATGAAGGCGCCCACCTGGCCCTGGCCGAAGCCTTGCTGGCGCAGGTCAGAGCGGGCTTGTATTCCAGCCGTCCGCAGGGTTTCCTGAAACGTTACCAAGCCAGTCTGGACGAGGCCAAGACTCTGATCGAAGCCTGTCAGGCCCGACTGCTGGAGCCTGAATGTCTGCTGCTCCAGGCACGCTGGCTGCGTTTGCGCGGTCAGGAAGCGCAAGCCGTGCCGCTGGAGAACGAGGCGGCCTCCCTGGCCGCCGAGTTTGCGATTCCCTTGCCGCTGGTCGCGACGCTCTGAGTGGCTGGGCACGCTGTCAGTGGCACTTTTCAGCGGCCTAGTCTTGGTACACTGCTCAGAGCCAGTTCAGGGAGACGGAGCAGTGGGAAAGCGGAGAATCAGCCCAGGTCAGGGCAGGCGCGAGCGTTCCAAGCCGGTACGGCGCGTGGTCGCTGCGGGTCTTGGGCTGGCGGTGCTGTTTGCCACGGAGGTGTCATCAGCCAGATCCCTGGAGGAACTGCGCGCCTGCGCGCTGGCCAACCTGCCGGAAACCACCTTCCAGCAAAAGGTGAAACTGGTTTCCGAGGATCCCAGCGGGGGGAAACGCCGGCTGGTTGCAGATCTGTATGGCATGGATGCGCAGCACGGTCGGGTCAGTTTGATGCTGAGCGTGGATCAACCTCAGGACCTGTCGGGCTCGCGTTACCTGCTGATCGAACGGGAGCAGCGTGACGATATGTACGTGTATTTGCCCGCGGTCGGTCGCACCCGGCGAATCATGGGCGGTATGCGGGGGCAGCCCTTGTGGGGCACCGACTTCAGTTACGACGATATCAAGCAACTTCAGGGCGTGGTGCTGGATGCGTCGACCGAACTGCTGGGGGTGGGCATGAGTCAGCAGCGCCCCGCTCACAAGTTGCGCATCAAGCCGTCGATGGAATCAGAAAGTCCTTATCGGCGTATCGAGTTCGAACTGGACGATCAGACCTGTCTGATCACCGAGGCGCGGTTTTTCGATGAATCCGGGCTGATCAAGCGGATGCAGAGCAAACCGGCTGATTTCAGGCAGGTTGGTCAGCGCTGGGTATTTGGCCATGTCACGATGGAGAACTTGCGCAATGCCACCCGTTCGTCGATTGAGATGGCGGAAATCGTCTATGACGAGAAAATTTCGCGCAATCTGTTCAATCCAAAAACCTTCCACCTTTCCCGTTAAGCCGATCTCGTGATCGCCAAACTCAGCCAATGGGTCGCGGCCCATCCCCGACTGGTTCTGCTCCTGGTTGCGTCGCTGACCCTCCTGGCAACCTTGAGTCTGGTTGATGCGCAGACCGGGCAATGGCGTTTGCGCATTGATGCTTCGGTGGATCGCCTGCTGCCGGCCGATCATCCGGGGCGGGATTTCTACGAGCAGACGCGTAAATTGTTTGGCGCCGATGAGGTGGTCGTACTGGCGCTGGCGGACTTTGATGTGTTGTCCGCCGAAGGTCTGGAGGCGATTTCCAGGCTGACCCGGGAGCTGCGCAGCCTGCCCCAGCTGCGGCATGTCGAGTCGCTGGCGACGGTCTCAAATGTTCGCAATCACGATGGATTTCTGGATGTGGATGTGTTCACCCGCATGCCCGTGGACACCGCTGCCGAACGGGCAAGCTTGCAGCGCGATCTGCTCAACAATCCGCTGGTGAATCGCCATCTGGTGTCCAGTGACGCCCGGGTGGCCGCTTTCGTGCTCAACACCCTGGGTGATCCCAGCACGCTGTTCGCGGACGGTCAGTTCGAGCATGAGCTGCGCGGGCTGGCCGCCAAGGTGGCGCCCCAGGCTCAGGTCTGGATCACCGGCGGTCCGGTGGTCAAGGCGGCCTTGACACGCGCGGTCGTGAAACAGATGCGCTTCACGATTCCGATCATTTTCGCGCTGGTCGCGGCGATTCTGCTGGTGGCTTTTCATAATCTGCGCGCCGTCATCCTGCCGACGCTGACGATCATGTTGTCCTTGCTCTGGACCCTGGCGGTGGTGGTCTGGGCGGACGTTTCCCTGAATCTGGTGTCTTCGATCGTGCCGCCGGTGGTCATCACCCTGGGTCTGGCTTCCACCATGCATGTGGTATCGGAGTATTTCGTCGTTCGCCGGCAGATTGACGATCCGGTGCAGGCGGCCCGGACGGTGACGAACAAGATCGGCCTGCCACTGCTGCTGACCAGCCTGACCACGATTGCGGGTTTCCTGGCCTTGCTGCTGAATCCGCTGCCTGCGGTGCGCGAGTTCGCCCTGTTTGCCAGCGTCGGTATCGGCTTTACCCTGGTGCTGTGTCTCACCTTCCTGCCCGCCATGCTCAGCAAGTTCGATTGCGTGGGCGAGATGCGCGAGCCACCCGGCAGCCGCTTGTTTCACTGGGGAGCAGGCTGGCTCGCGGATGTGAGTCTGCGACACCGCAAGCCGATCGTGCTGGTGGGGGTGGTGTTGTTGATTTTCGGCCTGCTGTCCTCCACGAGCATTCGCGTCGGTACCGGCTATGTCAATGGGTTTGCCGCCGATCACCCGGTACGGCAGGATTACGAAGCGATCAACAGCAGTCTGGGCGGAGCCAATCCCTTCGCCATCGTGCTGGAAGGGTTTGTGCCCGGTACTTTTGTCGAGCCCGGTATCCTGCGGGACATTGAATCGTTTCAGGTCTGGTTGGAGGAACAGCCGGAGGTGGGCACCACGCAATCCATCGTCGATCACCTGAAACTGATCAACCGCAGCTTCAATGACGGCGATCCGCAGTTCGACAGGATTCCCGATACCCGCGAAGAAGCCAAGCAATTGCTGCTGTTTGGCGGTGGCGATGCGCTCAATGGTCTGGTCGACAAGCGCTTTGCCACCGCTCAGATCGTGGTCCGGGCCCGGGTCGAGGATTCGGCGGCGATCAAGGCGCTGATCACCCGCATTGAAGGTGGTCTGGAACGCCTGCCGCGGCGCCTGGATGCGACGGTGACGGGCAATACCGTCATGGTCACGAACACGGTTGAAGACATCGCCGCCGGGCAGTGGCTGAGTGTCGGTGGTGCCGCGCTGGTGGTGTACGTGATCTTGTCCATGCTGTTCACCTCGTGGCGCGTGGGACTGTTGGCCTTGCTGCCCAACCTGTTGCCGGTGGCGGTGTATTTCGGGACCCTGGGACTGCTGGATATCACCCTGAATCCGACCACCAGTCTGATCGCCTGCATCGTTCTGGGCGTGGCGGTCGATGACACCATTCATTTCCTGGTCCGGTTCAATGCCGAAGCCAGAGAGAAAGCCGACGAGAAAGGGGCGATCGCCAGTGCCTTGCGCAGCGTGCTGCGTCCGGTCACGTTCACCACCATCGCCTTGTGTTCCGGGTTCCTGGTGCTGTGTTTTTCAGAGCTGCAAAACCAGGTTCAGTTCGGCGCTCTGGCGGCATTCACGCTGCTGGTCGCCTGGATTACCGATGTGCTGTTTACCCCGGCGCTGGGATCCGGGGTGCGGATCGTGACCCTGTGGGACGTGCTGCGGCTGGATCTGGGGCAGGATCCGCAATTGTCGATTCCCCTGCTCAAGGATCTGACCGGGCGTCAGGCGCGTACTTTTGCCCTGCTGTCGGATCTGCTCCAGGTGCCGGCCGATACCCGGCTCATTACCGAAGGTGACGATGCCTTTGATGTGTACGTCATCGTCGATGGCGACTTGCAGGCCTGGGTGGATCGCGACGGTGAGCGGCGTAATCTGGCCACGATGCGGCGCGGTTCGGTGCTGGGTGAGGTGGGTCTGTTCGGTAGCAAACGGACCGCGAATGTCGATGCGTTGACCCCGGCCCGGCTGTTGAAATTCAATGGCGATGATCTGGAGCGCATGCGCAAGCGCTATCCCCGGATTGCCGCTACGATCTATCGAAATTTGAACCTGATTCAGGCCCAGCGTCTGGTCAATACAACTAAATTGGTGCAATGAGAAGACATCAGCAGTGGATACCATTGGTCGCGGCCTGCGCCTTGTCCGTGGCCGCCCTCAGCCAGGCCGCGGACCCCTTGGATCGGTCTCAGGAGATTTCCCGGCAGACGACGCGGGAGGCGCGGGCGGCACAGCAAAAGATCGATCGCCTGAGCGACAGCACGCGGGAGCTGCTGGAAAAGTACCGCGCGCAACTGTGGCAGGCCCAGCAGCTCCAGCTGTATGTACGCCAGCTCAAGGCAACCATCGAGGAGCAGGAGCGCCGCCAGCGGGAATTGCACAGCCAGCTGGAGCGCCTGGACCGCACCCGCGAAGAACTGGTGCCGATGCTGGTGCGCATGGTGGATGGCCTGGAGCAGTTCATTGCGCTCGATCTGCCGTTTCTGCCGCAGGAGAGACAGGAACGAATCCGCCGGCTGCGCGAAGTTCTGGCGGATCCGGATATCGCCGTTTCCGAACAGTACCGGCGGGTGTTCGAGGCCTACACCGTCGAGGTGGGCTATGGCCGCGCGCTGGAAGCCTGGCGGGGGCCGCTGGCGGACAGCGCCCAGATCGTGGATTACCTGCGTATCGGTCGCATGGCCTGGTATTACCTCAATCTGGATGGCAAGGCGGCCTGGCAGTGGGATGTGAGAAAGCAAGGCTGGGAGGCGGTGCCGAAAGAATCGCTGGCGGCCATTCGCAAGGGTTTGCGCGTAGCCAGTGAACAGGCGGCGCCGGAACTGCTGGCCTTGCCGGTGGGGGGGGCGTCCTGATGAAGTCGATCCAATACGCCATCTGGCTTTCTGTCCTCTGCGCCACTGGCACGGCGCTGGCGGCGCCAGCGCAAACCCTGGAAGACCTGCTCGACAGTGTGAAACGCGGTCAGCAGGAGAGCCGGGCGGTCAATGCCGAACGCGAGGCCCGGTTTCTGAAGTACCGGGCTGATCAGGCCCGTTTGTATAACGAGGCCAAGAAAGAGGCGAGCCTGCTCGAAAGGGAGTCCAGCAAGCTTCGGGCCGAATTCGGCAGCAATGAAAAGACCTTGCAGAAGCTTCAGGAGGCGCTGAAGGAGCGCAGTGGCGATCTGGAACAGCTGGGCACGGTATTTCGTCAGGTCAGCGGCGATGCTCAGGCCCTGTTGCAGGATTCCCTGGTGAGCAGTCAGTTGCCCGATCGTCTGGAAATTCTCACCGAACTGGCGCGGACCAAGGGGATTCCGGCTCCGGAGGATATCGAGTCGCTGTGGTATGAGTTGCAACGGGAAATGACCGAAAACGGTCGGATCAGTCGCTTTGCCGGGGAATATATCGATGCCCAGGGTGAGCCGGTTTCGGCCCAGATTACCCGGTTCGGTGTGTTCGCGGCCCAGGCCGATGAGCAATACCTGCGCTATCGTCCCGACAGTCGCCGCCTGGAGGTCTTGCCGCGCCAGCCCGGCAGCGCGCTGGAGCGGGCTTTAGGTGTCAATCAGGGGACGATTCTGATCGATCCGACCCGGGGCAGTCTGTTCGGCTTGCTGGTCGCCAGTCCGGACCTGATGGAACGCCTGCGCCAGGGCGGGGTGGTCGGCGCGATCATTCTGGTCCTTGGCCTGATCGGCCTGTTGCTGGCGATTTTTCAATTGAGCTTCCTGGCCGTGCAGGGGCGACGCATGCTGCTGCAACGTCAGAATTTGTCGCAGCCGGATCAGAACAATGCTCTCGGGCGCATCTTGCAGGCCGCGCGCGAGGCGGGGCAGCAGCAGGACATGGAAACCCTGGAGTTGTCCATCGACGAAGCGATCCTGAAGGAAACACCAAAACTGGAGCGCCTGCAGGGTGCGATCAAGCTGCTCGCCGCGGTGGCGCCTTTGCTGGGACTGCTCGGCACCGTGACCGGGATGATTGCGACCTTTCAGGCCATCACCCTGTTTGGCACCGGCGATCCCAAGCTGATGGCGGGCGGAATTTCCCAGGCTTTGATGACGACGGTGCTGGGTCTGGTCGTGGCCATTCCGCTGCTGTTTCTGCACAGTCTGGTGGCCTCGCGCTCAAGGGCGCTGATCCAGGTGCTGGATGAGCAAAGCGCTGGCATGATCGCGCGTCGTCAGGAGCAGCTCATCGCCGGGCAACGTGACGATGCCTGACTGGGTACTGTTACTGCTGGAGTTTTTCGAGCGGGGCGGACCCATGCTGTATGCCCTGCTGGTGCTGGCAATTCTGCTCTGGACGATGATCGTGGAACGGCTCTGGTACTACTATTTCAGCTTTCCCCGGCACGCCGCGGCCTGGCGCCAGGAGTGGCGCGAGCGACGGGATCGCTCCTCGGTACGCGCGCATCGGATTCGTGAAGCGATGATCTCCGAAGCCCGGATCGCGCTGGAAAATGGTCTGGGCCTGATCGCAACCCTGGTCGCCATCTGCCCGTTACTGGGGCTGCTGGGCACGGTCACCGGGATGATTCAGGTTTTTGACGTCATGGCGCTCAATGGCAGCTCGGACGCCAAGGCCATGGCGGCCGGGGTGTCGCGGGCGACGATTCCGACGATGGCCGGCATGGTGCTGGCTTTGCCGGGCTTGTTCTACGTGACGCGCTGCCGACACTTTTCCCGCCGTTTGCTGCAGCAGCTGGCGGACAGAATGAGGTTTGGCTGATGCGGGTACGGCGCCACACAGGGCAGGTGGGTGACACTGAAATCGACATGACCCCGATGCTCGACATCGTGTTCATCATGTTGATTTTCTTCATTGTCACCACCTCGTTTATCAAAGAGGCGGGCGTGGATGTGAAACGCCCGGATGCGAGTACCGCGCAACGCCAGGAGGCCAGCAGTATCTATGTGGCCGTGACCGCTTCAGGGGAAGTCTGGATCGACCGTCAGGCGGTGGATTTGCGGGCCCTGCGCAGTCATGTGGAACGGCTGCGCCTGGAGAACCCCGAGGCGGCCGCCGTGGTACAGGCCGATACCGATGCGCGGCACGGTCTGGTGGTGAAGGTCATGGATCAACTGCGTCTGGGCGGGGTCGAAACGATTTCGGTGGCGGCCACCCAGAACTGATGCGACTGATCCTGCCCTTTTTCGCCGCCCTGGTGATTTCCATTGGCCTGTTCTGGCTGATGCAATGGCTGGTGACCCCGCCCGAAGGCGAGGTGGCGGCACGCCGTGAAACGGCTCCGCTGGTGCTGAGCAAGCCCCCGGAACCCGAAGATTCCGAAGCGGCTGCACAGGCGGCGCTCAGTGAGGCACCGCCGCAGCCGCCGTCGGTGCCCAGCGTCAGTCTGAGCCTCAACGCCAGCGTCGCGCTGCCCGCAGCCCAGACCCAGGCCGTGGCGTTCAGCATTCCCAAAGTCAAGCCTGGCGGGGGTTCGCTGAGCAGCGGCAAGTTCAGCGGTTTTACCGGTGGGGCAGGCAGTGGCAGCGGTTACGGTCAGGGCAAGGGTTTCAAGGGCAAGCGTCTGGTGCCCTTGTCGACGGCGCGACCGCAAATTCCTCAGTATGCGTTTGAGCAAGGCATCGAAGGGTGGGTGGAAGTGGTGTTTTTCGTGCAGCCCAACGGTCGGGTCAGCAATATTCGGATTGTTGACGCCGAGCCCAAGGGGGTATTCGAGGCCGCGATGATCGAAAGCATTCAGAACTGGATTTATGCCCAGTCAAGTCACACCCAGGAAGTGAAACAGCGGTTTGAATTCAAGCTGGATCAGTTCCAGTACAACTGGAACTGAGACTCGTCATGTGGACCAGCCGCTGCGCGCGCAAACCCTTCCTGAGCCTGCTCCTGCTGGGCATCGGTGTCCCTGGACTAGGGCCCGCCCAGCAGTATGAAAGCGAGTCGCGCGTCGTCTCG
>JBFJVB010000022.1:0-31258 GCA_041624435.1 Oceanococcus sp. | reverse complement strand
GTTGAGTTTGGCTGCTTTCATGTTGAATTCCTAAGTAGAGTGTGAAGTTTGAAAAAATTGTTGCGGGTTGCTTAAGGATCAGGTTCAAGGCCGTCGGCTTGCACTGCCAGGCACTGAACCTGAGTTGTCATGTGTCTGTTGCTATCCCTATCGCAGGGTGCGTGCCAACTTGAGGCAATTTGCGAAACCAAGTTGATTTACGCTTTAATAACAGAGACTTGTGGATTTATCGGCGGGTGCAGGCGGCGACGGTTGGACGCGGATAAGCAGGCTTTTTCGCAATATGCAAAGCAGCTCGCCAGTGGACTTGCATTTTGCAAACCAACTTGAGCTGCCGTAGGGCCGTTGCTGCCCTGGAGCCCGCACTGTAGCCAGATCCCATTGCGGGACAGGCGCGTTGGAGAGTCGGTAATCGGGTCAGGGAAAGCGGGCTGCCACGGTGCGTGGCAGGGGCTGTGTCTCAGTTTCTACGGTAGCTTTCCAGTGCTTCGGTCAGATCGGCGCATTCGGGTTGTTCGCTCAGACCGATAATGCGGGCCATGGCAGCGCGAAAGTCCGGTTTCAGATGAATGGCGCGGTGATAGTCGGTGCAGGCCAGGTCGGCCCGGCCAAGCGCCTCCTGTACCAGTCCTTGATGATAGGCAACTCGCCATTGCGGGGCGCCGAGGATGGTCGCGACGCGCAGCTCATTTTCGGCTTCAGCATACTTGCCTTCGAGATAATAGGCCGCAGCCAAGGTCTCATGGAGTTCCGCGTTGTCCGGTGCGCGTTTGATCTGCGTCTTCAGCAGAGTGCGGGCCCGGTTGGTATTACCTTCGGCAAAGGCGATCCGGCTGCGTAGAATAGCTGCGTCAGGATGGCTGCCGGGTTTGCTGAGCAATTGATCCAGCAGAAACTGGGCACTTTCCCGCCGCCCATCAGCGTATTGCACCACGGCATTAGCCATGAGGATACGTTCATTATCGGGAAATTCGGCATAGAGCCGGTCGATTTCCCGCTGAACTCTCTGACAGTCGACAATGGCATGGTCGGCGTCCCAGATTTCCTGACAGTGGTCCCGGCTTTTGGCCTTGGGTTCCCGCAATTCCAGCAAGGCATCGAGCCGGGCATCCGGATTAGGCTGATGAGCCCGCAGGCGATCCAGGGTGGTGCAGGCCGGCAGCGTCGCCAGCATGAGGAGAAGGGCGCGAAGGTGCGGAGTATTCGGAAAAGGGTTCATGGTTTCCGTCTCGGGTGCCGTTTGTGTTTCGATTGCTGCGCCGCCTTGGTGCCGGGCACCGGTTCGGTCAGGGCCACGGCCCAGTGCAGCAAATCATCCGTATCGGGGAATTGCCACAGTTCGGCATCATGCTTGGGTTCCCGAACGATGGTCGGAGTGACTACAATAATCAGCTCGCGATCGGAATTGCCCTTGCTCGAGGATTGCGCCAGCCTGCCAAGCAGGGGGATTGAGTGCAATCCAGGGGTATAGGATTCGTCGTCCGAGATATCGCGAGTGACCAGTCCGCCGATAACCATCGGTTGGCCATCTTCAAGCCGGGTCGAGGTATTGATGCTTCGCACATCGAATGCAGCGGTGTTCAGACTTGTGCCGGTGCTTCCGGCGATTTGCTGAGTCAGTAGCGTGTCTGGCAGGGAAACGGTCGGGTTCACATCCAGCGTAATCCGGTCATCGTCTCCTACCATGGCCCTCACCCTCAGCTCGATTCCGAATGACTTGAACTCGGTTCCACTGAATACGCCGGCCGTGTTTGCGCCCGCGGTGTCGCCGCTGGCAATGCCCACCGGGGCGTAAGCGCTGGGTACCGGAACTTCGCCTCCGGCACGGAATACCGCGGTTTCTCCGGCCAGCACGGTCAGCGACGGACGTGACAAAGTGCGGGAGATGCCCTCTTTTTCAAGCAGTGAGAACAGCAGGTCGAAGGCGTAACTTCCACTGGCGATCTGCAGATTATTCGTAATGGCGCCGCTGACCAGTTGCAAGGCGTTTTCAACACTGGACGCGCCCACGGCCTGCTGGGTCGCACCACTGATGCCAAAGCGGTTGTCGTTCTGGTATCCCTCGGTGATGGCGGTCAGATCGGGCCGACAGGTTTTGAGTCTGACGCGGTCGACCTCATGCATCTGCAGGGTTACACGGACCTGTGGCAGGTCTTTGACCTCGATCATCGAAAGAATTCGTCCGCCTGCCACCGAGATCAATTTGGAGCGGGCGATATTGGTCCGGATATTGTTGTCCGTTCCCCCACCCACTCCACCCCCGCTGAGGCTGCTGCCCGAACTGGCAAACCTGGAATCTTGTCCCAGCAGTCCGCCCGATTCGTCCGCGATGGGTACCACGGTGCCCGCCTGTCCCACTTTCCCGTCAGGGCTGAGGAACAGGCGCGAGGCAATATTCAGCACCCGGGTCAGGACGATTTGATTCTCCACCGATCCGGTCAAGGTCAGGGTGTCGAGGCCGTTATCGGCCAGATCCCCTTGCTGAATTCGATTGATATGGACGTCCTGACCGCCCACCGCACGAATCGCGGCAAGCAGTGTCTCCTCGCGGCTGAGCGGAAGTTCTTCCACCTGAATCAGATTGATAATTGCGGCGGAGCGCTCTGCGGCGGCGTCGTTTGTCGTGATCCGGAGATTGGCATCATTCATCTGCTGCCCCCCGGCAGGGGATTGCACCAGGATGTCGGTCTGCCCCGAAGTCTTCTTGTTGCCGACCTCGAGGTAATTGCGGGCCACGGATTCCGCAGCCAGCCGAAATTTCACGGTTGGCACCCGTCCGCGCAGCACCAGGGCCGCGCGATCGGGGGCCAATTCCAGGCGGATTCCAGGGTGAACATCGCGTAACGCCCGGCGCAATACGGTCAGGTCCTGAATCACCCTGAAAAGAAAGGTTTCGGTGGTTTTGTCGGTGTACCAGACCATGATGCTGGTTCGCCCAACGCTTTTGGCCAGGGCCAGAACCTCGTTGCTGCCGAGCACCTCGACTTCGAGCGTTGAATTCTGGCCCACAGCGACCCGCTCCAGGTCTTTGTTGAAGACCAGGCGCGTATGGGTCCACTGGACCAGATCCCGGGTGTCGTAGAGTTTGACGCCGTCTGCGGTTTCAACGAAGTCAAGCCCTTGACCCCAGCTGTGACCCCACAGGCCGATCATCAATGCGACGGCCAGGCTGCGGCTGAACTTGCCCATCCAAAAATCTCCCTTGCGAAATTGGCGCCAGGTGGCCCCCCTGCTGGCTGCTAGGGCTGACTGGCAGTCTGTGACCGACCCCACGGATTGCAGAGTCTGCCCCAATCTGCGGTGCCTGAGTGTAGTGTGACCGCCTGTTTCGCCCGATGCCCGGCATGAGGCCGCAAACCCATCGTCGGCCTGCGCCCCGGTGCCTCTGGCGCAACCCGGACAGACGGCCCCCAGGACGCGAATGGTCGGACTCATTCGAGCGGCGTGCCGATGGTGTCCGGATCGTCGTCACGCAACTCGTCGGCATCGATCGGCATGATGTTGTGGACCATTTGCGCAAAGCCCCGCATCAGGCGACGCATGAGTTCATAGTCCGTGAAGATGTTGGTGGTGTCGACACCCCAGTTCAGCAGGTACTGCGGGCCGGTGATGTACTGCAGGGTCGGAAATCCAGCGGTTTCGAATTCGGTGGCCTCGCCGGGCCAGCCCAACTCGCCCGGCTCGGTTCGGGACGGATAGAAAGGGCGCAGCACGAAGTGGCGCTTGATGTTTTCCCGCTTCACCAGGTCGATGCTCTCGCTCACCAGTGGTTCATTCGGACCGACGAATATGCCGCCCATCTCAGCGCGCCCGGTCAGACCGTAGCGGCCGTCTTCGAGCTCGACATATTCGCGCGCCCCGAGGTGCTCAAGCGAGATGATCGTGGCGACTTTCCCTTTGAGCGCCTGATTTTCTTCGACCCAGGCGAGGGCGCCGGCCCAGCCGGAAAAGTGCCCGGAGGTCAGGAGAATCATGAGTGACTTCGGCCGGTCTGCCTCGGGCACGCCCTTGAAGTACCGGGCAAGTTCGACGACTGCGATCGTGCCGTTGTCTTCGATCGAGTTGGGCCCATCGGTATGCGAGTGCAGCACGATGAGGTTATCCGCATCCGGGCCAGGGGCGCCGGGAATGATGGCCGACAGGTTGTACGAGGTCGAGTCCGGGTCCACGGTGGCGTTCATCACCAGGCGCGCCTGCACACCGGTTGCGGCGTTCTTGATCACCGAACCCACCTCCCGGTCGACATAGACACCGGGAACGTTGCGAACGTTGCCGTCATAAGGGAAATAGGCGCCGCGAGCCGCCTCCTCGGGAAGGTCAAGCACGGCGACCAGACCTGCGGCGCCGGCGCTGGAAAGCGCGTCGAGAATGACCCACATGCCGGCCTGCGCCAGCCAGGTCCGGCGGTAGATGTCTTGCGGGTGGGTATCGTTGTCCGGGTCATGCTCGTAGTAGGAGAGTGACTTGAACACGGCCAAGGGCAGCGGGGCGGGCGGGACATCGACCACGACAATCTTGCCCCGCGGATCCTCCCCTTCCAGTAAACCGGTCGCCGGGTCGATGGAGGCATAGACCAGTGGGGCCTCGATACCGTGCTCGTCACCGGTGCCCGAGAACGGAATATAGGCGGCGATATCAAACGATCCGGCATCGGGCCCTTCGAGTATCTCAAGCGAGAACCGGGCAGGGGGATTCCAGCGGTCGAAGTGGAAGGGATGCTTGTGGGTGGGGATGCCTAGCGAGTCGAGGCGACTCTTCAAGTGCTCGATGAACGCGAGCTCGGCGGCACTGCCGGCTGGTCGATTCCCCGCATCGAAGCTGTCGATTTCCGCCTGCAAGGCCCGCAGTTCTTGCGGACTCGGCAGCGCCGCCAAGCTCGCGGCGTCGCCGGTCCGAGCCAGGGGCAGACTCGCGCTTGAGCTGTCCTCAGCGCTGCCGCCACAGGCAGACAGGGCAAATCCGCAGAGCATGGCGAGGCCGCAAAGGGCATCTGGTGTCGATTTCTTGTTCAGCATGGATAGAGTGACATTGTCGTGTGGCAGTAGGGTGGAGCCTGTCCCGCGGCAGCACGCCTGGGCCTGTTGGCCAAAGGTTCAATGCCGTTCAACCCCTTGATCCTAACACCTTTTTTCGCTGCTTCGGTCGTTGCAAACCAACGGGACTCAACGCCCCTGAAATACCGCCTTGCGCCGTTCGATGAAGGAGCGCACGCCTTCCGCAGCGTCCTCGCTGCGCATCACCGGCACCAGGTCCTGAAACATCTGCTCTACGGCTTCGGCCTGCGGATGGTGCGCGGCAAAATCAATCGCCCTCATTACCCCCTGGACGGCGAGTGGCGCCGCATCGGCAATGCTGTGCGCGATCTTCATCGCCGCCTCGAACTGCGTTCCGGGCGGCACGACTGCTTGAACCAGGCCCAGCCGGTGGGCCTCATCCGCTGACCAGCGCTCCCCCGTCAGCAAATAGCGCTGGGCGTTGGCCCAGCCCATCTGCGCGGGCAGGCGCAGGGTCGCGCCGCCACAGGGATAAAGCCCACGCTGCACTTCCAGCATGGCGAACTGGGTGTCCTGCGCGGCGACCCGAATCTCCATGTTCAGCATCATCTCCACGCCCCAGGTGAAGCAATAGCCCTGGACGGCCTGTACCACGGGTTTACGCCGGCGTGGTCCGGTCAGTCCGAAAATGTCGATCTCGCCGTCTGCCAGAGGAAAGCCCTCGCCGGAAGAAAAATGCCCGGCCCACTGGTCCAGCTCCACGCCGGCGGTAAAGTGCGCGCCTTCGGCGTGGATTACCGCGACCCGGAGCTGCTCATCGGTGTCCAGTTCGGCCAGCGCCCGGCCCAGGTCGTGGTACATGGCAACGCTCAGCGCATTGAGTTTGTCCGGCCGCCGGATTTGAATCTCCAGGATGTGGCCGTGGCGAGTGGTTTCGATCATTGCGGCGCTCCCTTGCCTGATGGGCTGAGTTCAAGCATACACCGAGGCAACGACACGTCGATCAGCGGCCCGCTTGCCCCGGGAGGGTCGGATTGCCGCTCAGTGGTTCTTCGGGAACCAAGGGAAAAATCGGTTGGTGGTCGCCTGGTAACGCGCGTACTCAGGGCGCTTTCTCACCGAATAGTATTCCGCCGGTATAGCCCCGGTCAGATGGACCAGGGTGATGTACATCATCGCCGATGCGCCGGCCGCGCCCAGGCCCAGGCCAATCCAGACCCCGAAGCTTTCGCTGTCCTGCAAGACCAGCCAGGAAGGCACCGCGGCGGTGACCAGGCCGGTCCAGACCAGCCACTCGGAAAAATAATTCGGATGGCGGCTGTAGCGCCACAGACCCACGTTGCAGACGCCGCCTTTGTGGTTTGCCATGAAGCGCAATTTTTGCAGATCAGCCGTGGACTCCAGGACGTAGGCGGTCAGCCACAGGCCCAATCCGGCGATTTCCCAAGCCGACAGGGTATCGGAGCCATTGATCGCCATCATGAAGCCGGGCAGGGCCAGTACCGACATATTGGCGAACCCCTGGGCCAGGATTTCAGCCAGCATGTGCAGGCGCATCCACCGCCCGCCTTCGGCCTCCAGGGTCATGCGCCGATAGATATAACGGGGAAACTCGGTCTTGAAAATGACGCCGGTGGTTCTGGCCATGGTCACGGCGCCAAGCCCCATGCGCAGCCCGATGAGCAGATAGACGGCGGCAACCGCGCCTCTGCGCAGCACATCGCCATCGCCCAGGACCAGAATCTGCAGTCCGATCAGCGCAACGCCAAATGGCCAGGCTATATCAACATAGGACATCCGGCCGGTGCGCAGGAAGGGGATGCAGGCCACCAGCGAAAACAGGACTAGCTGAACCACGCCGTTCAGCAGCAGCAAGGCCACCAGGGACTCGCTGTTCGAAAACAGCGTCACCGACCACAGTGCCGCAAAGACCACCACCAATATCTGACCGAAATGCACAGTTGTATCTCCGATATCCTTGAATGCGCTGCCCAGCTGAGCACGAACCGCGGCGGGGACTCCACGGTCAGCCTCAACAGCCGGGTCTGATGCCAGCATGGAGCCACCTGGATTGATCAGGGTGCCCAGCCTCACGATACCTTGCGGCCTGATGCCGGAGCAATGCTGCCGGACTAAGCTCTGATCGGCTCGGGCCACGCAGCGGCCTATCCCGGGTGTCCTTATCGCTATCAGGCCAGGCGAGGGCGCCTTGAGGGTGTCCAGGCACGGTCTGCCAGGTCTGCCGACGCCGATCTCGTCGCCGGCAAGTCGGGCTGTCGTTCGCAGCGCAAGTCATACGGTGATTGGCTGCGGCTGCGCTTGGCGCATGTCCAACACAAAAAAAATGGGCTAGCTGTAAAGACAGCTAACCCATCGTTTTTGGTAGGCGCGAGAAGACTCGAACTTCCGACCCCCACCATGTCAAGGTGGTGCTCTAACCAACTGAGCTACGCGCCTGCGAAGGCCGCGGACGATACCGGAAACGGTGGCGTCGGGCAAGCCTCAGGCATTAGGTTCTTTGGCCGGCGGCGGAATCGGCGGGGCGACTTCCCCGGAACGGCCGTTCTCGGCAAGGGATTGCTGCTGCTCGGCATGCTCCGCCTCGAGCAGACCCAGCTGGGTTTCGGCCGCAGCAATGGCTTGTTCTGCGCCGGCATCGGACTGGTCTTTCAAGGCCTGGAGCTGTTTGCGCAAGGTTTCAATCTGGAGCAGGCGCTGTTCCTGCTGGCCGGCTTGCTCGGCCTTGTCGAACAGCATGTCTTCGACCTTGGGGTCCTGCTCACCGCGCACTTTCGGCGGATGCCAGTCGCGCGGAATCATTTGCTGTTCGGGGCTTTGCACGCGTTGATTCATGAAATTGGGCGAAACGATTTCGATGCCCGCCGCGTGCAAGGCATCAAGCACCTCACAGCGCAGGTTGGAGCGTGCGGTGAGCAGGCTGCCCACATCGTCCAGGCGGCCGCCGATGCGATAGACCACGGAGAAGTCCCCCAGCTCGCGTAGCTGCACGAAGGGATCGGTGAGGCCGCAGGCCGTCGCGGCCTTGACCAGCTCGGCTTCGACCTGACGATGATGAACCTCATAGCCCAGCGACAGGGTGGCGGAAACAATGGTGCCGGTCGCATGGACGACGGTGACGGGGGTGGTGATGACCTGCATGTTCGGCAAGGTCATCAAGTCGCGGTCTTCGGTCTGAATCTCGGTGTGGAACAGGCCGCGCTCGCTGACCCGGCCGAAGTGATCGCCCACGCGGATGAAATCCCCCGGCCGGTAACTGTCGATGATGCGTAACAACAGGCCGGCCATCGCATTGGCGACAAAACTGGTGGAGGACAGCGCAATCAGGGCGGTGACGATCAGGCCGGTCAGGCTGAAGATCTGCCCGCGGGTGGTTTCCGAAACGGGCAGGCTGAGCAGGATCAGCACGCCGGCGACGATGTGCGCCGCCACCAGGGCCATCTGGCGGGGCAGATGGGCATCCTGACCGCTAGGTGGATGGCGCTCGTGCCAACGCTTCAAAGCCCACAAGCCGATCACAACCAGCCCCAGGGTGGCAACGAGCGGCAGGGCTTGAGGGAACCATTCGGGAAGGGGAATCATTGCTGCGGCTCGGCGGGAGAAGAACATTGATTCTAGGTCAATGTGCAGCCTCGGCGCGTGAGCAGTTGCGGATCAGGTTGCCAGACCCAGCGTCAGATCGCGGATATGCTGGATTTCGTCGCGCTTGGCCGCGGCTTTTTCGAATTCGAGATTTTGCGCGGCCGCGTACATCTCCTTTTCCAGGCCGGCGATGACGGCGGCCAGCTTGCCCGGCGCCATGCGCTGATAGTCAGGGCCTTGTTCCGCCACTTTGAGCTGGCTGCGCTGCTGCAGATCCTCGAATCCGGCGTGCATCACATCCATGACCGCCTTGCGGATGCCGATGGGGGTGATGCCATGGCTCAGGTTGTATTGTTCCTGTTTGGCTCGACGGCGGTCGGTTTCGTCGATCGCCCGGCGCATCGACCCGGTGATCTGGTCCGCGTAGAGGATGGCCTTGCCGTTCAAATTGCGCGCCGCGCGCCCGATGGTCTGAATCAGGGAGCGCTCGGAGCGCAGGAAGCCCTCCTTGTCGGCGTCCAGGATGGCGACCAGGGACACTTCCGGAATATCCAGCCCTTCGCGCAGCAGATTGATCCCGATCAGGACGTCGAAGCTGCCCAGGCGCAGATCACGGATGATCTCGGCCCGTTCCACGGTGTCCACGTCGGAGTGCAGATAGCGCACCCGCACGCCATGTTCGAACAGATATTCGGTGAGATCCTCAGCCATGCGTTTGGTCAAGGTCGTGACCAGGACCCGCTCGGACTGCTTGATCCGTTCGCGGATCTCGCCGAGCAGATCATCTACCTGATGGCCGGCCGGGCGAACCTCGATCACCGGGTCGAGCAAGCCGGTGGGTCGGACCACTTGCTCCACGACGGCGCCGGTGGTTTCGGCTTCGTAATCCCCGGGTGTGGCGGAAACGAAGATGGTCTGCGGGGCCAGGCGCTCGAATTCATCAAACCGCAGGGGGCGGTTGTCCAGCGCCGATGGCAGGCGAAAACCGTATTTGACCAGGGTTTCCTTGCGCGAGCGATCACCCTTGTACATCGCCCCGAGCTGCGGAATCGTCACGTGGGATTCGTCCACGATCAATAGCGCATCGGCGGGCAGATAATCGAACAGGCAGGGCGGAGGCTCGCCGGGCGCCCGGCCGGACAGGAAGCGGGAATAATTTTCGATGCCCGAGCAGTAACCCAGTTCCTGAATCATCTCCAGATCGAACAGGGTGCGCTGTTCCAGCCGCTGCGCCTCGAGCAGGCGATTGTCCTCGCGCAACTGCGCCAGACGCTCACGCAGTTCGTCCTTGATCGCCTCGAGCATGTCGAGCTGGCGCTGGCGGCTGGTGACATAGTGAGTCTTGGGAAAAATCGTGAATCGCGGGACGCGTTGTTTGAGTACGCCGGTCAGCGGATCGAACAGGCTGATGGATTCGATTTCATCATCGAACAGTTCCAGGCGCACCGCTTCGTCCACGGATTCCGCCGGAAAAATGTCAATCACATCGCCGCGAACCCGGAAACTGCCACGGACAAAGCTCAGGTCGTTGCGGCGGTATTGCAGATCGGCCAGCTGGCGGAGCAGCTCACGCTGATCCAGGCGATCACCCTTGACGAAATGCATGACCATCTGGAAATACGCTTCTGGATCGCCCAGCCCGTAAATGGCGGATACCGAGGCGACGACGATGGTGTCGCGACGCGACAGCATGGCCTTGGTGGCGGACAGGCGCATCTGTTCAATATGTTCGTTAACCGAGGAATCTTTTTCGATGAACGTGTCCGAGGCCGCCACATAGGCTTCGGGCTGGTAGTAATCGTAGTAAGAAACGAAATACTCCACCGCGTTATGGGGGAAGAATTCGCGGAATTCGCCGTACAACTGCGCCGCCAGGGTCTTGTTTGGCGCCAGAATCAGGGCGGGACGCTGCAACCGCGCGATCGCATTGGCGATGGTGAAGGTTTTGCCCGAACCGGTGACACCGAGCAGTGTTTGATGGCTCAAGCCGGCTTCCAGACCCGCGATCAATTCCCGGATGGCCGCCGGTTGATCGCCGGCTGGCGCCCAGTCTGCCTGCAGCTCAAAGGGGTTGTCTTGTGGAGTCAGCATGATGAATTCAGTATGATTTCGGGCTCCGTTCCCTCTAAGAGCAGCCCGTGAGCAGCGTCCTGTCTTCGCGCGTACAGCGCATCAAGCCTTCTCCTACTTTAGCCGTCACCGCCCGCGCGGCGGAATTACGCGCCGCCGGTCGCGATGTGATCGGATTGGGTGCGGGTGAACCCGATTTCGATACCCCCGACCATATCAAGCAAGCCGCCATCAATGCGATTCAGCAGGGCAAGACCAAGTATACCGCGGTGGGCGGAACGCCCGAGCTCAAGCAGGCGGTGATCGATAAGTTCCAGCGTGATAATGGCCTGACGTATACGGCCGAACAGATTCTGGTGTCGTGCGGGGGCAAACAAAGCTTTTTCAATCTGGCCCTGTCGTTGCTGGATGCCGGAGATGAAGTCATTATTCCGGCACCCTATTGGGTGTCCTATCCGGATATGGTGCTGGTGGCCGACGGCACGCCGGTGGTGCTGGAAACCGGGGTGGATACGGAGCTGAAGATCACCGCGGCGCAGCTCGAGGCGGCGATTACGCCCAAGACCAAGCTGCTGGTGCTGAACAGCCCGTCCAACCCCAGCGGCAAAGCCTATCGTGCGGCCGAACTGGAAGCCCTGGCGGACGTGCTGCGGCGCCATCCGCAGGTCTATATCGCCACCGATGACATGTACGAGCACATTCTGTGGACCGAGGAAGCGTTCTGCAATATCGTCACCGTGGCCCCGGATCTGTACGACCGGACCCTGGTCCTCAATGGGGTGTCCAAAGCCTATTCCATGACCGGCTGGCGGATCGGCTATGCGGCCGGTCCGGCGCCGATTATCAAGGCAATGAGCAAGGTTCAGTCACAGAGCACGTCCAATCCGGCGTCGATTTCCCAGGCCGCCGCGGTGGCCGCGCTTAATGGTGATCAGGCCTGCGTGGCGCAGATGAACGTGGCGTTCAAGGAGCGTCACGATTATGTCGTCGCGGCGCTCAATGCGCTGCCTGGGGTCAGTTGCCTGGAGTCGGACGGGACCTTCTACGCCTTCCCGGATTTCTCTGCCGTGATCGAGACCCTCGCCGATGTGGAGGACGATGTGCAACTGGGCGAGTATCTGCTGGAACATGCCGGTGTGGCCCTGGTGCCGGGCTCGGCCTTTGGTACCCCGGGGCATATGCGCCTGTCCTACGCGACGAGTCTGCACACCCTGCAGTTGGCGATCGAGCGAATCGCACAGGCGCTCAAGCCATAGGCGAGTGCGTCGCAGCGCTCAGGTCTTGCGGGCGAGGTGTCGGGTCGTGGTGGATCGGCCTGAGCGGCGTTTGTGCGGTTGCGGGCAGGGCGTCGGGCGTGGCGAAAGTGTCATGGAATGACGGGGAATTGGCCCGGTACTGTCAGCAATCTGGCGGTAACAAGAAAGAAATGTGATTTCAGCCTTGTACCCCCGGGAACCCGTCGCTATAATGCCGCGCTTTCAATCTTCCCCGATAGCTCAGTTGGTAGAGCAAGTGACTGTTAATCACTGGGTCGGCGGTTCGAGCCCGTCTCGGGGAGCCAAAAAACAACAACGCCAGCCTCGTGCTGGCGTTTTTGTGTCCGTCAAATGAATCCTTGACTCACAGGCACGGTGCTTGCAGTGGTTTCACAAGCAGGAGTAGTCCGACGGCCGGTCCCGCAGATGACACCAATTTCACCTGCGGGAGTCCGCGACGCGCTAGACTTCTCGATCGGGAAATCGCCTTCTTTCAACGAGAGATCAATGCCAGATAACACGGCCAAAATCGACACTGCAGACCTGGAGATCGGAATGTACGTGACGCGGCTGGATCGTTCCTGGCTGGGGACGCCGTTTCTGTTGCAGGGGTTCCAGATCGAGAGCAAGGAAGAAATCGCCCAGTTGCGGGAGCACTGCGCGCATGTGTTTGTCGATCGGGATCTGTCCGATCGCCGGTTCCAGGAGCGCTCCCGTCCGGTCGCAAAGCCTAAAGGCCGGACGTCGGGCGCTGCAGCAGCCCGCCCGTCGCGGGTGACGCACAAGCCGGTGCCCGCCGGGCTGGGAAAACTGTATACCGATCCCCCGATCGCGTATCAGAATCTCGTCACGATCAAAGACGAATTGCCCGCTGCCAAAGCTACGCTGGATTCTGCCGAGGAGCAGCTCACTTCGGTTCTGAACAGCGCCCGCGAAGGCAAGAAGGTGAATGTCGAGGAGCTGGAAACGGTGGTCGGACCCATGGTGGACAGCGTGCTGCGCAATTGTGACGCGCTGTCCTGGCTGCTGAGCCTCCGGGACAAGGACAACTATGCGTTCAAGCATTCCTTGGGATCCTCGGTGGTGGCGATCGTGTTCGGGCGCCAGTTGGGACTCGACAGCGAGCTGCTGAAGTCCTTTGCCCTGGGGGCGCTGTTGTTCGATGTCGGCAAAGTCCTGTTGCCGGATCATTTACTGCACAATCCCAACAAGCTGGACGCCGACGATCAGAAGATGATGGAACAGCACGTTGCCTTCGGGCTGACTATCCTCCGGGCTGCCGGAAAGCAAGACGACGTGGTGGAAACCATGCTGGAATATCATCATGAACGGCATGATGGCAGCGGCTACCCCCGAGGTCTTGCGGGTGATGATATTCCGGTGTTTGGTCGCATGGCCGGTTTGATCGACACCTATGACGCGATGACCTCGCAACGTCCTTATGCTGCGGCAAAATCCACGTCGGTGGCGATGCAACAGCTCATTGGCATGGCCGATACCGCGTTTCAGCGCGAGTTGGTTGAACAGTTCATCCAGGCGATCGGCGTGTTCCCGACGGGAGCTCTGGTCGAGATGAACTCCGGCGAAGTGGGTGTGGTTGTAGAGCAGAATCGCGAGCGTCGCTTGCGTCCGACCGTACTGCTGCTGCTGGATGCGGCAAAGCAACCCTTGTCCGCACCGGAGAGCATCAATCTGCGACTTCTGCCCGATGGTCGCGATGACCCCAAGGCCGTCTGGATCATCCGCGGGCTTGAGCGGGGGGCGTATGGCATCGACCCTGCTGATTATTATCTGGATTGACGCATAGATGGGTGCGGAACTGGATATCCAGCGTCTGTGTGAGATCCAGGCAGCCATTCACCAGCTGATTGACCAGCATCTGGACGAAGCCAAGGCCGGCCAGCAGAATCTCTGTCTGCTGGTCATCGAACTGGGCAGTATCGATCGGGTGACCGCCCGGCATGGCTATGCTTTTCGCTATTCCTTGCTGGAGCAGTATGCGGCGCATCTGCAGGCCAGCATCCGCGACAAGGACATGGTGCGCACCCTGCCGCAGGGGCGCCTGGTCATCGTGGTGCCCGGCTTGAAGCATGCGGCCCAGACCACGCTGGCGGCGAACAAGATTCTGCGGCTGAGCGCGGCGCCTTTCAAAGTCCAGCGGCTGGGCAAGGAGGCGTCAATCGTGCAGTTTCAGCACGTGACCCTGAATCCCACCATCGGCATCGCCCTGTTTCCGGACCACGCCGATTCCAGTGCGGTACTGCTGCAAAAGGCTGAACTGGCTCTGGAGAATGCCCGCAAGCGTGGGTCGCTGATGGAGATGTATTGTGAAGATCAGAATGCCCGGCTGGTGTTTCCCTGGGACGTGGAGCGGGATTTGGCCAAATCCATCGAGCAGGGCGACTTCGAGCTGGCCTTTCAGCCAAAAATCTCGCTAACGACAGGCGAGCCGGCCAGTGTGGAGGCCCTGATACGCTGGAATCGTCCTGGCCAGCCGTCGCTTTCGCCGGAGGTCTTCATGCAGGTTGCGGATGAAACCGGCCAGATCCAAGCGCTGACAAAGTACGTGATCAATTCGGCCTTGCGTCAGGTGGCCGAATGGCCTCAGTGCTGGGGGCGCCTGCCGGTGGCGGTGAACCTGACTCCGAGCGTGATCCAGAGTGAAGGACTGGTGGACCTGGTGGCGGATGCGCGCTCAATCTGGGGCGTGGGCGAAGGGGGGCTGATCCTGGAGGTCACCGAAAGCGGCTTGATGGAGAGTCCCGCCCTGATTCTTGAGCGCCTGCATCAACTGCGCCAGGCGGGGAACAGGATTTCGATCGATGACTTCGGGACAGGCTATTCGTCGTTCTCTTATTTCAAGAATATTCCGGCCCACGAACTCAAGATCGACAAGTCTTTTGTGACTCATCTGTTGAGTAACGAGGCCGATGCCAAAATCGTCCGAACGGTGATCGAACTGGCGCATAATTTCGGTCTCAAAGTGGTGGCCGAAGGCGTCGAAGATCTGGCCACCCTGGATGCGCTGATGGACTTGGGTTGTGATTACGCTCAGGGCTACGTCATTTCGAAACCGCTGTCTCAAGCGGACTTCATCGCCTGGATGAACGAGCGCGAGCAGGCACAGATTGGCGCGAGCTGAGGTCTCCTGGGCGCGGCCCCGCTTCGCGGCAAGTCATCCTGGTCCTACAGCCGATGTCATGATTCTCCGCTAGCCTCAGGGTCGCTACTGCGGTGCAATGCAATGCCCACAGAGCAACTGCCAGCGACACGCTGCGAACGGGGCCGGATCAAGACGCAGGCTTGTCCGGCAGTCCGAACCGGTTTGATCAGCTGCAGTCGAGGAGAACGCCATGACCGCACGTGTGTATCCGGCAATGAGGCTGAGTTTGCGCCGCGACATTGACGCCCCGGCATCGGTTGTCTGGGCATTGCTGGCGGCATTTCCGGATGGACAGCTGCATCACCCGTGGGTACGGCGCTGCCAGGTGTTCCTGCGCCCTGGCCAGCCGCTTGGAGCCCGCCGTCTGTGCGCGTTCCATGCCGGGGTGCGCTGGAGCGATCAGATCATTGCCTGGCAGGAAGGCGAGGCCATCGTTGCGCAGTGCCTGCAATGCAGTCTGCCTTTGCGCTCGGCACAGCTGTGCATCGAGGTGGTCCCGGCGGCAGGTGCACGCTGTTGGCTGCGCATGAGCCTGGTGTACTGTCCCCGGTTCGGACCACTGGGTGAGATGTTTGATCGTCTGGGTATGCGCTGGCTGTTAAGGCGGGCCCTGCGGGTCTGGCAGCGCCAGCTGGCCAGCCTGGCGGAAGGCGAAGTGTCACTCGGCCTGAAAGCTGGTGTGACCGGAACAACGGCACGTCGGTCAAAGCCCGATTCGGCAATCCCCAGCGTCACCGCCACCGCGCGTTCGGGCTTACGGTCCGTAGCATAAGGGCCTGTCCGCAAGAGGGTTTGTGCAGGCTTTTGCGTTCGGACGGTGACCGCGCGATGTCTGTGGGCGGCGCACTGGCGCGGCCTTTCGAACTCCTCGCTGGGGCTTTGAGTCTGCACAGGCGCTGAAGGCCCTCGATCAATTCTTTTGTACAAGACCCTGTCGCGGCTCAAAGTGCTGTCTGCCGGCCGCACGGTTTATTTGTGCAGGCCAATACTGCGATGATTGGCTTTTCGTGCTGCCGGCTCGCCGGGCGCGATCCGCGGCTGGCCGCGCTCTGGCTATTCCCGATCATTGGGCAAGACACTCTCAAGGTATTTCCGTGACGACAATTTCCGGCAAACGCATATTGATCACCGGCGCATCCAGCGGTATCGGCCGCGCTGCGGCGATTCAGTTGGCCCAGCAAGGTGCGCGCCTGATCCTGGTGGCGCGGCGAGGGGCTGAACTCAAGGAGGTGGTCGACCAGATTCGCGCCCAAGGGGGCTCAGCCGCCCGATACGCAGTCGATCTGAATGATTTCGATGCGCTGGACGTGCTGGCCGCCAAGGTTCTGGATGAGCACGGTGGCGTGGATGTGCTGGTGAATAACGCCGGTCGTTCGATTCGGCGGCCGATCACCGAATCGCTGGAGCGGTTTCACGACTTCGAACGTTGCATGCGGCTGAACTATTTTTCTGCCGTGCGCCTGACCCTGAAACTGTTGCCGCACATGCTGGAGCGTGGCGATGGGCACATCATCAATATTTTGACCTGGGGTACCTTGATGCCCTCACCGCGATTCGCCGCCTATGTCGGCAGCAAATGCGCGCTGGATGGCTTTTCAAAAAGTCTGGCCGCCGAATTGCCGGATCAGGGCGTTGCGGTCACGGCCATCCACTATCCCATCGTGCGTACGCCGATGATCGCACCAACCCGGCATTATCAGAAGTTGCCGGGCATGAGTGCCGAGCAGGCTGGGGCCTGGATCGTCAAGGCGGTCAAGAAGCGCCCGGCGCGGATTGCGCCGGGCTATGCGCTGATGGCCGGCCTGCATTCTTACGTTTTCCCTAAACTGGCCCAGCGCGTGGCCAATCGTTTTCCGGTGTGAGCGGTGAGGCGGCATTCCGGGAAAGGGCTTCACAGGCCCTTGAAACGGCCGGAATCATCCCCAGAAGAAGCGCCAGCGTTTGAGCTTTGGAATCCTTAAAGTGCCTATTTACGAATACCGCTGTACGTCCTGTAACCATGAACTGGAAGCCTTGCGCAAAGTCAGTGATCCACCCTTGACGCTGTGCCCGTCCTGCAGCACCGAAAACCTGGTGAAAAAAGTGTCAGCCGCCGCATTTCGACTCAAGGGCAGTGGCTGGTACGAAACCGATTTCAAGTCGAAAGGACAGAAGAATCTGGCCGGTGATGCGGCCAAGCCCGATACCACGAGCACGCCCGCCGCGGTGACCAGCAAGCCCAGCACGACCAACACGACCAGCGCGGCCAGCCCGGCGGCCAGCAGTACCAGCAAACCGTGAGATTGACCGGCCTGTTGCGGCGCTGGCTGATTGCAGGTCTGCTGATCTGGTTGCCCCTGGTGGCGACCCTGCTGGTATTGCGACTGGTCGTTGAGCTGCTCGATCAGTCCTTGATCCTGGTGCCACCGACCTGGCGACCAGAGGCCCTGTTCGGCTTCGAGATTCCGGGTTTCGGGATCTTGTTGAGTCTGCTGCTGGTGCTGGGTACCGGCGCAACCGTGGCCAATTTCATTGGTCGACGGGTGATCGAGTTAAGCGAAAGCGCGCTGGAGCGCATTCCCCTGGTGCGTTCGATCTACAGCGGAGTCAAACGCCTGACCAGCGCGGTGATGTCGGATGACAGTCAGACCTTCCGCAAGGTCGTATTGCTGGAATACCCGCGCAAAGGAGTCTGGACTTTGGGATTTCAGACCGCCGACCCCACCCGTCTGATTGCCGAATGCGCAGGTGACGTCGTGACCATCTACGTGCCGACGACGCCCAACCCGACTTCGGGCTTTGTCGTATTCGTTCCGCGGGCCGACGTACACAGCCTGGATATGCCGGTTGAGGACGCATTACAGATGATCATGACGCTGGGCGTGGTCACTCCGGAGCGCGCCGCGCTTGAGGCCAGGGCGTCGAAATCGTAAGCTACCGCGCTTTTTCCGCGCAGCCATCCTTCATGTATAGAACCCATTACTGCGGTGCCCTCGGCACGGCAGAGATAGATCAAGAGATTACGGTATCCGGTTGGGTGCATCGACGGCGCGACCATGGGGGCGTGATCTTCGTGGATTTGCGCGATCACACCGGTTTGCTGCAGGTGGTGTTCGATCCGGATGAGCCCGGATTATTCGCCGCGGCCGAGCGCCTGCGTTCGGAGTTCGTGATCAAGGTGCGGGCCCGGGTTCGGCCACGTCCTGCCGGTACCGAAAATGCCGATCTGAGCACCGGGCAGGTGGAGGTCTATGCGCTGGGCATGGACATCCTCAGCCGTTCCGAGCCGCCGCCGTTTCAACTGGACGAGGAAGAGGCCGGCGAGGAAACCCGTTTGCGCTACCGCTTCCTGGACCTGCGTCGTCCGCAGATGCAGCAGCGTTTGCGGCTGCGCGCCCAGGTGATCAGCCGCCTGCGACGGCATCTGGAAGAGCGTGGTTATCTGGAAGTGGAAACGCCGGTGCTGACCCGCGCGACGCCCGAGGGGGCGCGCGATTATCTGGTGCCGAGTCGGACTCATCCGGGGGAATTTTTCGCCCTGCCGCAATCACCCCAGCTGTTCAAACAGTTGCTGATGATGGGCGGGTGTGATCTGTACTACCAGATTGCCCGGTGTTTTCGCGATGAAGATCTGCGCGCCGACCGGCAGCCTGAATTCACCCAGCTCGATATTGAAACCTCGTTTCTGACCGAGGAAGAAATCAAGGTCCGGATGGAAGCGATGTTGCGCGATCTGTTCAAGACCGTGCTTGATGTCGATCTGCCCGATCCCGTGCCGCGGATGTCCTATGCGCAAGCCATGCAGCGCTTCGGCTCGGACAAGCCGGATTTGCGCAATCCGCTGGAATTGGTCGAAGTGGCCGACCTGATGCAGGGCGTGGAATTCAAGGTTTTTGCCGGCCCGGCGGCTGATCCTGACGGACGGGTGGCGGTGCTGCGCGTGCCCGGTGGGGCGGCGCTGAGCCGCAAGGAAATCGACGATTACACCAAGTTCGTTTCGCGCTACGGGGCCAAAGGCCTGGCCTATATCAAGGTCAATGCGCTGGCCGACGGTGTGAACGGGCTGCAGTCGCCGATTCTGAAATTCCTGCCCGATGAGACCGTCTCCGGCATTCTGAGCCGCAGCGCCGCGCAGGACGGTGACCTGCTGTTCTTTGGCGCCGACAAGGCCAGTGTGGTGAGCGCTGCCCTGGGCGCCCTGCGTCTGGAACTGGGCCGCGATCTGAACCTCAACGCGAAGGGTTGGTTTCCGCTGTGGATCGAAGACTGGCCCTTGTTTGAATGGGATGAAACGACCAAGCGCTACCAGGCCTTGCATCATCCCTTTACCGGGCCCTCGAATCCCGATCCGGCTGCATTGAAGAACGATCCGGGAACCGCCATGTCTCAAGCCTATGACATGGTCCTGAATGGCAGTGAAATCGGCGGCGGCTCGGTGCGTATCCATGATGTGGACATGCAGCAGGCCGTATTCGATATCCTGGGCATCAGTGCGGACGAAGCGCAGGAGAAATTCGGCTTCCTGCTCAATGCCCTGCGTTACGGGTGCCCGCCTCACGGCGGCATCGCCTTCGGCATTGATCGGCTGGTGACGTTGATGTGCGGCGCCGAGTCCATTCGGGACGTGATTGCATTTCCCAAAACCCAGTCGGCCAGTTGCCTGCTGACCAATGCGCCGGGTCAAGCCGGCGAACCTCAATTGCGCGAACTGGGCATCCGTTTGCGGACCAAAGCGAAACTTGATGAACCAAAATCCTAGGAATCTCGCGGTACTCGGGGCTGTAGCACTGCTTAGTGGCTGCAGCGGCATCGGTAAGGGCAATGCGCCCGAATCGCTGGAAATTCGCGTCAACGACATCGCTGAAAGTGCCGAACTGTTCGAATGTCTCGCCGGTACGGCTCAGGCCCGGCTGGCCTTCAACGACGGCAGCGCGGGTGATTTCGCCCGGCGGTCTGGCGCGGTCTGGAGCTCCAGTGATGAAACGGTGCTGCGGGTCAGTGACGGCTCGATCCCGGCATCGGACACGGAATTTTTCGTCAACGGAACCTTGCTGCCGGTCAAGGCCGGGACCGCGGTGCTGACCGTCAAATACCTGAACTTCGAAGACAGCATCCCGGTCACGGTCAAACCGCTCAAGATCGAGCTGTCACCCCATCAGCAGACCCTGGCGCAAGGCAATCGCGTTTTCATGCGGTCCACGGGCGTGCTTTCCGGCGATGCCGCCCTGAGCGTGCTGGATATGAGTTCGCTGGGAGACTGGTCGGTGACCGGCAGTGCCGGCGCAGATGCGGCCAGCACGATTGACCGCAGTTCCGGGCTGATTGCCGCGGTTGATGGCGCGGCTGGGACCGACACGGTGAATTTCTCGATCGATTTCTGCAATCGCCAGCAGAGCGTGCCCATTCAGGTCGTGAATCAGACCCTGAGCAGCATTGAACTGGTTCTGGCCGATGCGCCGGACCAGCCGCTGAGCAGTATCGCCGTGCCACCGGACGCCAGTATCGCGGTGCATGCGATTGGCCACTACAGCGGCGGGCTGAAACAGAACCTGACCGGCCTGGTCAGTTTTCAGCTCAGCGACAGCGCAGTGGGCTATGCGTCGGCGCGCGGTACCGGGGTGATCACCTCGGTGTTCGAAGCGCCGGGTCAAAGCGCGGCGCTCAGCGCCGTTTACGATCCGGACTCCAGCATCGAGGGTGATGAGATCACCAGCAATAGCGTGGAGTTCAAGGTCCTGGACGTGAGCCTGCAAGCGGACAGCCTGGCGGTCACGCCGCAGGATGCGCTGATGCTGCTGGGTACCGGCCGGGCCTACCAGGTGAACGGTCGTTTCAGCGGCACCGATGGCGAAATCGACTGGAATCTGACCCGCGACGTGCTCTGGACGTCCTCCGATACAGCCTTGCTGCTGATGAGCAATCAGAACGGCTCACGGGGCTTTGCGCTGAGCAGCGTGGTCGATCGTGGGATCGCGCTGGCCAGTGCCCTGCGCAGTGCCGGTGACGGACCCGAGGTTCTGCCAACGGCCAGGGTGACAATTGGTGCGGCCGATGACGCGGGCAGCCTGCTGGACATCCGCAGCATCACCGTCAGCGGCGGCAACGCCGAGCTCAGCAGCGGCAGCACCCTGGCTTTGACCGCCGAGGCTCGGATCGCCAATGAGACGCTGTCAGGTACGCAGGACATCACCACATCGGTGGTCTGGTCATCGTCGGATGAATCGGTCGCGGTGGTGGGCAATGCCAGCGGCAGCAAGGGTGTGGTGACCGTGGTGACCACAGCCCAGGATCAGAAAGTCACGATAACCGCGGCCTATTTCGACACCTCTCAGCAGGCCGATGCGGTGATGGGCAGTCTGGAATTGAGCGTCAATCCAGCTCCCGCAACCAATTGAGCCTGTCAGCGGTCCAAGTCCGGCGGTGCGTTAAACGCGTTTTTGCGCGAAAATGACGCACCGGCAGACGCCCACGAACATTTAGGAGGCCAGCATGGCGGCTTCTCTTGCGATTCAGGAATTTAATCAGCTGGATGACACCAGCTGTGCGGCGCGGATTCGTCAGGCCAAACTGGCGCTGGGTTCCCGACTGGCCATCTTGGGTCACCACTACCAGCGCGATGAGGTGTTTCAGCACGCGGATTATTCCGGCGATTCACTGAAGCTGTCGCGCCAGGCCGCGGATTCCCAGGCCGATTACATCGTCTTTTGCGGTGTGCATTTCATGGCTGAAGTGGCGGATATTCTGAGTCGTCCGGAGCAGGTCGTGGTGTTGCCCGATATGGCGGCCGGCTGTTCGATGGCGGATATGGCCAATCTGGCGAATGTCGAACGCGCCTGGCGGGAACTGGCCAGCGTTCTGGATGATCCGGATGAATCGGTCACGCCGGTCACTTACATCAATTCCGCGGCGGACCTGAAAGGCTTCTGTGGCCGGCATGGCGGGGTGGTGTGCACGTCGACCAATGCGCGGGGCATTCTGGAATGGTCGTTTGCGCAGCGCGAAAAGGTGCTGTTCTTCCCGGACCAGCATCTGGGCCGGAACACCGGCTACCGCATGGGCATCCCCCTGAAGGACATGGTGGTCTGGGACTTCGATCTGCCGATGGGCGGGCTGAGTGCGGAAGAGATTCGTCGGGCCAAGATCATCCTGTGGAAGGGGTTCTGTTCGGTGCATCAGATGTTCAAGCCGGAACACATCGACCGGTTTCGGGAGCGTGAGCCCGATGGCCAGGTGATCAGTCACCCGGAGAACAGCTTCGAGGTCTGCGAAAAGTCGGATGTCGTGGGGTCCACCGAAGCGATCCTGAGTACCGTCCGGGCCTCGGCGCCCGGCACCACCTGGCTGGTCGGTACCGAACTGAATCTGGTCAATCGCCTGCACCATGAGATGAAGCCGCGCGGCGTCAAGGTCCAGTTCATGTCGCCGGTGGTCTGCATGTGTTCCACCATGTTCCGGACCGATCCTCAGCATCTGGCCTGGACCCTGGAAAATCTCGTCGCCGGTCAGGTGGTGAATCAAATCAAGGTTCCAGACGATGTGGCCGTGCCGGCACGCATCGCCCTGGAACGCATGTTACAAGTGTCCTAATCCACCCTTTCAGCGGACTTTTTGATGTACCAAAATTACCCCACGCTTGCGACGGCCGATCCCCAGCTGTTTGCCACCATCGATGCCGAGGCTCGGCGCCAGGAAGCCCACATCGAGCTCATCGCTTCGGAAAACTATGCCAGTCCGGCCGTGATGCAGGCACAGGGTTCGGTCCTGACCAACAAATACGCCGAGGGTTTGCCGCACCGGCGGTATTACGGGGGCTGTGAGCATGTTGACGTGGCCGAGGATCTGGCCCGCGAGCGGGTGATGCAGCTGTTCGATGCCCGCTTTGCCAATGTGCAGCCGCATTCCGGGGCGCAAGCCAACGCGGCGGTGTTCCTGGCGCTGCTCAACCCCGGCGACAAGTTCCTGGGCATGAGCCTGGCCCATGGCGGTCATCTGACTCACGGCTCGCCGGTCAATTTTTCCGGCAAGCTGTATCAGCCGATTGCGTATGAACTGGACCCAGGCAGCGGCGAGATTGACTATGCCGCAATCGAAGCCGCCGCCCGCAAGGAAAAACCCAAAATGATTCTGGGCGGATTCTCCGCCTATTCGCGACCCGTGGACTGGGCGCGGATGCGCGCGATCGCCGATGAAATCGGCGCCTGGTTCATGGTCGATATGGCGCATGTCGCCGGTCTGGTGGCCGCCGGGGTTTATCCCAGCCCGTTGCCGCATGCCCATGTCGTCACCAGCACCACGCACAAGACCCTGCGCGGGCCGCGTGGCGGCATTATTCTGTCCGCCGAGGACGATCCGGATCTGCACAAGAAGCTGAATTCCGCGGTGTTTCCCGGCACCCAGGGCGGGCCCTTGATGCACGTGATCGCCGCCAAGGCAGTGGCGTTCCAGGAGGCCCTGCAGCCCGAGTTTCGCGCCTACCAGCGCCAGGTGGTGGAAAATGCCCAGGCCATGGCGGAAGTGATGTTGGAGCGCGGCTACAAGATCGTCTCCGGCGGCACCGATAACCATCTGTTTCTGGTGGACCTGGTCGGGCGCGAAGTCACCGGCAAGGAGGCCGAAGAGACGCTGGGGCGTGCGCATATCACCTTGAACAAGAATGCAGTGCCCAATGACCCGCGTTCGCCGTTCGTCACCAGCGGCCTGCGTATCGGCTCGCCGGCGGGTACGACCCGTGGGTTCGGGGTGGCGGAAATGCGCCAGATCGCGGGCTGGATCTGTGAAGTGATCGACGCTCTGGAAGCCGGCGCGGCCGAACCGGTCGTGGAACGGGTCCGGGCGGAGGTCGCGACCTTGTGCGAGCGTTTCCCCGTCTACGGGCGCCCCTGAATCTTGCAGTGCCCATTCTGCAATACGCCTGATACGCGCGTCGTCGATTCGCGCCTGGCAGCCGAGGGCTATCAGGTGCGGCGGCGGCGTGAATGCGGCCAATGCGGAGAGCGCTTCACCACCTTTGAAACCGCCGAACTGGTCATGCCCCTGGTGCGCAAGCGCCAGGATGTGGTGCAGCCATTTGATGAGCAGAAACTGCGCCGTGGAATCAATTTTGCGGTGTCCAAAACCCGGGTTTCCGGTGATCAGGTCGAGGCCGCGGTCACCCATGTGATGCACAAGCTGCGCACCACGGGCGAGCGTGAGGTCGCAGCCAAGCAGATTGGCGACTGGGTGATGGAGGAACTTCAGGCACTCGATCATGTGGCCTATGTCCGGTTTGCCGCGGTGTACAAGAATTTTCAGGATGTGGAAGAGTTCAGGCGCGAAATCGAGAATCTGGAGTCGGAACCGGGACCCGAGTTGAAGCGCCGCCAGCTCAGCCTGATCGATCCTGACGCATCCAAGGCATGAACCAGACCGATGCCGCGTTCATGGCGCGGGCAATTCGGCTGGCCGAGCGCGGGTTTCAGACCTGTGCGCCGAATCCGCGGGTAGGCTGCGTGCTGGTCAAGGCCGGCCAGATCATCGCTGAAGGCTGGCATGTCAGGGCCGGTGAAGGCCATGCGGAAATCAATGCGCTGGGCGCGGCGGCCGATCCGCGCGGAGCCACCGCCTACGTGAGTCTGGAACCCTGCAATCATCAAGGCCGGACCGGGCCTTGCAGCCAGGCCCTGATCGACGCGGGCATCGCCCGGGTGGTCTATGCCGTGGCCGATGCCGGCGCCGCCAGTGGCGGTGGCGCCCAGGCCCTGCGCGCAGCCGGTCTGGAGGTCGAAGCCGGGCTGCTGGAGGCCGAAGCCCGTGCCTTGAATCCCGGGTTTCATCGCCGTGTCGGGGGTGGCTTGCCCTGGGTGCGGATGAAGATTGCCCAGAGCCTGGATGGGCGCACCGCGCTGCCGGACGGCCAGAGCCAATGGATCACAGCCGCTCCGGCACGCCAGGACGGACATCGCTGGCGGGCGCGTTCCTGCGCCATCGTGACCGGAATCGGCACGGTTCTCGCGGATGATCCCCGCCTGGATGTACGCCTCGAAGATCCGCCCTGGGGGGCGGTACACCAGCCCTTGCGGGTGGTGATTGACAGCGCACTGCGCACCCCGGCAAAGGCGCGGGTTCGCGCGGATCGGAACCATCTGCTGTTCCATGCCGCCAGCGCAGGCCGTGACGCCCACGGGGTGGTGGTGGCTAGCGACGGCAGTGGTCTGGATTTGCGCGCCTGCATCGGCGAACTGGCGCGGCGTGGCTGTAACGAAATCCTGATTGAGGCCGGGGCGGAGCTCAATGGCGCGCTGTTACGGGCCGGCGTGGTGGATGAGCTGCTGATCTACACCGCACCGTGTCTGCTGGGCGCGGGCAGGGCGGCCGCGGAGCTCGGGACTCTGGCCAATCTGGACCAGCGCATCGCTGTCCATGTGCTGGAGCAAAGACGCCTGGGACCCGACTCGCGTATCATCGCGCGTCTGATTCAATCCGATCTTTAAGCCAGTCATGTTTACAGGAATTATTGGCGGTCTTGGCCGCGTGGCCGAGCGCCTGGAACTCGGTGGGGATGCGCGCTTGCTGATCGAGCTTGGCACCCTGAGTATCGATACGCCGGAGCAGGGCGAAAGCATTGCGGTCAACGGCGTGTGTCTGACCGCGCAACGCTGGGAAGACGAGGCCTTCTGGGCCGATGTTTCAGCCGAAACGCTGCGCTACACCGCCCTGGATGACCTGCTGGTCGGACAGGCCGTCAATCTGGAACGCGCCCTGGCCGCCAGCGACCGTCTGGGTGGTCATCTGGTCAGCGGCCATGTCGACGGCATCGCCAGAATCGTGGCCTGCCGGGATGAAGCGCGCAGTCGCCAGTTCGAGATCAAGGTGCCCGCAGAGCTGGCCCGTTATATTGCCCGCAAAGGTTCGGTCGCGCTGGATGGCATCAGCCTCACGGTCAATGACGTCACTGGCGATCAATTTTCCGTCAATATCGTCCCGCATACGCAGGACAAGACGATCATTTCACAATGGACCGAAGGTCGGCGCGTCAACTTGGAAGTCGATGTGGTGGCGCGGTATCTGGAGCGCCTCCTGCAGGCGCGGGACGAACAGTGAACACAATGGACAAAATCGAAGACGTCATCGACGACCTGCGCCAAGGCCGCATGGTCATCATCATGGATGACGAGGATCGGGAAAACGAAGGCGATATCGTCATGGCCGCCGAGTTCGTGCGGCCGGAAGACATCAATTTCATGGCGCGCTATGCACGCGGCCTGATCTGCCTGACCCTCACCCGGGAACGCTGCCGACAACTGCGCCTGCCGTTGATGGTGAATGATAACGCGGCCGCGCACGGGACCAATTTCACCGTCTCGATCGAAGCCGCCGAGGGCGTCACCACCGGGATTTCGGCGCATGACCGGGCGCGTACCGTACGCGTCGCGGTGGCGCCCAATGCGCGGCCGGAAGATGTGGTTCAGCCGGGGCATATTTTTCCGCTGATGGCCGAGCCGGGCGGGGTGCTGGCGCGCGCCGGGCACACCGAAGCGGGCGTCGATCTGGCCCGCCTGGCCGAGTGTGCCGAGCCGGCCGCGGTCATCGTGGAAATTCTCAATGAAGACGGTTCCATGGCGCGGCGCCCGGACCTGGAAAAGTTTGCTGCCGAACACAATCTCAAACTGGGCACCATCGCCGATCTGATTCGCTACCGGCTGCAGAACGAACACTCCATCGAGCGGGTCTGCGAATCCACGGTGAATACTGCCCACGGTGAGTTCAGGCTGGTGGTGTATGAGGATTCCGTCGACAAGACCGTCCATATGGCCCTGGTCAAGGGCGAGATCACGCCCGATGCCGCGACCCTGGTCCGGGTGCATCTGCGCAATACCCTGTCGGACGTGCTTGGCGTTCAACACGAGGACTTCGGCTGGCCTTTGAATGACGCGCTGCGCACCGTCGCCGAAGCCGGCGCCGGGGTGGTTGTGGTGCTGCGCAAATGGGAGACGCCGCAGGCGCTGGTCAAACAGGTGATCCGGCTGGATCAGACCGACCCGCCGCCCAGTCACGAGGAAGATGTGCAGGATTTGCGGACCTATGGCATCGGGGCGCAGATTCTCTCCGACCTCGGGGTGCACAAGATGCGCGTGTTGTCGGCGCCCAAGCGGATGCATGCCATTTCCGGCTTTGATCTGGAAGTCGAAGACTATGTCCAGGTGGGTGATCTATGAACCCGCTGAGCCCGCGCGCCGATGATTTCGCCGCCGATCGATTCGCCATCATCAGCACCCAATGGAATCCGGTGATCGTCGACTCCCTGGTGGAAGCCGCCGAACGTACCCTGTGCCTGCGGGGCGTGGCGGCAGAGCACATCGATCAGGTGACGGTCCCCGGGGCCTTTGAAATTCCCCTGATGGCGCAAACCCTGGCCCGTACCGGTCGCTATGCGGGCGTGGTCGCCCTGGGAGCGGTGATCAAGGGCGATACCGCGCATTTCGAGTATGTGGCCGGCGAATGCGCCCGGGGCATCGCTGAGGTAGCCTTGCGCGAGGGATTGCCGGTCGGTTTCGGAGTGTTGGCGACCTATGACCTGCAACAGGCCCTGGATCGCGCCGGTCCCAACGACGAAAACAAGGGCGTGGAAGCCGCGGCCGCCGTCCTGGATCTGCTCAACATGCTGCGGGCCGTTCATGGATAAGAAGCGGATGGCCGGCCGGCGCGGTTCGCGTTACGGTGCCGTGCAGGTGGTCTATCGCTGGTTGATGAACGAGGTCGACCTGGCGCGTTTGTGGCCGGAAGTGGAGGCCTGGGAACATCTGCAGCACGCCAATCGCAAACTGATGAAGGAATTGGTTGAAGGGGTGATTGGCTCGGCCACCGAACTGGATGGGCATATTGCGGCGCATCTGGACCGGCCTCTGGTGCAACTTGATCCGATGGAACACGCCGTGTTGCTGGTCGGGGCGTTTGAATTGCGGGATTCGCCGGAGCTGAATCGACGCATCGTCATCAATGAAGCCATTGAACTGGCCAAGTTGTTCGGAGCCAGCGAAGCCCATCGCTACGTCAACGGGGTGCTGGATCGTCTGGCGCGGGAATTCCGGCCGCATGAGTTCAGTTGAACGAATTTGAACTGATTCGGCGTTACTTTCAGCCGGCGGCGTGCGCGCCCTGGTGCCAGCTGGGTATCGGCGATGATGCGGCGGTCATCGCGCCGCCCGCCGGCCAGCATCTGGTGCTGTGTACCGACACCCTGATCGCCGGCCGGCATTTTCCTCTGAACACGGCGGCGGCTGACATCGGCTGGAAGGCGCTGGCGGTCAATCTGAGCGATCTGGCCGCGATGGGGGCGGATGCCCTGGGCTTTCTGCTCAACCTCAGCCTGCCCAGCGCGGACGCGGCCTTTGTTGAACAATTTGCCTGCGGGCTGTTCGAACTGGCCGAGGCTCACCAGCTCAGCCTGATCGGGGGAGATACCACCCAGGGGCCGTTGAGCATCACCATCACTGCGTTTGGCGCCGTGCCGCCCGGTCAGGCTTTGCGCCGGGCCGGGGCCCAGGTAGGTGACGTGATTGCCGTGGCCGGCAATCTGGGTGGGGCGGCCTGGGCGCTGCAACAGGGGGACCAGGCCGCGCCCGCCCTGCGCCTCAAGCTGGACCGGCCGGAGCCTTTGCTCGGGGTCGGCCGCGCGCTGCGGGGGCGCGCCCGCTGCGCGATTGATGTGTCCGATGGCCTGGCCGCGGATCTGGGGCATGTGCTCCAGGCCGGTGCGGTCGGGGCCGTCCTGGATTGCGCGAACTTGCCCCTGCACCCCGCCTTGCGCGGCCTGCCGCCAATGCAGGCGCGGGAGCTGGCCTTGTACGGTGGTGACGATTACGCCCTGTGCGTCTGCCTGCCGGGCCCGGTTCTGAGCCAGATTCAAGCCGAAGCTGAGCTGAATCTGCAGCCGATCGGGGAAATAATCGCACAACCGGGGCTGTTTCAACGTGGCGCAGACGGTAAGCTGTCCGCTGTGGAAACTCACGGCTACCAGCATTTCGCATGAACCCCAGCCCGCGGCAAGTGTTTACCGATCCGGTCCTGTGGCTGGCCTTCGGCTTCGGCAGTGGCCTGTCGCCCAGGGCGCCGGGGACCGCCGGCACGCTGATGGCCGTGCCCTTTGTGTACCTGGCCTTGCAGAGTCTGTCGGCGCCGCTGTTTCTGGTGCTGACCGTGCTGGTCGCCGTGATTGGGGTGCCGATTTGCAGCGGAGCTTCGTCCCGCCTGGGTGTCCATGATCATGGCGGGATCGTCTGGGATGAGTTCGCTGGCCTGTTCGTGACCGTGTTGCCACTGGCTTTCGCGCTGGTGCCCGGCGCGCCGCTGTGGCTGGGCATGCTGCTGGCATTCGCGTGGTTTCGCCTGTTCGATGTGTTGAAGCCCTGGCCCATCCGCGTGCTGGATGAACGGGTCCACGGTGGTCTGGGCATCATGGTGGACGATCTGCTGGCCGGCGTCTTCGCGGCCCTGGGGCTGTGGGGCAGTCTGCTGCTGTGGCCCTGAATTCCACGGTCGCGGGGTTTGCCGCGGTGTTTTTGAGGTGTGTGCCAGGGCCGGATGGGGCGGCCTGAGGACGCCACACACTGGGCCGCAGCCCGACAAATCGGTAAAGTACCCCGCTTTTTCATTGACAGGCCACTATGCTGCGCATCCAAAACAGTCTGAGCGGACAGAAGGAAACCTTTACTCCCCGCGAATCCGGGAAGGTGGGCCTCTACGTCTGTGGCGTGACCGTTTACGACTATTGCCATCTGGGCCATGCCCGCTTTTTGCTGGTATTCGATGCCGTCGTGCGGCATCTGGAAGCGTCCGGGCTGGCGGTGAATTACGTGCGCAATATCACCGACGTGGACGACAAGATCATTCAACGGGCCGCGGAAAATGGCGAAGCCACCGGTGATCTGACCGAACGATTCATCCGCTACTTTCACGAAGATTGCGCCGCCCTGGGTTTGCGTCCGGCCGATCAGGAACCGCGTGCCACGGTCCATATGCCGCAGATCATCGCGATGATCGCCGCCCTGATCGAGCGCGGTCACGCCTACGCCGCCGGCAACGGGGATGTGTACTTCGCGGTAAACAGTTTTGCCGATTATGGGCGGCTGTCCGGCAAGCGCCTGGATGAGCTGCGCATCGGTGCGCGCATCGCGGTGGAGGAGACCAAGCGCGATGCGCTGGATTTCGTGCTGTGGAAAGCCGGCAAACCCGGTGAACCGGTCTGGCCATCGCCCTGGGGCGACGGGCGGCCCGGCTGGCATATCGAATGCTCGGCGATGTCCACCGAGTGCCTGGGTGCGGAATTCGATATCCATGGCGGCGGCATGGATCTGAAATTCCCCCACCATGAAAATGAGATTGCCCAGTCGGTCTGTGCCACGGGTCATGGTTTCGCCCAGACCTGGATGCACAATGGCTTCGTCCAGGTTGGCGCGGAGAAAATGAGCAAGTCGCTGGGCAACTTCAGCACCATCCGCAGCCTGCTGGAGCTCTACAGCGGTGAAGAAATCCGTTATTTCATTCTGTCCGCGCACTACCGCAGCCCGCTGATCTATACGCGTGAAGCCCTGGATGCCGCCCGCCAGGGCCTGCAACGCTGGTACGGCGCGCTGGACGAAGTGCGTATAGCGGAGGAATACAGCCCCAGTGCCGCCAGCGAGCGATTCGTGGCCGCGATGGATGATGATTTCAACACCCCCCAGGCCTATGCCGCCTTGCATGAACTCGCCACGGCGCTGAATCAGGCCAAGGCCGCGGGTAACGAACAGGCGCCCGCGCTGGCGGCCGAACTCAAGGCACTCGGCGCGCGCCTGGGTCTGCTGCAGCACAAGCCCAAAGCCGTGCTGCAAGCCGGTGTGAGCCTGGATGCCGCAAAAATCGAAGCCAGGATTGCCCAGCGCGCTGCGGCCAAGCAGGCCAAGGACTGGGATTTGGCCGACCAGATACGCCAGGAACTCGCCGCGCTCGGGGTGCAACTGGAGGATGGTCCGCAGGGCACCAGCTGGCGCAAGGCCTGAGTGGCCGGGGCGAGTACAGGCGCGGTGTGCGTCGCGAACGGGCCTTGGGTTTGGGTGCAGCGCTGATTCGCGAGCTGCGCTCGCTCCTACGGTTTCGTCCGGCGGGGCCGGTCTTGTTGTAGGCGCGGTGTCCGCCGCGATCGGGCCTTGGGTTTGGGTGCAGCGCTGATTCGCGAGCTG
>JBFJVB010000021.1:0-33970 GCA_041624435.1 Oceanococcus sp. | reverse complement strand
TTCAACCTGCCCTGGTGGGACCGGCTGTTCGGCACCTACATAGACCAACCCCGTGACGGACACCTGCAGATGCACATCGGCCTGCACGCCTTTCGCCAGCCACAGGAGCAAAATCTGAAGGCCCTGCTGTTCCAGCCCTGGACGGCCGAAACCAGGCCATAGCGCAGCGCCGCCCGCTGATTTCACCACAGTCCATCCGCGCGCAGCCTGGCGCTCATCCCAACGGATGAAGTCGCCCAGCGTCCGGCCTAGCACCATGAACCGTTAATGAATTTGGGGGAGACCAATGAGTACAGCAGATTTTCCGAACGGCGCGGTCCTGGTATTCGGCGGCAGCGGCGGCATCGGCCAGGAAGTGGCCAAGAGTTTCGCCCGCGCCGGGACCGATGTGGCAGTGACCTACCGGCGCAAACGCGAGGTTGCGCAGACGGTGGCGGAGGAGATTCGCGGCCTGGGCCGAAAGGCCAGTGCTCACGCCACGGACGTGACCGACCCGGCTCAGGTCCAGGCGGCCATCGACGCCGCCGTGGCGGAGCACGGTCGCATCCACACGGTGGTGTTCGGCGCCGGCCCGGTGGTGGAACAGGTTTTCCTGGGCGACACCTCGCCCGAACTGTGGCGGCAGTCAATCGAAACCGAAACCATCGGCTTCTTCAATGTGGTCTCGGCGGCCATCCCGCATCTGCGCGCCCAGGGCGGCGGCTCCTTCGTGCATCTGGGTTCTGCCGGCCATCTGTGGTGGCCGCAAAAAGACGGTCTGTCCGTGGCGCCCAAGGCGGCCAACGAAGCCCTGGTCAAAGGCATTGCCAAAGAGGAAGGCAGCCACAACATCCGCGCCAATTCGGTACTGATCGGGGTGATCGAGGCCGGCATGTTCCTGGAACTCCTGGAACGCGGTGTATTTGATGAGGCCTGGATTGCGGAAACGCAGAAACTGCTGGCTCTCAAACGCTGGGGGAAACCGGAAGAAATCGGCAACGCCGCGGTCTTCCTGGCGTCCAGCAAAGCCGCCTATGTCACCGGCCAGCAGATCAATGTTTCCGGTGGTTTTGGGGTGTAACGCCCGACCGGGCCGGCGCCGCGCCACAGCCGATCGGCGCGGCGTCACCCTCCGATGGGACTGAATACGCCGGCGTGACCGATGGACACGCAATTCTTGCCGCCGGCTTTCGCCGCATACTGCGCCCGGTCGGCGCGCTGTAGCAGATTCCCGGCATCGCCATCATTGACCAGGGCGACCCCGAAGCTGGCGGTGAGGGCCAGGCCCTGGGCGATGTCGCTCAGATCGAGCTGGGCAATCGTCCGGCGCATGCCCTCGCAGATTTGTGCCGCAGCATGCTGGTCCTGGCCGGGAAAACACAGAATGAATTCTTCGCCACCCAGGCGCGCCACCAGATCACCCTCTTGGCAGCCGGCCTGCAACACTTTTGCCACCCGCTTCAGCACGGCGTCGCCCACCATGTGAGAGTGCTCGTCGTTGATGCCTTTGAAATCATCCAGATCGACGATGGCCACACTCAAGGGCAGCCCCCGGGCCTGCGCTTCCCGGACCGCCTGCTCCAGCCAGGCCTGTGCATGCCGGCGGTTATGCAGCCCGGTCAGATCATCCGTCCGGGTCATGATTTCCAGCATTTCGGACTGTTCCTGCAGATGCTGGGTCCGGCTGTCGACGATATCCTCCAGATCCGATTTCATCGTGCCGAGATTACGAAATTGCAGCATCGAGGCGACGCAAACGATCACGAACAGGCTGAGAATTTCCACCGACCCTGCCGCCCAGATCACCACCAGCAGGATCGCGACGATGACCGCGAACGCATCAACCAGGATGGAATGGATATCCAACTCGGCCCACGCGGGCCGCTGCCTGGCAAGCAGCATCCTGAGCAGCGATTCGGCGAACATCAGGGTGACGGTCAGCGCGATCAGCGCGCCGGGGTAGACGAAGATCTGACCTTCACTGGGCGGGCCGACTCTGAACCAGGCGTAGACCAGGCCGCCCAGCAGCGTCAACAGCCCGGCGATGAGTGCCCGTTGCACCGCCAGGCGCAGCCTGTCCCGACCGGGCCGTCGCGCCAGCAACCAGGGGCTGATGAAAGCAGCGCTGGCGGCGATGGGGATCGCGAGCACCGGGCCGATCGTCAGAATCGCCACCGCCTGACCCAGTCGTTCCAGAGAGATACGACTGGCGCCCAGTCGCTGATAACCGCAATAGATTGAAAACACGGCGAGGGCGAAAACCCCGATGGCATGCCGTAGCAATGGCCAGTCGGTGTTGATGACGATCACCAGCAGCGCCAGAACACCGGCCGCCACACTCAGCAGCCCCGCCGCCGGCCGGGGTTTCCAGCGCCTCACCGCTCCACCTGCCTGGCAGCTACCCGCTGCTCAGCAATCAAGCGCCCGAAGTCCTCTGCAGGCATGGGCCGACCCAGCAGATAGCCCTGCAGTTCATCGCAGCCCATGTCCTTGAGTTGCTGGCACTGCGCCAGCGTTTCCACGCCCTCGGCCACCGACTTGATTCCAAGGCTGCCTGCCAGAGCGATGATCGCCTTGCAGATCGTCGCCTTGCTCCCGCCGGCCTCGACCCCATCAACGAATTTCCGGTCAATCTTCACCACGTCGATGGCGAAATCATGCAGATAGGTGAGCGAGGAATAACCCGTACCAAAATCATCCAGGGCGATACTGAACCCATTGGCCTTGAGTCGGCCCAGAATCGTATGCACGGTATCCATATCGGCGGCCAGGGCCGATTCAGTCAGTTCGATCTCGAGCTGCTGTGGCCTGATCCGGTGCTGATCGCAGGCGGCCAGAAACATATCCACAATGGACGGATCGCTCAGATTCACGGCGGACAGATTGACCGCCATGTGGACCGGTGGCAGGCCCTGATCCTGCCAGGCCCGCATCGCCGCACAAACGGCGTTGCTGACCCAGGCGTCCAGCTCACGGATGACCCCGCACTCTTCCGCGAGCTTGACGAAGATGTCGGGCGGCACCTGACCGAATTTGTCATCGCGCCAGCGCACCAGCGCCTCGGCGCCGGTGAGCGGACCGGAACTCGAGTACTTGGGCTGGAAATGCATCGTCAGCACACCGTGCTTTATCGCATCGCGCAGGCGCCATTCCATATCCAGCCGGCCCAGCGCCTGCTCGGTCATCGACGACTCGTAAACCGCCAGCCCGGACTTCTGATCCTGGGACAGGCGGCTGGCCGCCGCCGCGGCAAACTTGAGCAGACTCGGAATATCGCGGGCATGTGCCGGGCAGCTGGCGATGCCAATAAAGGGCAGAATCGGCACCCGGTGCTCACCGACGAAAATCGGATTCTTGAGCACCGGCATCAACTGTTCCGCCAGCCTCAACGCCTTGAATTCCGACGAAGGCCCATTGACCAGAAGGACGAACTCAGCGCTGTCCAGACGCGCCAGTTCCTGCTGCACGCGAGCCAGTTCACTGCCATGAATGCAGCGCACCAGACTGCTGGCCAAGGCCTGCATGATGCCGTCGCGGCCCTGCCGCCCCATGGTTTCAATGATCTGCTTGGGAACCTCGATTCTCACGCACAGAATGCTGAGTTCCTTGCTTCCCTGCGCATGCCGCAGCGCCGCAGCGGCGCGCTGTTCAAACAGATCCCGGTTGGGCAAGCCCGTCACCTGGTCATAGAAGGCCAGGTGATTGAGACGCGCCTTGCGTTCCTGAAGTTTCACGTTCCAGCGCAGAAAACCGAACAAGAGCAAAAGCGCAATCGTGGCATAGCCCAGATAGGCCCACCAGGTCGCCCAGGGCGCAGGCTTGACCACAAGCTGAGCGGTCAGAACCTGGGACCAGACGCCGTCACTGTTCATTCCACGAACGGAAAAAGCATATTCGCCCGCGTCCAGATTGGTGTAGGTGGTACGGGTGCGGGCGCTCAACGAACTCCAATTGCGATCAAAACCGTCCAGGCGGACGGAATACCGGTTCTTTTCCGGCGCCGCGAAATCAAGCAGCGCGTACTCAAACGTGATCACATCGTCTGCGTGCGACAGGGTCACCTCGGACATGACCAGCGCGGAAACCGGCAGCTGCGCTGGCTCGTTGAATTTCTCGAAAGCGGTGAAGGCGATCTTTGGCACGGTCCGGCTGGAGACGACGTCTTCAGGGTGGAAAAAATTGAACCCGCCGGTACCACCGAAATACATCCGCCCCGTGGCGGAGCGGAAATGTGCACCGAAATTGAACTCGTCGCCGAACAGACCGTGCTCTCGCCGGTAGGAACGCACCCGTCTGCTGGCCGGATCGAATCGCATCAGGCCTTTGTTACTGCTCAACCACAGCTGCTGGTCGGCGTCCAGTTCGATCCCGTAAATCACCCCGCCGGCCAGGCCACTGGCCTGCGACCAGACTTCAAAATCCGGATTCTCCTCCGCCAGTGCCTGGCGCCGCAGCCGGGCCAGACCGTGACCGGCGGTACCGATCCAGACATCGCCCGACTCATCAAGCTTGATCGAATACACCGAATCAGACGGCAAGCTGCGCGGGCGATTCGCATCGTGGACAAAATGCCGAATCTCACCGGTCGCCAGTTCGACACGAATCAGCCCCAGCTTTTCGGTGCCGACCCACAGCTCATCGTCCGGCCCTACAGCCAGCGCGGTCGCCCGGATCTTGGCGTGACCGGTTGTTTCTGAACCGATGGCCAGTCGCTCGACAGCGCCGCTGCCGCCATCAATGAGTGCGACGCCACCGCCGTAGGTCCCAACCGCAATCGAGCCACTGGGTAGTTCCACCAGGGACATGATGCCCGGTGCCGCCAGCGCATCCATTCGATCAGGATCGGCGGCAAAATGCTTCATCTGCCCTGCTACCGGATCGAATTCCAGCAGGCCCGCCGTGAGCGTGCCAATCCAGATATGCCCGCGCGTATCGGTGAGCAGGGCCATGATGCGTGCATCGGGCAAGTCGGGAAAACCATGGGCGGAGTCAACATAACCAGTCACCTCACCGCTGGCATTCAGTCGCACCAATCCAGCGCCGATGGTGCCTACCCAGATTTCTCCATCGGGACCGTCGGTGAAGGTATTGATCAAGGCCCCGGAAAGCTCCGCAGGCAGTCGCGGGCCCAGGCTCCAGCTACTGGGGTTCCAGCGTGATGTCCCCCCACCGCGGGTACCGGTCCAGATCAGGCCGGCCGCGTCCTGCCACAGGGACGTGACAAAATCGTTGGACAGGCTGAACGGGTCGGCGGCGTCGTGCTTGATCTGACGAAAACCCGCCGTACCCGGCGTATGCACGCTGATTCCGCCCTGAGTGGCAACCCAGATTCGACCCTGGCCATCTTCAAGCAGATCCCGGACTTCATCATGAGTCAGTCCGGCCGCATCTCCCGGGATCGCGCGCCAATGCTCCACCACACCGGATTCGGGCTTCAGGACCACGACGCCCAACTGGTCGGTGCCGACCCAGATCAGACCGCTGGAGGCTTCCAGAACCGAAGACACCCGCACACCGGCGGTTTCCGCCTCGGGCAACAAGCGGTGGCGAGTCAGGCGACCGGCGCCCGGATCCAGATGATTCAGCCCGCCGGTGGTGCCAATCCACATGCCCCCGGCGAGCGACGGCACCAGCGTCGTGATGTCGTTGCTGACCAGACCGGGCGTACCGCCACCCTGTCGATAATGCTCGACCAGCCGACCATCACGCTCGAACACCAGCACACCGTGTTTCTGCGAGCCGATCCAGATTCGCCCATCCGGGGTTACCGCCAGGGCGGTCACGCGTTGCACCGCTTTGGCATCCAGCCCGGCGGGTAGTTGCAGCGGCACGCTGGAAAACGTATCGGTGTTCCGGGTCCAACGCATCAGACCAGCATCATTGCTGCCGAAATAGAGGTTGCCATCGGGTCCTTCGCGCATGGACCAGACATAGTCACTGGCCAGCCCGTCCGTACTGCTGCGGTAATAGCTCACCACGCGCTTGCCGTCGAAACGGTTGATGCCGTTTTCGGTTGCCAGCCAGACAAAGCCCTGCGAATCCTGCAGAACATCAAGAACCGTGTCCTGACTCAGCCCGTCGCGCATGCTCAGCTGATCCCAGACAAACGGTGCGACCGGTTCGGAAAAGGCGCAAACCAGCGGCGCAACGACCACCAGAACGGCAAAAATGACGCCTTGTTGTATCGCCTTTCGCATGCAAGAACGGCTCATGTGGGTTGAAGGTTGTGGTTAAAGCTTGCTACCGGGCCTCCTGCCCTGCGGCGCCCGCGTGCAGTCCGCGAACCGTCGTGACGCTCTGAGAAATTAAGTATGGTCCTTATCTATCGTTTCTCTGGTTATAAGGATATGATGGAACCGTTGATCAAGATCTGTGCTGAGCATGCAGAGAGGATCACACTTTAATTTAGGGGGACAATCGAACATGCGCCATTTGAATTTCTTCGGCCGACCCGTCTCGGCCCTGCCAATTGTACTGGCTGTGAGCGCGGTGTCGATGGTCAGCCTGCTCACGCCGTCAATCTCGACGCATCAGACGTCGCCGTCAGAACGCTACATCGTGCAGGGCGCTTCCAGCGCGGCTGCGCGTCGCGCGGTCGAGCAGGTCTCCGGCCAGGTCCTGAGTGAGGTGAACCTCATCCGTGCGGTCGGGGCGCGCCTGTCCAAGGCACAGGCCAGCCTGCTGGAGCAGGCGCAGCTCGTAGTCACTCCCGATTTCAAGATCGGCATTCACACCGACGCCAAAATCAGAACCAAGGAAGTGACTGCCGCCCATAGCCAGTGGATTGAGGCGCCACAAGTCCACGCCGCGGGCCTTGACGGCAGCGGCGTTACCGTCGCGTTCGTGGATACCGGGCTGTGGAAGAAAGCCGCCGAAGCCATGAACCTGGTCGGCTGGGTCGATGTGGTTGGAGACGAGTTTGTGGCCATTTCCGGCAAGGATGCCACCAAGCTGGCCGAGGATGACAACGGCCACGGCACGCATCTCACCGCGCTGGCCGGCAGCCGGACCGTGACCTCCTCCGGACTGTATGAAGGGGTTGCACCCGGAGCCAGCTTCGTCTCGGTCAGGGCCTTTGATGCTACCGGAAGCGGCACCTACCTCGACGTGATCGAAGGTCTGGACTGGATCGTGCAGAACAAGGATGCCCTGGGCATCCGCGTGGCCAATTTGTCTTTTGGTGCCGCCTTGCAGAGCTTCTACTGGGAAGACCCGGTCAACCAGGCGGTCATGGCCACCTGGCAAGCCGGCATCGTGGTGGTCACCTCCGCGGGCAACCAGGGACCGGCGCCCATGACCATTGGTGTTCCCGGCAATAACCCCTATGCCATCACGGTCGGAGCCGCCAGCGACAACCGCACCGTGACTGACACCAGCGATGATTTCGTGACCAGCTTTTCCTCCACCGGGCCGACCTACGAAAGTTTCGTGAAACCTGAAATCATCGCGCCGGGCGATTACGTCGTCGCGATGATGGACCCGGACAGCGTCATCTCCCAGACCTATGGTGACGGCGGCAAGTACTTCGCCATGTCGGGCACCTCCCAATCCGCCGCCATCGTCAGCGGCGTGGTCGCGCTGATGCTGCAAGGCGACCCCGGTCTGAGCCCGGACGATGTCAAGTGCCGGCTCATGCTCAGCGCCCGCGCTGCGGGCAGCAATGCGGACGCCGAAATCTATTCGGTCTTCCAGCAGGGCGCGGGGCTGGTCAATGCCGCCCAGGCGGTCTACAGCACGGCCACAGGCTGCGCCAATCAGAATCTCGATGTGGCCGCCGATCTGTCCGGCGAAGCCCACTTCGCCGGCCCGGCCGCACAGGATGACGAGGGTCTGTTCTACGTCATTTCGAATGACGAGCGCGGCGCCCGACTGGAGGGCGAGGGTTACACCTGGGGGGGGCGGTACAGCTTCAGCCAGGGGTATGTCTGGGGTGGCCGTTCGCTCTTCGCCTCCGGCTATCCCTGGGGCAAGAGCAATGTGTGGAGCAACGGTTACGTCTGGGGCGATCGCCCGCTGTCCTACAGCGATGCCCAGACCCAGGGTTATCCCTGGGGCAAGACCAGCATCAATGGTTATCCCTGGGGCAAGACCACGATCCAGGGCTACCCCTGGGGCAAATCACCGGCCCATCTGTCGCACCTGGAAGGCGAGCAGGCGGAGTCGCCGCGCTAACCCTGAGCGGACTGCCCTGGGCGTGCTGACGGCCGTCTGATCTGGCTGGCTGCCCAGCCATGCCGGACCGAGCGGCAGCGTCGGCCCGGAACCGCTCCGGACCAGCGTCGCGGCCCGCCGTGTCGCAGCAGACCAACAGGGCCGCCCTGCCTCAAATAGCGCTTACGCCTTCAGCGATCCCCGCCGCCTGAAGCGCCGCGCGACAATTACCGCCCGATTTCATGCATTTGGATGAAGCCGGAACGAGCCGGGATCAAGACACTGGTGCTACTGATCGAAGGAAGGACATCATGGCTGCCGTAATCAAATCACCCTCAACCATCACCCCTCTGCATGAAATCGTTGCGGAAGCGCCCCCCGAGCGGTATGCGCGAGGCTGGCATTGCCTGGGTCTGGCAGACGATTACAAGGACGGCAAACCGCATGGCCTGAATATCTTTGGCACCCGGCTGGTGGTCTTTCAGGGTGAGAGCGGCGGGCTGAGCATCACCTCGGCCTGGTGCCCGCATATGGGCGCGGACCTGTCGCTGGGCGAAATCCAGGGCGATACCCTGGTGTGCAAATTCCACGGCTGGAAATGGCGCGGCGACGGCTCCTGTGCGGGCATCCCTTACGCCAAACGCGTCCCCCCCAAAGCCCGGATTCAATCCTGGCACACCTGCGAGGTGAACAAATTCCTGTTTGTCTGGAATGATCCGGAAGGCAATCCACCGATTGAAGAGCAGGCCATACCGGTGATGCCTCAGGTCGATTCCGACGAGTGGGCCGACTGGTCCATGATCAACTGGACCATCAACATCAACTGCCGCGAACTTATCGACAACGTCGCCGATATGGCGCACTTCGGCCCGGTTCATGGCTCGACCAGCGTCGCCTACTTCACCAATATTTTCGAAGGTCACCGCGCCACCCAGATCATGGTCGGTGAGAATGAGCGCCTGGGCGGTAAAGGCAATTTCCTGACCACCATCGCGACGTATTTTGGCCCGGCCTATCAGATCACCCACATGTTCGGCGAAATGGGCGGCATGCCGGTGGAATCCCTGTTGATGAACTCCCACACCCCGATTGACGCCAACAGCTTCGAACTGCGCTTCGGCGTGCTGGTGAAGAAATTTCCCGGCATGACCGACGAACAGTGTGACGAAATGGTCAAAGGCTATGTGGACCTGACCAATCTGGCCTTCAGCCAGGATGTGGAGATCTGGCACAACAAGGTCCGCGTCGACAATCCCATGCTGTGCGATGGCGACGGTCCGGTGTATCAGAACCGCGCCTGGTACGAGCAGTTCTATCAGGACGCCGCGACCGTCAGCGGCAAAGTCCAGGAGAAGCAGGTCTTCGAAATCGACAACGGACTGGAAAACAAGCCGCCGATCGCCCACGCACTGGACGACTGATCGCGCGAAAGCGCATGGAGTTGCAGACGCGGCCCGCCCTGCGGCGGGCCGCATCGGACACACCTGCCTACAGCAACGCCACCCAGGCGTTGAACAGCAGCGGCAGCAGCAGTAGCGAGGACAGCGCAAACACCGCAAAGCGCAGTTCAATCTTGTTGAGCAAGGCCTGGATCAGGCTGTGTATAACCCGTAATCCCACGTACAGCCAGGCCAGCACCAGATTTACCCCGCTGCCTGCGTCGACCAGGGCCAGCAGCAAAGCCAGGGCGTAAAACAGCGTGGGCTGTTCGAACAGATGATTGTAGTTGTCGGCTTTCCAGCGCACCTGGGCCGGCAACTGGCTCATCTGCTCGCCGCGTGGCGCCTGCGGATCCAGGACCATCTTCGCCCGGGCAATGGCCGGTATCCGGGTCAGGTACATCCACAACCACATCACCATGGTCCAGCTCAACAACGCGACAACGGGCAACAGGATCGGACTGGGTGGGTTCATGCGCTGGACTCCGCGAAAATCAGCAAAGACCTCAGTGTAGCGCGGCTGCCCCGGGATTGAGGCGACGACCAGGGCTGCTGACCACCCTGCCCCGCTCAGCCCTTCACGCCATCAGGATGACTGCCCGGAGCCGCCGGCTCAATGCCGCCGCACCCAGCGCAGCAAGCTCCAGGAGACCAGGCCACAGCCGGCGATCACCAGGGCCATCGGGAGTGCGCCATTGCCTTCGAACCAGCCCACCATCGCGCTGGCCAGCCCGGCCACGCCAAACTGCATGGTGCCGAGCATGGCCGAGGCCGCGCCTGCCCGGTCACCGAAAGGCGCCATCGCCGCGGCAGTCGAATTCGGGAAGGTGAAGCCCAGACAACTCAGACAGATCCACAGCGGCACCGCCACCCCATACACGCCACCGATCCCGCTGGCCGCAGCCATGCTCATCACCACGCCACTCAGGCCGTAACTGAAAACCGCCCAGCTCAGAACGTGCTGCGCGGGATAGCGGCCCAGGGCGTGACGATTCAGCTGGGACGCCACGATCAGCCCGAACGCATTCAATCCGAACAAGGCCGCGAACTGCCCGGGGGAAAAGCCGTATTCACCGATGAAGACAAACGCGGAGGCGGAAATATAGGCGAACATCCCGGCCTGGGCTACGCCGCCTGCCAGGGCGTATCCGACGAAACGACGATGCGACAGCACCTGCCGGTAATGGCCAAATGCTGAGTGCAGGCTGAGGCTGGCGTGGCGCCGCTGCGGCGACAGGGTCTCCGGAATCGCCCAGGCCACCGCCAGCAGACAGGCGGCGCCGAACAGCGCCAGAATCCAGAACATCGCCGGCCAATCTCCGTAACGCAAAACCAGACTGCCCAGACTCGGCGCCAGAACCGGGGCAACCCCCATGACCAGCACCAGCAATGACAGCACCCTGGCCATGTCCTGGGGCGGATACAGGTCGCGGACAATGGCGCGAGTGATGACCATCCCCGCACAGCCGGTCATGGCCTGCAAGAAGCGTGACAGGATCAGGACTTCGATCGTGGGGGCATAGGCACAGGCCACCGAGGTCAGCACAAAGCCGGCCAGACCGAACAACAGCGGCGGTCGCCGCCCCCAGCGGTCGCTGATCGGGCCGTACAACAATTGCCCGAGTGCGATACCGGCAAAATAGGCGGCCAGGGTCAACTGAACGGAACCCGCATCACTGCGAAAATAGTCCTGCAGATGGGGCAAGGCCGGCAGATACATATCGATCGACAGCGGGCCGATCGCGACCACCGCGCCGAGAATCAGAATAAGTCGGGTAGGAACCATGGTTTCCAGCGCCAAGCCGCCGAGGTGATCGGCGCAACGGGACTAAATGGACTCGGAACGCGCCGGGCGCGATGCCTCAGTATGCCTGAACCAACACGCCGCCAGGGCAGCGCTGAACAGATCCAGCGCAGATTTCTCGGCGTCCGGCGAGCCTTGCGCAGGTCCGCACTCGGCCTCGCCAGATCAATGACCTGCGGGAAACGCTGATAACGAAAAGTTGACGCGGCAGACGATGTAATGCGGCTTTATTCCACCTGCCCTGATTCGCACCAGACCATGTCGAGTTTCGCGCATAAATTGCTTATAGCCATCGTCGCCATATCCGGATGCTTTGCCGTCCAGGCCTTGCTGACGATCGATGCCGACACCCCGGCCGCACCCGAGCAAATCGAGGATCTGACCCAGTTGCTCGCGCTGTGCCCGGAGCTTTCGGTTCAAGTCGCCCAGACCCTGGATCAGAACAGCGGCCTGCTGTCACAGCACAGGGCCAGCGACCTGATCGACAACATCCGGGAATGCCGCCAGCACTATCAGCACCTGCCGGACAACGCGCGCTACCGCCAGGCCTATGCCTCGCTCCGATCCCTGATCAGCGTCAACGCCGCTAACGCGCCGTCGACCCGAGTGCCAGCGAAGTCGCTGAACCTGAAACTCAGCCAGCGCTTACCGGATTCCTGAGCCGAGGCTCACCGCAGCGCGGCGCCATCAGGCGCTCCGGGCGGGCGCCTGAACAGCCGTCGGCGCAGCCTTGTCCCGTCGCCAGCAAACGCTCTGCTCGGCTTTACCCCGCTACGCGAGTGGACCAGAATGGCCTCTCACGCGTCCCGGATCGCAGCATGCCCATTTCAGTCTCTCTCATTTCTGGCCCCGACAATCCGGACCCCCGTACGGTCATTTTCCCCGACCAGGGTGGGATCATCGGGCGGAGCCCCGGCTGCGAATTGGTTTTGCCCGACTCCAAAAAACATGTCTCGATGCGGCACGCCTTCATCGAACGCATCGGGAGTCGACTCTACCTGACGGATCTGAGCACCAATGGCAGTTTCAGACCTGGCGTCGCGGCGGCTGTAGGTCGCGGCAATACCGTGGAAATCGACGCTGGCAGCCGGATACAGTGCGGGGGTTATACCCTGGAGCTGAACCTGAGCGATGCCAGCGCGGCACCGGCTCCCGCGGAAACGTCGACACAGTCCCCACCCACGGCGCTTGCCGACGGCGATCCGCTGCTGCAAGGCTTGCTCGAAGGCCTGGACCTGGACCCCGAACATCTGGACTTCAACGATCCACAGGCGTTCGGCCGCCGCATCGGCGAGGCTCTGCGTCACGGCCTGGCCACCGTGGCCGTGGCCCTGCGCATGCGGGCCCACGTCAAGGGCAGCGTGCATGCCGACATCACCCAACTGCTACCCAGTCACATCAATCCCCTGAAAATGTCCCTCAATGAGATCGACGCCCTGGAAGCCCTGCTCGGCCCCTCGCACGGACATTTTCTTGATGCGCAGGGCACCATGAGCGAAGTCCAGCGCGAGCTTCGCGAGCACGAAATCGCCATGCTGGCCGCAGTCCGATCCAGCATGCACCAGGTGCTGGAGGAACTGGCGCCAGGCGGGCTGGAGCAGGCCGCCAAGCGGCCTCCCTATGCCAGTCCCTGGCGCAGCTCCTCGCACCGTGCCTGGGCCGCGTTCAAGGATGCGCATGCCGCACTGAATGACGATGCCAAGCTGGATGCCGTGTTCGGCAAAGCCTACAGCGTCGCGTTGAAGAACAAGGACGCCCCGGCCTGAACTAATGTCCGATTACCTGCTCCAGGAACCTGACACTTGCAATTCAGGGTGACTATGACGGTACACTGAGGATTCGCGGTTCTAGGGGAGTTCGCGCTGTGGTTTCTACCTCAACGCTGTCGAATCTGGGCATCTACGCGGTCCTGGTAGCAGGACTCTGCGGCGCGTTTCTGGGCGTCGCTTACGTGCTGGGCCAACGCTCCAAACTGCGCCAGGCCACCATCGAACCCTATGAATCCGGCATTGTCTCCACCGGCGGCGCGCATTACCGTCTGTCCTCCAAGTTCTATCTGGTCGCGGTTTTCTTCGTGATTTTCGACCTCGAAGCGGTGTTCATCTTTGCCTGGGCCCTGGTCGCACGCGAAGCCGGCTGGACCGGCTACATCGAACTGCTGATCTTCGTCACCATTCTGCTCGCAGCCCTGGTCTACCTATGGCGTCTGGGTGCGCTGGACTGGAATCCGGGCAGGATTCGCAACCAGCAGCGCCGAGCCCAATTTCGCGAACAGGTGCGAGCCCAGAACCAAACGGAGTAGCCCGATGGATTACACCTTGCAACGGTGGCCCGGAACCAGAGGATCGGGCCCGCCAGAGGATACGCCCGGCCCGGCCTCAGGCATCGAGGCGCAGGTCAAACGTGGCGTGCTCACGGCCCGGCTCAACGATCTGGTGCAATGGGGCCGCAAGCATTCGCTGTGGCCTTTCAATTTCGGCTTGTCCTGCTGTTACGTGGAGATGGCCACGGCGTTCACCAGCCCGCACGATATCGCCCGATTCGGTGCCGAGGTCATTCGGGCCAGCCCGCGGCAATCCGATGTGATCGTGATTTCCGGCACTCCGTTTCTGAAGATGGCCCCGGTGATCAAGCGGCTGTACGAACAGATGCTCGAGCCCAAGTGGGTCATCTCGATGGGTTCCTGCGCCAACTCCGGCGGCATGTATGACATCTATTCGGTGGTCCAGGGGGTGGACAAATTCCTGCCGGTGGACGTCTACGTGTCCGGCTGCCCGCCGCGTCCGGAAGCCTTTCTGGAGGCCTTGATCCTGCTCCAGAACAGCGTGCAGCAGGAAGTCCGCCCGCTGTCCTGGATGGTCGGCCCGCAAGGGGTGACTGCGGCGCCCAAACTGTCCCAACGGGACCGCAAACGCGCGGCCCGGCTGGCGGCGACCGATCTGCGAGGCATGGATGAAGTCTGATTCCGCAAGCCGAGCCCGCAGACACGCCGGGCCGAGCATTCGGGCCGCCGCCAGGACGGCACGACCCGTCTGATGGACAGGCTCACCGAACAGCCCGCCGACCCATGCATTCTGAACGAATTGCAGGCGCGCTTTTCGCAGCTGAGCCTGCTGGTCCAAAACACCGCCGACGCGATTCCCACGCTGTGGATTCCCGCCCAGGCCGTGCCCGAAGTGCTGGGCCACCTGAAAACCGGAATCACAGCGCCCTTCAGCCTGCTCTATGACCTCACCGCGGTGGACGAGCGCCTGCGCAATGCGCGCGACGGTCTGCCAACGGCCGATTTCAGCGTGATCTATCATCTGATTTCCCTGCAGCGCAACGCCGATATCCGGATCAAGGTGGCCCTGCTCGGCGAGACCCCCAGCGTCCCCAGCCTGACTTCGCTTTGGTACAACGCCAACTGGTATGAGCGCGAGGTCTGGGACATGTTCGGCATCGACTTCGCCGGCCATCCGCATCTGGCGCGCATTCTGATGCCGCGCACCTGGCAGGGTCATCCCTTGCGTAAGGATCATCCGGCCCGGGCCACGGAATTCGAGCGCTTTCATCTGGACGAAGTGCGCCAGGACCGTGAACAGGCCGCCCTGCAGATTCAGCCCGGGGAATGGGGGATGCACGCCAATGGCAGGGATCACGATTTCATGATCCTGAATCTGGGGCCGAATCATCCGTCGGTGCACGGCGTGTTCCGGGTGATGCTGCAACTCGATGGGGAGGAGGTCATACAGTCCGCGCCGGACATCGGCTACCACCACCGCGGCGCAGAAAAAATGGGCGAGCGCCAGTCCTGGCACAGCTATATCCCCTACACCGACCGCATCGATTACCTCGGCGGGGTGATGAACAATCTGCCCTACCTGATGGCCGTGGAACAGCTGGCCGGAATCACCGTGCCGCCCCGCGCCCAGACCATCCGCATCATGCTCAGCGAGCTGTTTCGCATCACCTCGCATCTGCTGTTCTACGGCACGTTCGTACAGGACGTGGGCAGCATGTCGCCGGTGTTCTACATGTTTGCCGATCGGCAAAAAGCCTATGACGTGATCGAAGCCATCTGCGGCTTCCGCATGCACCCGGCCTGGTTCCGGATCGGCGGGGTGGCCCACGATCTGCCGCGTGGCTGGGAAAAGCTGGTCCGGGAGTTCCTCGACTGGATGCCCCGGCGCCTGCATGACTACGACAAGATGGCACTGCGCAACCGCATCCTCAAGCGCCGTGCCATCGGCATCGGCGATTACACCACGGCCGAGGCGATTGAATGGGGGGTCACCGGCCCGGGCCTGCGCGCCACCGGCAGCGACTGGGATCTGCGCAAGAAACGCCCCTATATGGGCTACCAGGATTTCGACTTCGAAGTCCCCACCGCGGCCAATGGCGATGCCTATGACCGCTGCGTGGTGCGGGTCGAGGAAATCCGCCAGAGCCTGCGCATCATCGAGCAATGCCTTGCGCACATGCCGGCCGGCGATTACAAGGCCCGCCATCCGCTGACTACGCCCCCGCATAAACCGGACACGATGCAGGACATCGAAACCCTGATCCAGCACTTCGTCAACGTCTCCTGGGGACCGGTCATCCCCGCTGGCGAAGCCAGCGCAGCGGTGGAAGCCACCAAAGGCATGAACAGCTATTACCTGACCTCCGACGGCAGCACCACCAGCTACCGGACCCGGATCCGCACGCCGAGTTTTCCGCATTTGCAGATGATTCCGTATCTGGCCAACGGTCTGATGGTGCCGGACCTGATCGCGATCATCGCCTCGATCGACTTTGTCATGGCGGATGTGGACCGATGAGTTACCAGGCAAGGTCCACCGCGACGCACCGGCGCATTCACCTGAACACGCAGGAATCATCCCCATGCTGAGCCCCGCCGAACTTCAGGAGATCGAGGCCGAATTGGCCCACTATGAATTGCCCGACGCGGCCACCATCGAGGCGTTGAAAATCGTCCAGCGGCACCGTGGCTGGGTCTGCGACGAAGCCGTCGCGGACATCGCCGCGAAGCTGAACACCAGCACGGCGGCGGTCGATTCGGTGGCGACTTTTTACAATCTGATCTACCGTCAACCCGTGGGGCGGCATGTGATTCATGTCTGCGATTCGGTCTCGTGCTGGATCATGGGACAGCCCCGTCTGGCTCAGTTGCTCAAGGCGCAGCTGGGCATCGAGTTCGGCCAGACCACCGCCGATGGCCGCTTCACCCTGCTGCCCACCGTGTGCCTGGGCACCTGTGACCGGGCGCCGGCCATGCTGATCGGCCAGGACACCCACAAGGATCTGGAAGGGGTCGATGAGCAGCGTCTGGCCCGTCTGCTGGAGCACTACCCGTGAGCCAGAAATTTTCCCCTCCCGACAAGCCGCTGACCGACCGCATCCGCCCCGAGCATGAACCCTTCACGGTCGCGGAGTATGAACGGGTCGGCGGCTATCAGGCCTTGCGCAAGGCCCTGCGCACGATGGCCCCCGGTGAGGTGATCGGCATGGTCAAGGATTCCGGCCTGCGCGGACGCGGCGGCGCCGGGTTTCCCACCGGCGTGAAATGGGGCATGGTGCCGCACGGTCCGGATGCGCCCTCACGCCGCTATCTGATTGCCAACGGTGATGAAATGGAGCCGGGCACCTTCAAGGACCGGCTGCTGCTGGAAGGTGATCCGCATCAGTTCATCGAAGGCATGGTCGTGGCCGCCTACGCCATCGGCGCCGATGTGGGCTATCTGTTTCTGCGCGGCGAATACGTGCTCGCCGCCCAGCGGGTGAGTCGGGCTCTTGCCGAGGCACGCAAGCGCGGATACCTGGGCCACAACATCAAGGGCTCGGGCTTCAGCTTCGCCCTGCATCTGCATACCAGCGCCGGACGTTACATCTGCGGCGAAGAAACCGCCCTGATCAATGCCCTGGAAGGCAAACGCGCCATTCCACGAGCCAAACCACCGTTTCCGACCGTGGCCGGCCTGTTCGGCAAGCCGACCATCGTCAACAACGTCGAGACCCTGTGCAACGTCCCGCACATCATCAATTACGGCGTGGACTGGTACAAATCGCTGTCGCGTACGGCCAACGGCGGCACCAAGCTCTACGGCGTCTCCGGCAAGGTCGCCCATCCCGGCGCCTGGGAACTGGCCCTGGGAACCACCGCCGGTGAAATCATCGACGAACATGCCGGCGGCATGCGGGCGGGACTCAAGTTACGCGGCTTTTTGCCCGGCGGTGCGAGCACCGACTTCCTGACCAGCGCCCATCTGGATCTGCCGATGGACTATGACAGCGTCGCCCAGGCCGGTTCACGCCTGGGCACCGGCACGATGATCGTGCTGGATGATCAGACCAGCCTGCTCGGCATGCTGCGGAATCTCGAGCACTTCTTTGCCCAGGAATCCTGCGGCTGGTGCACGCCCTGCCGGGACGGGATTCCCTGGGCGGAAAAACTGCTGATCGAGCTGGAACAAGGCCGCGGCCGGGCCGGCGATCTGGCGGTGCTCGAGCAACTGACCCGACTGCTCGGGCCGGGCCGGACTTTCTGCGCGCACGCACCCGGCGCGATGGAACCCTTGCAATCGGCGCTGAAACATTTTCGCGAAGATTTTGTCGCCGGTCTGGCGCAGGACGAGAACCTCGCATGAGCAAATCCCGAATTCGCATCGACGGTCGCGAGCATGGCGCCGATGACAGCCGCAACCTGCTTGAAATCGCCCTGGAGCTGGGCTATGACCTGCCCTATTTCTGCTGGCACCCGGCACTGGGCTCGGTCGGCGCCTGTCGGCAATGTGCGGTGACCCAGTATCAGGACGACAAGGATGAAACCGGGCGCGTGGTCATGGCCTGCATGACCCCGTGCAGCGATGGCGGGCGGTTCTCGATCAGCGCCGCGGCGGCGACCGAAATGCGCGCCGCGGTGATCGAATTCCTGATGATCAACCACCCCCACGACTGTCCGGTCTGTGAAGAAGGCGGCAACTGCCACCTGCAGGACATGACCGTCATGACCGGCCATACCCAGCGCCGCTACCGGCACAGCAAGCGCAGCCATCGCAATCAGGATCTGGGCCCTTGCGTCAGCCATGAGATGAACCGCTGCATCGCCTGCTATCGCTGCGTGCGCTATTACCGTGACTATGCCGGCGGCGCGGATCTCAACGTCTTTGGCGCCCACGACAATGTGTATTTCGGCCGCGCCCAGGACGGCACGCTGGAATCCGAGTTCTCCGGCAACCTGGTGGAGGTCTGCCCGACTGGCGTGTTCACCGACAAACCCTACGGCGATACCTATACGCGCAAATGGGATTTGCAGCAGGCCCCGGGCATCTGCGGGCATTGTTCGATCGGTTGCAATGTGTCGCCAGGCGAGCGTTATGGCCAGATCCGCCGGATCGAGAATCGCTATCACGGCGATATCAACGGCTATTTCCTCTGCGACCGCGGCCGTTACGGCTACCCCTACAGCAACGACCCCAAGCGGCCCAGACAGGCCCGTCGCGGCAGCGAAACACTCAGCGCTGCGGCCGCCGCCCAGGTGCTGGCCCGACTGATACGCCAGGGGGATGTCGTCGGCATCGGCTCTCCACGGGCCTCGCTTGAAGCCAATTTCGCGCTGCGCCGCCTGGTCGGCCACAAGCAGTTTTACCGCGGTGAATCCCGCAGCACTGCCGCCTGCGCCGATGCCGGCCTGGGCTTGCTGCGGGACTCGCCGATCAAGATTGCGACGGTGCGCGACTGCGAACGCGCCGACGCGGCGCTGGTCCTGGGCGAAGATGTGCTCAATACCGGTGCGCGTATCGCTCTGGCACTGCGACAGATGATCCGCCAGCAGGGGTTTGCACAGGCCAGCGCCGCGCACGTTCCGGTCTGGCAGGATCATTCGGTGCGCCTGATCGCTCAGCAGCAGCGCAACCCCCTGTTCATCGCCAGTCCCTGCGCCGGGCCACTGGACGACATTGCCAGCGCTCGCTACCGCGCCACTCCGGTCGGCATCGCGCGTCTGGGCCATGCGCTGGCCCGGGCCCTGGACCCCAGCGCCCCGGAGCCCAAACGTCTGCCTCAGCATACCCAGAAGCTCGCCGAGCGCATCGCCAGCGCCCTGACCCAGGCCGAACGCCCGCTGCTGGTCACCGGCACGGGTTGTGCCGAACCCCGCGTGCTGATCGCAGCCCAGGCGGTGGCCCATGCCTATTTCGCTGCGACCGGACGCAAATTACAGGTCGCCGTGGTCTTCACGGCCGTCAACTCCATGGGCACTGCACTGCTCGGCGGCAAGCCCCTGGACGGACTGACCCGGCGCCACCAGGTCCGCACCGCGATCGTGCTGGAAAATGAGCTGGAACAACGCCTGAGCGCCCTGGAGCTGGCCGAGCTGCGGACGCGCATCGACAATCTGGTCGTCATCACCGGCCAGCCCGGGGCGCTGGCCGAGCAGGCGGACCTGCTCCTGCCCGCCGGCAGCCAGTTCGAAAGCGCCGGCACCTTCATCAACCATGAAGGACGAGCCCAGCGCAATCTGCCGGTGCTTGCCCCCGACGGCGACATCCGGCCAGCGTGGCGCTGGCTCCAGCAGGCCGCCCATTCGGCCGGACTGGACAAGGCGCCGCCGCTGGGCCAGACCCTGGATGATCTGACCCAGGCCTGCGCCACGGCGGAACCCCACCTGGCCGGTATCGTCGAGGCGGCGCCGGATGCCGACTTCCGCCTGGCGGGCAACCGGATTCCGCGCCAGTCCGTGCGCGCCAGTGGCCGCACCGCGATGCAGGCCCATCTGGACCTGCATGAAGCCCGACCAAGCCGCGACCGGGACAGCGCCATGAGTTTCTCCATGGAGGGCGCCCAGACCCGCCTGCACACACCCAGCGCGCTGACGCCGATGTTCTGGGCGCCGCGCTGGAACTCCATCCAGGCGGTCAACAAGTTCCAGCAGGAGATCGGCGGCGCTCTGCGCGGCGGCAACCCGGGCCGCCGACTGCTCGGCGAGGACTGGATACCACGCGATGACGGTTACAACTACCCCCCGCCACCAAGCGCCCCCAATCGCCTGCGCGCAGTGCCGATCCAGCATCTGTTCGGCTCCGAAATCCTGTCCGCGGCCGCGGCGCCCTTGCGCGAGCGCGGCGTGACCACGCCCTATCTGGCCCTGCACCCACAGACCGCGGACAAACTGGGGCTGGCCGCGGCCGATACGGCCCGCTTCCGGATCGGCAAAGCGGTGCTCAGCTTGAGCGTACAGCTTCGCCAGGACCTGGACCGGAACGCCGCGGGTCTGCCCTTCGGCCTCAGCGGCATCCATCCGGGCCTGTTCGGGCAACAGGTGAGACGCCTGGGAGATGCTGAAGATGACTGAGCTTTCGGGGTTGGGCATCGCCGCGTTGACCGTGCTGGCCCTGGTGGGTGGCGCGGCGACTCTGGTGTGGTTCGAGCGGCGTCTGCTGGGCATCTGGCAGGATCGCTGGGGCCCCAACCGGGTCGGGTTTCTGGGGATGGGTCAGATCATCGCGGACATGATCAAGATTCTCACCAAGGAAGACTGGACCCCGCCGTTTGCCGATCGCGCCGTGTTCATCATCGCCCCCTGTGTGGCCATGGCGGTGGCCCTGCTGGCCTTTGCGGTGGTGCCGGTCACACCGGACTTCCATGTCGCGGCAGACTGGAATATCGGCGTGCTCTACTTTCTGACCGTCACCTCGCTGGGGGTCTACGCGATCCTGCTCGGCGGCTGGGCATCGAACAGCAAGTACGCCCTGCTCGGTGGGATTCGCGCTTCGGCGCAGACCATCAGCTACGAGGTCTTCATGGGCCTGGCTTTGATGGGCGTGGTGATCCAGACCGGCAGCTTCAGCCTGCTGGACATCGTCCATGCCCAGCAGGACGTCTGGTTCATCTTTCCGCAGATCATCGGCTTTTTTACCTTTTTTGTGGCCGGCCTGGCCGAAACCCACCGCCTGCCCATGGACCTGCCGGAGGCCGAGCACGAACTGGCGGCCGGCTTTCATACCGAGTATTCCGGCGCCAAGTTCGGCATGTTCTTCGTGGGCGAATACGCCGGCGTGATCATGACCTCCGGAATGTTGACCACCTTGTTCCTGGGCGGCTGGCTGGCGCCTTTTGACTGGCCGCCGATGCCGCTGCTGTGGTTCAGCCTGAAAACCGGCCTGTTCATCTGCTGTTTCATCTGGATTCGCGCCTCCCTGCCGCGCCCCCGTTACGATCAGCTGATGTCTTTCGGCTGGAAGATGATGCTGCCCCTGACCCTGCTCAATACCCTGGTCACCGGCGCCCTGGTCCTTGGAGCGAGCGCATGATCCGCGATTTCATCGACGGTTTTCTCACCCAGTGGCTGTCCCTGTGGCGGGTGCTGCGCCACAGCTTCAGCCGCAAATCGACGGTGCAGTATCCCGAGGAGAGACCCTATGTGCCGCCGCGTTATCGTGGCCGCATCGTGCTGACCCGGGACCCTGACGGCGAGGAGCGCTGCGTCGCCTGCAATCTGTGCGCGGCCGCCTGTCCGGTGGACTGTATCGCCCTGCAGCAGACCACCGCCGAGGACGGGCGCTGGTATCCCGAGTGGTTCCGGATCAACTTTTCCCGCTGCATCTACTGCGGCCTGTGCGAGGAAGCCTGTCCGACCTATGCCATCCAGCTCACCCCGGATTACGAGATGGCCGAATACGAGCGCAAGAACCTCGTATACGAGAAAGAAGACCTGCTGATCGCCGGCCAGGGCAAGTACCCCGGCTACAACTTCTACCGTCAGGCGGGCCTGGCGATCAAGGGCAAGGCCAAGGGCGAAGCGTTACAGGAACGCCCCCCGGTCGATCCCAAGAGCCTGCTGCCATGACGACCCTGTTCTACACCGCCGGCGCCGTTGCGCTGATCGCCACCGCCCTGGCCATCTCCAGAAAAAACGCGGTGCATGCGTTGCTTTATCTGATCGTGTCCTTCATGGCGGTCGCCGGGGTGATGCTGGCGCTGGGTGCGGCCTTTGCCGCGGCTCTGGAAGTCATGGTCTACGCCGGCGCCATCATGGTGCTGTTCGTGTTCGTGGTGATGCTGCTCAACATCGGCCCGCAAGCTGATTCGCGCGAAGCGCAGTGGATTCGCCCCCAGGTCTGGCTCGGCCCCGGCCTGCTGGCCGCCGTGTTGCTGATCGAACTGCTGCTCACGCTGCGCCACGGCGCGGCCAACCTGGCCGAGGTGGCGCCGGTGAGCCTCAAATCGGTCGGTCTGACCTTGTATGGCCCCTACCTGCTCGCCGTCGAACTGGCGTCCATGCTGCTGCTGGCCGGTCTGATCGCGGCTTACCATCTGGGACGGCCCCGCGAATGAACGGCATTCCCCTGGCCCATGCCCTGCTGCTGAGTGGCGGCATGTTCACCCTCGGACTGCTGGGTGTGCTGGTGCGGCGCAACCTGCTGTTCACCCTGCTCAGTCTGGAAATCATGCTCAATTCGGCGGGACTGGCTTTCGTGGTCGCAGGCGCCCGCTGGAGTCAGCCCGATGGTCAGATCATGTTTCTCCTGGTGCTCTCGCTGGCGGCCGCCGAAGTCGCGGTCGGTCTGGCCCTGACCCTGCAGGTCCATCGCCAGTTCGGCAGCCTGGACCTGGATGCGCTCAGTGAGTTGCGCGAGGGCCCGGAATGAGCACGGCGCTGCTGCCGTGGGTGATCGGCGCACCGCTGCTGGGCGCGGCGTTGTGCTTTGTCTGGCAGGGACGCTCCGAACGCGGCGCCGCCCTGTTCGGCGTAGGTTCAATCACCATCGCCGCGCTGCTCAGCGCGCTGCTCGGCAGCGACTATCTGCGCAGCGGCACGCCGGCCCAGGTGCATCTGTGGACCTGGTTCGCGGTGGATGGCCTGGCCCCCGCCATCAGCCTGTACCTGGATGGTCTGTCGTTGACCATGCTCGGCGTCATCACCGGCGTCGGCGCGCTGATCCATCTGTATGCCTCCTGGTACATGCGCGGCGACCCCCGCTACGCACGCTTTTTCGCGTACATGAACCTGTTCGTCGCGGCGATGCTGCTGCTGGTGCTGGGCGACAACCTCCTGGCGCTGTACTTTGGCTGGGAGGGCGTGGGTCTGTGCAGCTATCTATTGATCGGCTTCTGGCATCAGGATCCGGCCAATGGTTACGCCGCGCGCAAGGCCTTCATCACCACCCGCGTAGGCGACACCCTGATGGCCCTGGGTCTGCTGCTGCTGTTTCGCGAGCTCGGCACCCTGGATATCCAGTCCCTGATCCAGCAGGCCCAGCTGCGCTGGCCGATTCAGGACGGCCAGGGCCATCCCCTGGCCACCGCCGCCTGCCTGCTGCTGCTCGGCGGCGCCGTCGGCAAATCAGCGCAGCTACCCTTGCAAACCTGGCTGCCCGATGCGATGGCCGGCCCCACGCCGGTGTCGGCGCTGATCCATGCCGCCACCATGGTCACTGCCGGGGTCTATCTGATCGCCCGGCTGCACGGCCTGTTTGCGCTGTCGCCGGTGGCTCTGGAAGCCGTGGGCTGGGTGGGCGCGCTCACCCTGCTGCTGGCGGGTGGGGCGGCCCTGGTCCAGACCGACATCAAGCGCATCCTGGCCTATTCAACGATGAGCCAGATTGGCTACATGTTCCTGGCCCTGGGTTGCGGGGCCTACAGCGCCGCGATCTTCCATCTGATGACCCACGCCTTTTTCAAGGCCTTGCTGTTCATGGCCGCCGGCAGCGTCATCCTGGCGCTGCACCATGAACAGGACATTTTCAAAATGGGGGGACTACGCCACAAGCTGCCGGTCGCCTTCTGGAGCTTCCTGATCGGCAGTGGTGCGCTGGCCGCCGTGCCGTTCATCACCGCCGGTTTTTACAGCAAGGATGAGATCCTGTTTGCAGCCTGGGGCAGCGGCCATGGCCTGTGGTGGGCGATGGGCGTCGGCGGTGCCTTCCTGACCGGGCTGTACAGTTTCCGCCTGGTCTTCATCGTGTTCTGGGGCACGGCCCAGAGCGCCGCACAGACCCGCCCGCACTGGAGTGAACAGCTGCCCTTGTTCACCCTGATGCTGCTGTCGGTGATCGGTGGGGCCCTGGCCCTGCCGGCCGTGCGCTCGGTCCCCGTTCTGGAAGTGCATCATGGCTTGATCCTGCTCCTGGTGCAGATGGGTGTGGGCCTGGCCGGCATCGGCCTGGCCTGGCGGCGCTACGGCCGTCCGGTCGGGCTGCAACGTCAGCCCCTGCGTGGCTGGCGCCGGCTGATCCATGACGGCTGGGGCTTTGATGCGCTGTACGACCGGCTGATCTGCCGACCCTGGATGGGACTGGCCCAGCTCAACCGCGCCGACGTGGTCGACAGCGCCTATACCGGCATCGTCAACCTGAATCAGGCCGCACACCGCTTTGCCCGCAGCACCCAGAGCGGCTATCTGCGCCTGTATGCGGTCGGTCTGGCCTTCGGCCTGATCCTGCTGGCCGGGGTGGTGGCATGGACCTGAGCTTGATCCTGCCGCTGCTGGTGCTGATTCCGCTGCTTGGCGGCGTGGCCTGCTGGTGGACCGAACGCCTGAGCCTGGCCTGGCCACGCTGGATCGCCGCGGGCTGTTTCACTGTCGATCTGGGCCTGGTCCTGGGGCTGTGGGCACAGGCCGACCTGAGCCTGGCCTTCAGCGCCAGTCCGCAGTTTTTCTGGGAATTTCAGCGCGACTGGATTCCCCGCTTTGGCATCAGCCTGCATCTGGGCCTGGACGGTCTGGCGATTCTGCTGATCGTGCTGACGGCCATCCTGGGCCTGGTCGCCGTGCTGTGTTCCTGGCGTGAAATCCAGCAGCACGTCGGTTTTTTCCATCTCAATCTGCTGTGGAATCTGGCCGGGGTGATCGGCGTGTTCATGGCCCTGGATCTGTTCCTGTTTTTCCTGCTCTGGGAATGGATGCTGGTGCCGATGTTTTTCCTGATCGCCCTGTGGGGCCACAAGAACCCCGAAGGCCGTGGACGCATCTACGCCGCAACCAAGTTCTTCCTGTTCACCCAGGCCTCCGGCCTGTTGATGCTGGTAGCCATCCTCGCCCTGGTGTGGTTGAACCACGCCCAGAGCGGGATCTGGACTTTCAATTATCTGGACCTGCTGCAGGCGGATCTGTCGCCCACCGCTCAGTACTGGCTGATGCTGGGTTTTTTCATCGCCTTTGCGGTCAAACTGCCTGCCCTGCCCTTCCATCCCTGGCTACCGGACGCCCACTCCCAGGCACCGACCGCCGGCAGTGTCGATCTGGCCGGCATCCTGCTCAAGACCGGCGCATTCGGCTTGATCCGCTTTTCCATCACCCTGTTCCCGGAAGCCTCCGCACAATTCGCGCCGACGGCCATGGCCCTGGGCGTGGTCGGCATCGTTTACGGCGCATCCATGGCACTGGCGCAAACCGATATCAAACGCTTCGTGGCCTATACCAGCATCAGCCATATGGGTTTCATCCTGCTCGGCGTCTACGCCGGCAATCTGCAGGCGATGCAGGGCGTGGTCATTCAAATGCTCGCCCACGGCATCAGCACCGGCGCCCTGTTTGTCCTGTGCGGCGCGCTCTACGAACGGGTTCACAGCCGTGAGTTTTCCATGCTGGGCGGGCTGGCAGCGCGGATGCCGCAGTTCGCCACCGCCCTGATGTTCTTCGGACTCGCCTCGCTGGGCTTGCCCGGGCTGGGCAATTTCATCGGGGAAATCCTGATCCTGATCGGCGCCTTCCAGACCGCCCCGGTCCTCACGGTGCTGGCGGCCAGCGGCCTGATCATCGGCGCGGTCTACTCGCTGCTGCTGATTCAGCGCAGCCTGCATGGCCCCGCCCCGTCCACCGAGGCGCTGGAAGATCTGGTGCCGCGCGAACGCGGCCTGCTTCTGGCCCTGATGGCGCTGCTGCTGGCAATGGGACTGTATCCGCAACCCCTGCTGGATCTGGCTCACGGCGCGCTGTTCACCACCCTGCAACTCTACGGCGGAGCGGGCGGATGAACCTGAACAGCTTCCTGGCCCTGGAGCCGCTGCTGGTCCTCACCGCGGGCAGCGTGTTGCTGATGCTGCTGATCGCCAGCGCCCGACACCATCAAGCCACCGCCCAGCTCACCACGCTGATTCTGCTGCTGGCCCTGGCCGCGTGCTGGCATGCGCCGGCGGCCAGCCATATCACCCCGTTGCTCACCTTCGATGCCTATGCGCGAACGGTTCAGGCCCTGATGATTTTTGCCGGTCTGATGGTCACTTTGCTGATGTACGGCTATCTGGAGCACGCGACCGAGCCGCGCGAGGAGATGTATCTACTGCTGGTCATTGCGGTGCTGGGCGCCAGTGTCCTGGGCGGTGCCCAGCATGCCGCCAGCCTGTTGCTCGGCCTGGAAATCATGACCGTGGCCCTGTTTGCGATGATCGGGTACAAGCGTGATCAGCGCGCGGGCCTGGAGGCCGCCAGCAAATACCTGGTGTTGTCAGCCGCCGCCTCCGCGACCCTGCTGTTTGGCCTGGCCCTGATCTACAGCGTGAGCGGAACCTTGAGTTTCAATGCCCTGAGTGCGGCCCTGGAGCGCATTCCGGAAAATGAACAGCTGATCGCTCAACTCGGCGCAGCCATGCTGCTGGTGGGGCTGGGCTTCAAGCTTTCACTGGTGCCCTTCCACTACTGGACGCCGGACGTCTATCAAGGTGCGCCCGCCCCGATCACGGCTTTTCTGGCCACGCTGACCAAGGCCTCGGTAGCCGCGGTGCTGTTGCGTTTTCTGGGCAGCCATGCGCTGCCGGAGAATCTGGCCGCAGCCCTGAGCGTACTCGCCATCCTGACCATCCTGGCAGGGAATCTGCTGGCGCTGGAATCCACGTCGGTGAAGCGCCTGCTGGCGTATTCCTCCATGGCCCATGTCGGCTATCTGCTGGTGCCGATCATCCTGGGGGGCGCGATGGCGCGCGAAGCCTTGTTGTACTATCTGGTGGCCTATGTGGTGACCAGTCTGGGCGCCTTCGGCGTGGTCAGCCGATTGTCGTCCACCGGCCACGGTGAAGCCGATCAGTTCAGTCATTACCGGGGTCTGTTCTGGCGGCGGCCCTATCTGACCTCGGTCATGACCCCCATGCTGCTGTCCCTGGCCGGAGTGCCGCTCACGGCAGGCTTCATCGCCAAATTCTACGTATTGAACGTGGCGGTTGCGCAAGGCGCCTGGGCACTGCTCGCGGCGGTACTGATCGGCAGCGCCATCGGCCTTTACTATTATTTGCGCCTGACCATCCTATTGTTTCGTTCCCCGGCCAGTGGCCGTGGCGCGCTTGAAGCTGGTCCGATGTCCGACGCCGGGATCAGCACCGGCGTTGCTCTGGCCAGCTTGTTCGTGCTGATGTTCTGGTTGGGCATCTGGCCGCAGGCCCTGCTGAGCTGGCTGGCCGGAACCTGAGCCCTGGTCAAGAGGAGCCGTGAAAATGCCGCAAATTCAGCATCAACCATTGCCTTGCCCTACCTTCCACGTTCACAATGAGGCGCGGCAAGACCTGCCCCTCGTCACCACCGCACTCAGGAGACCGGCATGCTTCACTCGCTAACCGTCAGGGACTATATGGAAGCCAATCTGGTGGTGTTGAAACCGGATATGGAGGTCCTGGATGCCATGCGCATTCTGATCGAAAAGGAGGTCAATGGTGCTCCCGTGACCGATCAGCTGGGCAACCTGTGCGGCATACTGTCTGAAAAGGACTGCCTGAAGATCGCGCTCAATGCCGGTTACTACGGTGATCTGGGTGGCACGGTGAGCGAATACATGAGCCCGGATGTCGTCACGGTCGATGTGGAAACCAGCATTCTGGATGTGGCCAAGATGTTTCTCGGCGCCGCATTCAAGAGCTATCCGGTGATGGACGACAACATCCTGGTGGGCCAGATCAACCGCCACGATGTGTTGCGCGCGATCGAGCATATCTCGCAGGACTCCAGCTCTCCCTGAAGCGTCCAGGCGTTTTCAAACAGTCATGCGCCCGGTGCCGCGGTAGGCATCGACGCACAGTTCATCTTCGATATGCAGGCCATTCAAAACGTTCATCATGGCCAGACTCCCGGCCAGGGTATGAATGTGGCGGAACCAGCCCGGCAGGAACGCCGGCTCATCCAGCACCCCGGCACACTCCCCCGCGGATAGCGCAAAAACGTCGGACAGATGCACCCGGCCGCAAAACAGATGACGCGCCAGGTCCAGGCGGTCATGGCGTAGACACCAGACAAAGAAAGCCACCACGCTGAGCCAGCCCTCGGCATACACGGTGTCCTTGGTGAAGGGGTAACGGCCGCGCACGTCGCCGCCGCGGAAAATCCGCGCCGCCGAATTGAAGCCCTCATCCTCGCTCTGGCCGTGATTGAGGAAAAACCTGAAGACCTCGATGAAATCCGCCCCTTCCAGCGCCAGCTCAATCGCCAGGATGCGCAGGGAAATGCGTTTCATGCGCGCCAGATCCATATTCCCGGTAATGGTTTCCGCAAACGTGGCCAGTCCTTCCTGAGTCGCCGTCGTGCGCGGGGAACCCAGCCCCAGGGAAGGCAAAATCGTCTGTTTGCGCCCATTGATCGCGGTCAGAGAATGGATCATCACCTCGTGCTGAAGCAGCTGCTGCGCATCGTAGAACGAGAAGCTGGCATCGGCGCGCAGGCGCACCCGGGTCCCACCGGCCGCCGCCTTCGAGCTCAGATCTTCGCTGATCACCACGGGAATCGCCGCGTCGCCGAAGGCCTCACGCATGCCGTCCTCCAGATGCTGTTTCACATCCTGGGCGCTCAGACCGCTCAGTGCCGCCTCGATTTCGAAATTACCGTGGAACCGGTCTGCCTGTTCAATGAAATAGTGGGCCACGGCCTGCGTGTCACGCCCGACCCAGCGAATCCGACTGACCGGACTGCCGTAGATGCGCTGCGACAATTCGGTAAAAGCCGGCGTGCCTTGCGCGGCCAGCAGGTCGATGGCATCGATATACGAACCTGCGGTTTGCGCGACCACGGCGAAAGCCGGATGCGCTGCCGCCGCGGCGCCCTTCGCCAGCTCGGCGAGTCGGCTCCGCTGCGCGCTGAAGTCCGAAAAGCGTGGCTCCACCCTGGGCAGGCGCGGCTCGCCCGCCCGCCAGGTCTTGAGAAATTCCGCGCGGATTCTGCTCGGCCAGGTCAACTGGCTCAAGATATGGATGTCGCGGGCCGTCTCATTGACTTGCCGACTCAAACTCGCCAATTGCTGGCGTTCGGACGAACCCAGTGCAGGCCCAATGGACGCCATGACTCGCCTCCCGCAATTAGCATGAACAAAGCCTATTCTGAAACTTTTTCCAAATTAAGCAAAAGGACCGGGTACCTGGAGAGCCTGTGACTCGGTACGGCAATAAATTACGGCATCAGGCTAGGCCCTGCGTGGGTTTTTTAGTAACGTAAGGTTTTTGCCAACGAGGCACAGAACAAAAGTGAAGAGGATGACAATGAGCATATGGGCGAGAATCGCATTGGCAGGGGTAGTTACGGTCAGCCTGAACACCGTAGCTCAGGCCAAGGTATCAGCCGCTGAGGCAGCCAAACTCGGCAAAGAGCTGATGCCACTGGGCGGCGAAAAAGCGGGCAACGCCGATGGCAGCATCCCCGCCTGGGATGGCGGCATGGTGGGCTTCAAGCCTGCCGATGCGGATCTGCGTCGCTTCGAGGCCTATGCAAAATACGGCGGCACGGATAAACCGCTGTACACCATCGATCCGTCCAACGCTTCGAAGTACGCCGACAAGCTCAGCGCCGGCCATCTGGAATTGCTGAAGAAATACCCCAGTTACCGGATTCCGGTCTATCCCAGCCGGCGCAATGTGTATGCCCCTGAATTCGTCTATGCGGCCACCAAGAAGAATGCCCTGGAGGCCGAACTTGCGAACGAGGGCGAAAGTCTTCTCAATGCGGTGACCGGCATTCCCTTCCCGATTCCCAAATCGGGCAAGGAAATCATGTGGAATCACAAGACCCGCTATCGCGGCCTGGGCGTCACCCGCTTCAATGTTCAGCTGGCGGTGCAGACCAACGGTTCCTTCACGCCCTATGTGCTGCGTGAAGACGTGCAGTTTGCCTTCAGCAAGGAAGGTATCAACAGCGATGCGCTGGAAAACGTGATGATCTATTTCCTGCAGGTCACCACCGCACCACCGCGCCAGTCCGGCAACGTCCTGCTGATCCACGAAACCATTGATCAGGTCAAGGAACCGCGTCGCGCCTGGCTGTATAACCCGGGACAACGCCGCACCCGTCGGGCCCCGAACGTGGCCTACGACAATCCGGGCACCGGTGCAGACGGTCTGCGTACCAATGACCAGCTGGATGTCTTCAATGGCGCCACCGACCGCTATTCCTGGAAGATTGTGGGCAAGCGCGAAATGATCGTGCCTTACAATTCGATTCGCCTGGCCGATGACCGCCTCAAGTACACCGACATCGTCAAGGAAGGTCATCTGGACCCGCAGTACACCCGCTACGAGTTGCACCGCGTCTGGGTCGTGGACAGCGAAGTCAAGGAAGGCACCAGCCATATCTACAAGCGCCGCACTTTCTACGTCGATGAAGATTCCTGGACCATCCTGGCTGCGGACATCTACGACAAGCGTGACACGCTGTGGCGCCTGCAGGAATATCACCCGATCGTCGTCCCGCCGTTGCAGGGCATTGGCCCGGCCTGCGATACCGTGTATGACCTGCAGTCCGGCCGCTATCTGGCCATGGAAATGAGCAACGAAGAAGCCGCGCCTACGGCCATGGACTTCACCCTGGATCATTTCCGCACCAGCAACCTGGCGAAGGTCGCTCAGCAACTGCGTTAAGCGTCAAGCAACCCGGACCTGCGCTCGGCACCTCGAGCGCAGGTCCTTTTCGTCGGCCCTGCGCCCCGGCGACCGCGAGCTGATCCCGCATCAGCACGCGCCAGGCTCACCGCGCACCTCGCCAAGCAGCGCCCCGGTCGAGTCAGCTGACGCCCGGCTGCGCCAACCTCGACAGCCTGATTGCGCAGCGTATTCCCCAGGCTGCCTTCATTCCCTGTGCGTATCCGAACTGCCGACAGCCCAGCTCGACTTCAGGGTCTACACTGACGTGACGGCGTTCCTGGCGATCTAGGATAGACTAGGCATCTGGGTCCTTGCGTGCCGGGCCAAAGCCTCTCCGCCCGACTGCATCGATATCTGGCGGAGCGATGTTTTTGCTCCCGCTTCGCTATAGATCAGGGCGGATAACAGCCCGCAGACCCAGTACCCGCCAAGCCATTGCCGATGCGTGAACCAGCCTATGGGCGCCAATGAAAATCTCACCATAGTCTTTACCGATATCGTCAATTACACGGCGATCACCGGCGCGCTGTCACGCGCCGATTCCCAGCAATTGATGCAGCGCCATGACAGCCTGCTGCTGCCGGTCGTGAACGCCTATCAGGGACGCCGCGTCAAAGCCATTGGCGATGCCATGCTGTTGACCTTCCGCTCCCCCACCGACGCCATTCATTGCAGTATGGCCATGCAGGACACCCTGGCCGAAGCTCGCCGCCAGGATGCGGTTAACGACAATCTGCATATCCGTATCGCCATCAACCTGGGAGAGGTTCGGGCTGAAAAGTCCGACGTGTTCGGCGAGCCGGTCAACATCGCGGCGCGCCTGGAGAGTCTGGTCCCGGCCGATGAAGTCTATTTCAGCGAGGCGGTTTATCTGGCGATGAACAAGGCCGAAGTGCCGAGTGAATTCGTCGGCGAACATGCACTCAAAGGCATCCCCGAGCCGGTTCGCGTGTATCGGGTGCCCACCCATACCTATAGCCGGCTGGTCCCGTCCGGTCCGGCCAATCCGGAAGCCGACCTGCCGTTCGGGGGCGTTCATCTGCCCAATGACGACGGCCCTCGCGAACGCTCCGTGGCGCTGTTGCAGAACAGCTGGTCCAGCCTGCGCAGCTGGGGCCAAACCGGCGCGGCAATGGCGGCCGACTTCGTCGGCCGGCTTCGGCGACGGCCGTCGGCGCCTGCCTTCGCTCATCGAACTCGAACCCTGCTGCTTGTTCTGCTGCTGGCGAGCTCGGCGCTGCTGCTGGTACGCAGCGATATCCAACCCCTGACGCTCGGACCCACGTTTGCAGCATCGGAACGTAAACCCACCCCAACACCGCTGCTGGCCGTTGCCCGAACCGCCGTCGATCAAGGTGAAGCACTGCTCGAGAACGAACAGTGGGACGCCCTTGAGGCCCTGGTGGCGCAACGTCTGAAGCTGAAGGCCGAAGACCCCGCGGCGCTGCTGCTGCGCGGACATCGTGCGTTTCTCCAGTCCGAACGGGCTGCCGGGGCGCGGGATTATGCGGCGGCCCTCGCGCAAGCGCCCGAACTGGCGAATAACCCCCGGCTGGCGGCCAATCTGGTGGCTGCGCTGGGTTGGATCAACCCGCAGGCCATTCCATTGCTGCTCGAGTATCAGAGCGAACAGATGCTCAACGCGCTGGCACGGCGCTCCGGACAAGCCGGATTTCAGGGCCGGACCCAGGCCATTGCCCTGCTCCGCGATCTGGACCGCGAAGACCTCATTGATCACTACAATCACGCGCTGGAGGAACTGCGCGGCCGCTCCCGCTGCGAAGACCGGCTCAATGCGGTCAAGGCGCTACGCAAGCTGGCTGATCCCGCGGCGATACCCAGCCTCGAAGCCGCCCGCGGTGAAGGCCTGAAAAGTTGGTGGGAAAACCGGTGCCTGCGCGGCGAACTGGCGGTCACCCTCAAAGAACTGAAAGCTCGGCGCGACGCCAGTCGGCCCGCCGATTAGCCAGTCCCCACCAGGCACTCGCCGGTCCATCATCCTGTGGCTGGTTCGCATCAGGCTCGGCCAATCGGGTCAGTTGCAGAACCTGGATGGCATTATGAAACCCCATGATGTCCGGCAAGCCGATGACCTGGGCCTCGCCCAGACGCAAGGCCAGCTCCTCGTTCAGCTTGGAAGTGCCAGTGAATACCTTGTCATCCTCGGCCCGGAACCTCCCAGATACCGATGAGCTGTTTGAATGGCGTATTGCCATGGATCCACTGACGCTTGGCGGGTTTTACCAGGATCGGGTCCGGAAGCGAATCGCACACGGCGCGCCGCATGTCGATGTAATCATTGTGATCTGTCGGCCGGCAGGCCATGGCGACATTTCCGGTTCGCCGCGAGCCCAGACCATAGCAATGAAGCAGCTATTTCAGGACCCGCGTTTTCACTTCAGCACGCGGTCTCGGCGCCCTGGAGCCAGGCGAATAGTGGGAACGGCGCGTGGGCCTGCCCTATTGGCGTAAAGTGACGGATGCCTGCGGCGAATTTGTGCGCTATCTTTCAGCGCATGTAACACGCATGGCGGATGCTAGGGTGTGCGCTGTGTCCGCTGCATTGCGCCTGAGGAAGGACCGACGTGAACACGACAACAAGGCTTGTTTGCACCTGGCTGCTGATCTGCCTGCCTCTGGCGCCAAGCTGGGCCCAGACTGACTGGGACGATTTGTTCGGCGAAGACTCCGACGCGAAGACACCGGCTGCTTCGGCTGCCCCATCAGCGCCTGAACCACCGCCGACTGGCGCTGCGACCAAAGCCGAAATCATCGAACTGGACCCCACTCC
>JBFJVB010000020.1:0-34052 GCA_041624435.1 Oceanococcus sp. | reverse complement strand
GGCGGATCTGCTGGGCCCTCGCCGGCGCATGGTCCGTTACGATTCACCGCAGTGCCATAGCCCGGCCGCCGTTCGCGACTGACATCGCTCCTGCGGGGGCGGGACTGCTGGGCCCTCGCCGGTGCATGGTCCGTCACGATTCACCGCAGTGCCATTGCCCTGCTGCCGTTCGCGGCGCGGCTGAGCCTGCGTAGGAGCGATGTCAGTCGCGAACCAGCCCTGCCGAAACACGCCTGCGCAACTACTCTGCCAGGGGCTTTTCCCAGAACAAGGCCTGACCGTACTGCGGATCCAGGGCATAACCGACGAAACCCAGCCGGGCGTACACCGCGCGGGCGCGGGTGTTGCCCTCCAGCACCTCCAAAGTCAGCTTGCAGCAGCCGCGTGCGCGGGCGAGTTCTTCAACCCACCGCAGCAGCGCCGTCCCGACGCCCTGCCCCTGAGCCGAGGCAGTAACGGCCACATCGTGAACATTCAGCACCGGCCGCGCCTTGAACGTGGACAGGGTCTCGAAGCCATTGATCACGCCCACCGGCTGCTCTGCCCGCCAGGCCAGACCGGTCACAGCCGTGGGCATGGCGGCCAGGCGCTGCGGCAACATGGCCCGTACCTCGTGGCTGAGCCCCTGTCCACCGCCCAGCGGACTTTGCGCATATTCGTCCAGCAATGCGAGCAAGGCTGTGCAATCGCCTGCCTGACTGAAATCCGCCTGTTTGATCAGCACCTTGTTCACAATCTCTACCTTTTTTTCACCTGTTGCCGGGCAAGGTTGAGCCATCTGCCAAAAATTGGCCCAAATTCTGCTAGCCGGAGAACTGTTCTATGTCGATTCAAGCTCGTTGCCTACCCCTGTCGCTGGTACTGGCAGGTGTCCTGGCGACCCCAGCCAGCATGGCGGCGACCACAACCGATACGTTCGACGTCACCGCTACGGTCGTTACCAGCTGCTCGGTGAGCGCAACGGACCTGGCTTTCGGCAATTATGACCCGGTCCTGGGCACCCTGGGTACTTCCACCGTGACCAGCAATTGCACGCTGGCGACCAGCTACTCCCTGGCGCTGGATTTTGGCGGTGCTCCGGACATCAACAGCCGGGTGATGGACGGCCCCAATGCGAATACCCTGGGCTATCAGCTTTATCAGGATGTGACCCGCCTGATTCCCTGGGGGACCGGTGCGGACGAACTCACCGGCCTGGTCGGCACCGGTCTGGATGCGCCGCTCACAGTCTTCGGCACCATACCCGCCGCCCAGAACGTCGAAGCCGGCAGCTACACGGATACCGTTACTGTTACCCTCACATTCTGAGATTGTACGCAGGCTCATGGCACATTGAAGACTATTGCGTTATGGCCGCCGGCAAAACTCGCTGGTATAGCGTGTCTGGCCGCAACTTCCCAGCTCTGGGCCGGCGGACTGCAGGTTTCACCGCTGCGCCTGGATTTCAATCCAAAGCAACCGATTCAGCAACTGTGGCTTGGCAACACCGGCGAACAAAGCCTGGTCGCCCAGATTGAACTGTTCAAATGGACCCAGCTTGACGGTCGCGACCAGCTGCTACCGAACCGCGATTTTCTGGCCACCCCACCGATTGTGGAAATCCCGGCCGGCGAGCGCCGGACCATTCGGGTGGGTTATCGCCAGCGCAACCAGACTGTCTGCGAGGCGGCGTATCGGATCGTGGTCTCCGAGATCCCGCAGCCGCATCAGGCGGGCCAGGCCCCGATTCGTTTCCTGACCCGGATGCGCCTGCCGCTGTTTTCCCACCAGAGCGATGACTGCCGACCCAGGCTGGAGTGGGAGCGGCAGGATGAGCGTCTGATCGTGCACAACCGGGGCAATGGCCACAGTCTGATTCAGAGCCTGAGGCTGGAACAGGCGCAGGCCACCTGGCCGGTCAAACTCCCGACTTTGGGCTATGTTCTGGCCGGCAGCCGGCGGCAGTTTACCCTGCCCCAAGGCCCAGACAGCCAACCGATGACTCTGCGTTTCACCACGCCGCAAGGTCAGTACTCGGTCCCGCTCAGCGCCAAGCCCTAGGCTCCGCGCGGCATGCCCGGGCCTGCTCATATGCGAATCTCGAGCCGTTTGATCGGACTGTGCCTGAGCCTTGTTCTCTGCGGCGCCTTCGCCAACCCGCCCCCACACGGCTACGCCTGGGTCGATGTCAGCTTGAATCTGCAACCCAAAGGCGCGCATCTGGCGGCATTCGCCAGTCGGGCCGGTCAACCCTGGCTGCAGGTCAGCATCCTTGAGGACTGGGGCCTCATCGACCAGAGCAGTCACGTCATGCTGGACATTGAGGGTGTCGCCTACAGCGCCTTGCACTCGATCCGCGGCTTGCGGGTCCGTTATGACGCCGAACTGATGCAACTTGCCCTGCACATCGACCCCGCCCGACTGCCAAGGCACAACCTGGCCGTGACCAGGCCGTCCGGTGCCACGCGAGCATTGGAACGCGGCCTGGGCTGGCATCTGAACTACGACGCTCTGGTGACGGGCGTCGATGACGCGAACACCACCTCTGCCGCCGTCTTCATCGAACCCGTTTTCTACGCCTCCATGGGCAGCCTGCGCAGCGGTTTGCGCTGGCTCAGCGAGGTCAGCCCGCAACAGGCCAGTCTGCTGCGTCTGGACACGCGCTGGACCACCGATTTGACCAGCAAAGTGGCCCAGATCAACCTCGGCGACTTGATCAGCGCAAGCGATGGTTTCGGCGGCCGCAGCCGAATCGGTGGCGTGCAGATCAAACGCGATTTCTCCATCACCCCCGAGTCGCTGAGTTTCGCCACGCCCACCCTGGAGGGCGTGGCCGAATTGCCCTCCAATGTGGAGCTGTTCATCAATGGCACCCGCCGCGCCCGCTTGCAGACGCAGCCCGGCCCGTTCTCGATCGACAACACCCCGATCATGTCTGGCGCCGGCCAGGCCGAACTGGTCCTGACCAATGTGCTCGGAGAGCAGGTCACTCAGACCGTACCCTACTATGTGGACCCCGGCCTGCTGCGTCGCGGCCTGTTGGATTATGATCTTGCCCTGGGCTGGCAGCGGCAGAATTACGCTTTGCGCAGCTTCGACTATGGCGAACCCATCGGCGTGGCGCTGCTACGTTACGGTGTGAATGATCAGGCCACCATCGAATGGCGCAGTCGTCTGTCCAAGGCGCATAGCAACGGCGAATTACGCTATCAGTTTCAGTTTCTGGACTGGCCGATGACGCTGACCACCGGCATGGGCCTGTATCTGCTCGACAGCGGCGCCAAGGGGCCGTCCGGCCGTCTGGGATTGCAATGGCGGCACGCCCGCTATTTTGCCGGTCTGCAAGCCCTGGCCTTGCGAGCGCCGCCAACACCGGAGCCCGCCCTGCCCCTGACCCGGCAGATTCTGACCCGGGCCGGCGTTCATCTGCGCGACTGGGTACTGTCTTACGATGCCCTGTATCGACGCAAGAATGCCGCTGACCGCTTCGAGCGTCACGGTCTGCGCGCCTCCCGCAATCTCAAGCTGCGCGCGGGCCATCTGGGCTTCACTGCGGCGAGCTTCCTGAATCGGGACTCCCAGACTGGCCGGGACGCCGGCCTTACCCTGAGTTTGAGCTGGTCACCCGATCAGCATCACCGCTGGTCAATCTCGGACCGACAGGCCAAAGTACATCAGCGCCTGAGCAGCTACCAGTATCGCTCCGGCGAGGAACTGGGCCGGCAGTGGCAGGTTCAGAATATCCGCAGCGGTGGCCGCGACCGCTGGCTGGGCCAGCTGGATAGCCGACATTCCGCGGCCCAGGCACGTGCACGCTGGCAATATGATGGTGCGCGTACCGGCCTGCAACTCGGCCTGCAAGGAGCCATAGGCCGGATGCAGAATCACTGGTTTTTCTCCCGCGCCCTGGGTTCAAGCTATGCGCTGCTGGACCTCAATGGCCACCCCGGCGTGCCCGTCTACAGGCATAATCGGGTGGCCACCCACAGCAATCGTCACGGGCTTGCCGTTATCCCCAATCTGTTGCCGTATCAGGACAATTCCATCCGTATCGATACCCTGGACCTGCCGCTTCAGAGTCAGCTGCGCGCCGAGCAGCTGCGGATTCGACCTGGCGCCCATAGCGGAATCTACCGCGAAATTGCCGTACAGCGCAGCCGCGCGGTCCAGCTGCGCCTGATGCGTCAGCCTTTGCAACCGGTGCCGCCCGGTACGGTGATCTACGCGGACGATCAAGCTGGGCGTTTCTTTGTCGGTAGCGACGGGGAAACGTACCTGGAACTGGAGCAGGACACGGTTGAGTTCCAGGCCTACTGGCCGGACCAGCAATGCGGCTTCAGCTTGAGTCTGGAGCAGATTCCAGCGGAAATTCTGCCCCATATCGGCAACGTGGCATGCCGCTGATGTCCCGCACCCTGGCGCTGACGCTGCTGAGCTTGAGCAGTGCCGCCTGGAATGCAGCCTGGGCTGCGCCCGCCTGCACCGTCAGTGCCACACCGGTGAGTTTCGGTGCCTACGACCACCTGAATCTGCTGCCCAACGACAGCAGCGGCACCCTGACCGTCGAATGCCAGGAGGTCGGCATGCTGACCCTGGACACCCTGGTCAATTACACCATCGAGCTCGACACCGGTGGCGCCGCCACCTATCTGCCACGTGCCATGACTAATGCTGGCGACACCCTGGACTACAACCTGTATACCGATATCAGCCGCAGTGCCATCTGGGGAGACGGGACCGGAGGTACCTTTACGGTGATGAACAGCTTGCTGGTACCCGGCTGTGTTCTGATGGTGTGCCCCACCGTGAGCCAGAACGAAACCGTATACGGGCGCATCCCGGCGAGTCAGATCATTCCGGGAGGCAGTTACACCGATACGATTACGGTGACGGTGGATTACTGAGCGACCCAGCCGCCGTGTTGCCCGATGGGCTCAAGGCAGATACAGCCGGAAGCAGCCCCCGCCTTCGATCCCGGTGTTATCACAGGCCACGTGTCCGCGGACCGTCTTGTTACGGTGCAGATCAGCCACCAGGGAGCAGAAATACAGGCCCAGCCCGGTGCGCCCGGCGTGAAAATCCAGGGTCGTGATGTCACGGTTATGGTCGAACAGCAGCGCTTCGGGATAACCCGGACCGTCGTCAATCACACAGATCTCGATGCCTGAACCCACCGGATGGGTATAGGCCTGCGCCGTGAGCAGGACCTGATTCCGGGCATAACGGTAGGCGTTGTTGACGATATTATTGATCACGCCATTGATCAGTTCGCGATCAAAAAAGCCGCTCAGTTCTTCAGCACACTGCCACTGAATGTGGATATCACGGCCTTCCAGCTGCGCCGTATGTTCGAGCACGCATTCTTCGAGTATTTCCGCCACCGACCATTCTTCAATATTCGGCGAATACAGTTGCTTCTGCAGCTTGTAAATCGCCAGCAGCTGCATCAGCTGGCTGTTCAGGCGCTGGCTTTCGTAGCGTAATTCACGGAACTGCACGGCCGATTTCGGCGCCATGTTGCCACGCTGCTTCTCGAGCACTTCGATCGTCTGCAGCAACAGGCCCAGACTGTTTTTCATGTCGTGAATCGTGCTCGCCAGGACGGTCGCGAAATCTAGTCCGGGCAGTTCCGAACCCGGGCGTTGCGGATGCGCCGCGTGCACCTGCGCTGGTTTATGCATGGTCAAGGGACTGCTCCACGGCCTGGGCCATCGCCAGCAACTTGCGATAGCGTTCATTGGAACTGGCGGCTCCGCTGAGCCGTTGCAGACGCTCCTGAGCCTGACGCAGCAGGCGCCAGTTGGCGCCATCGCGACGCATCAGCATCAGCAGCGACTGCGCGGCATTGAGGTTGATGGCCACATTGTCCGGCATCGCTTGCGCCGCCTTGAGCAACAGCGAGACCGATTCCTTGATCTGGCCCTGCTTGGCCAGGGCCACGCCGTCATTGTTGAGCTTGATCAGCGCCTTGCGTTCATCCGCGATGACCGACTCGCCTTGCTCGGCCAGGCCGGCCTGGGCGAACATCTCGCGCGCACGGCTCAACATGGTCTCGTCTTCATGATTGGCCCGAACCACGTGCTGAACCAGGGAGGTACCCGCTTCCGTGTCACCGAGGCTGAAACAGGTCTGCGCCAGATTCATCGCCTCCTCACGGCTCAGCGCACCCGGATTATTCTCCACCAGGGCCAGGGCTTTCTGGGTCGCTGCCCGGCTGGCCTCCTCGTTACCCAGCTGACCCTGGACCTGACCTTCGACCAGGGCCATCTGCAGCTGCGCCGCATCATCGGCATCGCTGTAGACCCGTTGCATGCGCTCCAGTACCTTGCCCGCTTCTTCCTCCGAGCCCATGCCGATCTGGGCCTGGGCCAGACCGCCGTAATCCGAAGGACTGCCAAAAATCGAGCTACGCCCTTCGCGAATCGCGGTCTTGAAGGCGTGCTCGGCCACCTCCAGATGCCCGTTGCTCAGAGCCGCCGCGCCCAAAGCCTTCTGCCGCCGCAGATTTTTGGGTGACAGCTCGACGGCCTTTAACAAGGTCGCTTCGCTTTGTGCATTCTGCCCCAGCGCGGCCTGCACCCGCGCCAGCCAGTCATAGGCCGCCACGAAATTTTCCTTCATTTCAATGGCCTGCTCCAGCACCTCCTGGGCCTGCGCATAACGCTGCTGATGGAACAGGGCGCGGCCCAGACCGAGCTGAGCCCAGGGTAACTCCCGTTGCTCCAGGACCTGGCGAAAATGCGCTTCGGCGGCCAGATGATCGCTGGCGCGCTCCAGCGCATCGCCCTTGATCCGCATCAGCTCGAAACTGTAGCGATCACCCCGCGCAATCGCGGTATCACACAGCTGACAGGCGCGAAAATACTCGCGTCGCTCAATCGCCCGGGCAATCGCACTGAAGTGGGTTTTCTTCTCCTGCAGGCGGCGCAGGCGATTCTGCAGCACCACCCGGGTAAACGGTTTGGTCAGGTAGGCGTCGGGTTCGTGCTCGACCACACCCATCACCATGCTGAGGGTGTTTTCCGCGGTAACCAGAATGAAAATGGACGAATGCGGCAGAAAATCGTGCTCACGGGCCTCTTCCAGCACCTGCTGCCCATCCTTGCCTTCACCAAGGTTATAGTCGCACAGGACGATGTCGGGCTTTTGACGGGACATGGCTTCAAGCGCGTCTTCGCCATTCTTGACCGACACAATGTCGGTGGCGCCGTAGCTCACCAGCATTTCACGCAGCATCGTTCGGACCTGGGCGAAATCGTCCACAATCAGGATGCGCTGACCCTCCAGGGTCCAAAGTTGTTCATTGCGGGAACCAGACACCGGCAACTTCCTACTCAATTCCAGTAGCCGGTTCATGCAGGAAACATACCCCACCCCCGCGCCGCAGCCTGGATCAGCTCAGGAACTGCACGATAGCGCCGAACAGCCGGCCTTGTGCCGTGCCCACTCCGGTCGCTTGGCCGCGTAATCAGCGAACTCCGGCTGTTCATCGTAAGGCCGGCGCAGCACCCGTTGCAGGGTCTCCAGCACGCTCAGATCGCCGAGCTGCGCCGCTTCGATGGCTTGCTGTGCAAGATAGTTGCGCAGCACATATTTCGGGTTCACCTGACACATCCCGGCCCGGCGCTGGGCCGGTTCCGCGTTCTGCTGCCTCACCCGGGCCTGGTACTCCCGCAACCAGGCCAGCCAGGCCTGGCCCACCTCACCGGACAGTTCCTCCGGGGCGTACAGCGCCGGCGCCAGCACCTCCAGCCAGGCGGCGGCGTTTTCGGCTCGCAGTTCCTGCTCCAGGGGCAACTCGGACAGGACCCGAAACAGCAGGCAATAATCGGTTTCGGCCTGACTCATGCAGGCAAACAATCCCTGCAGCAGGGGATCGTCGGTGGCGGCTAATTCCCCAAGCCCCAGCTTGGCGGCGAAGGCCGCGGCATAGGTCGAATGGAACACGCTGGCATAACGCTCCAGGCCTTGGGTCAAGGCGGCGCGGTCCGCCACCAGAGGCGACAGGGCATGGGCGAGGCAGGCCAGATTCCACTGCGCAATCGCCGGCTGATTGGCGAAACTGTAGCGCCGACCCTCGGCGTCCGTGGTATTGGGCGTCCAGCGCGGGTCGTAGGTTTCCAGCCAGCCATACGGCCCGTAATCGATGGTCAGACCATGGATGGACATATTGTCGGTATTCATCACGCCATGAACGAACCCGACCCGCATCCAGTCCACCATCAAACGGGCGGTGCGCTCGCAGATCTCGCCAAACCAGGCGGCCACAGCCACCTGTTCGGCGTCCGCGTGCTGCGGAAAATGTTCGCGAATGGTGTAGTCGACGAGCTGCCGCAACAGCCCGATGTCCTCGCGCGAGGTGGGCAATTCGTAGGTGCCAAAACGCAGAAACGAGGGTGCTGCGCGGCACACCACCGCGCCGGGTTCATTTTCCGGCCGACCGTCGTAAAACATGTCGCGCAGCACATACTCCCCGGTCGCCACCAGACTCAGCGCCCGGGTCGTGGGGATGCCCAGATGATGCATCGCCTCGCTGCACAGAAACTCGCGCAGCGATGAACGCAAGACCGCTCGCCCATCCGCACTGCGCGAATAAGGCGTCGGACCGGCGCCCTTGAGTTGCAGTTCCCAGGACAGGCCGTCAGGCGCGACCAGTTCACCCAGACCGATGGCTCGACCATCACCCAGCTGCCCCGCCCAGTGCCCGAACTGATGACCGCCATAGCACATCGCATAGGCCTGCATGCCCGGCAACAGCCGATTTCCCGCCAGGGCTTGTAGCCAGGGCTCTGCGGAATTCCGCGGCCTGCTCAGGCCGAGGCACCGGGCCAGCGGCTCCGACCATCCCAGCAGCTGCGGCGCACGCACCGGCGTCGGCTGCACGCGGGAGTAGGCGGCGCCGTGCACCTGGCGCGGGGCCGGGTCCTGCAGCGGCTCGGCCGGCAACTGGCTGATGAAACGGTTGTTGAAGGCGTCGCTCATTATTCCGCCACGATGCGCAGCAATTGACCGCACAACCAGGCCGCATAGGTGCCCAGGGCGTAACCCAGGACCGCCAGCAGAACACCAACCGGCGCCAGCGCGGGATGAAACGCACTGGCCACCACCGGCGCGCTGGCGGCGCCACCGATGTTCGCCTGACTGCCGACAGCCAGATAAAACACCGGCGCTTTGATCCAGCGCGCAACGCCCAGCAGGATCACGGCGTGAATCAGAATCCAGGTGACCCCGACGCCGAACAGGCCCGGATGGGTAAAGATCGAACGCAAGTCCATGTGCATGCCGATGGACGCCACCAGCAGGTAGAGCATGGCCGAACCGAGCCGCGAGGCTCCGGCCCCTTCCAGCGTTCGCAGCCGGGTGAAGGACAGGATCAGACCAAAACTGGTCGACAGCACGATCAGCCAGAAAAACCCGCTACTCAGGGACAGACGTTGCGCCCAGGCCTGGCCGGCGAAGGCTTCGGCCAGGGGCGTGGCCAGCGCATGGGCCACGGCGGTGACCCCGAAGGCCAATCCCAGCATGTACATCAGGTCATTCAGGCTGGTGACCCGCGAATGTTCGGTCTGAAACGCCTCCATGCGCTGGCGCAAATGCACCAGACCGGTGACGTCCGCCCCGTTGCGCGCATCCAGCTTGTCGGCCCGCGCCGCCATCCACAACAGCACCGCCATCCACAGATTGGCGACGATCACATCCACGGCCACCATCATCCCGAACAGATTATTGTCAACCGCGAAAATTTCCTTCATCGACACCATGTTGGCACTGCCGCCTATCCAGCTGCCGGCCATCGTGCTCAGGCCGCGCCAGATCTCACCGGACACGGTCTCGGGACTCAACCAGGTCCACAGCAGCAAGGCCAGGGGGCCGCCCAGGACGATTCCGGTCGTCCCCGCCAGAAACATGATCAGCGCCTTGGGGCCGAGCCGTCGAATTGCGGCCAGATCAATCGACAGGGTCAGCAATACCAGGGTCGCCGGCAGCAGGTAGCGGGAACTGACGTAATACAGCTGCGAGGCCTCGCCATCGATCAGTCCCAGCGTGTTGTACAGGGCGGGGACGAAATAGCACAGCAGCAAGGCGGGCACATAGGCATAAAACCGCCGGAATACCGGTGCCGGGCTGCTGGCGGTATAGAACACCGCCGCCAGCGTAGCCGCCAGCAGGCCAAGAACCACGGCGTCGTTTTGAATCAATGCAGGCATAAAGAGTTAGGCCCTGAAGTGACAAGATGAAGCGCACAGCGTACACTGCCGCCGGTTGGGCCAGGCATCCTCCGGTGATGTCCTGCGTACGGAATTCCGAATATTTTCGATTTTCGACGCGGTATCGGCGCAACTTCCCTTTTGCCGCCTCGCTTTGGCGGCGCCAATAGCCTGAACCGGAATCAGGACCGGACCACCGGTCTCGATAGGCTTCAGAGATAAACTACATGTCATTTGATTCATTGGGGCTGAACGCTCAGCTTCTCAGCGCGCTTGCGCGCTCCGGCTACACCCAGCCCACGCCAATCCAGGCCCAGGCCATTCCCGCGGTGCTGACCGGTCAGGATATTCTGGCCGCAGCGCAGACCGGCACCGGCAAGACCGCTGCCTTCACCCTGCCCATCCTGCAGAAACTCAGTGGCAACCCCGGGCGTGGCACGCACCCCAGCGTGCTGATCCTCACCCCGACCCGTGAACTGGCCGCCCAGGTCGCCGCCAGTATCACGACCTACGGTGAAGGTTTGCCGCACCGCACCACCACGATTTTCGGTGGTGTCAGCGCCCAGCCCCAGATCAAGATCCTGCGCCGCGGGCTGGATATCATCGTGGCCACCCCGGGTCGCCTGCTGGACCTGGCTCAGCAGGGTCATCTGTCCCTGGCCCACATCAGCACCTTCGTGATGGACGAAGCCGACCGCATGCTCGACATGGGGTTCATCCACGACATCAAACGCATCATCAAACTGCTGCCGCAGCAGCGCCAGAATCTGATGTTCTCGGCCACGTTCTCGCCGGAAATCCGCACCCTGGCGCAAACCATCGTGCGCGATCCGGTGGAAATCGATGTGGCCCCGCGCAACTCCGCCGCGCGCTCGGTCAATCAGCGCATGGTCCGCGTGGGCAAGAGCCAGAAACGCGAACTGCTGTCCTGGATGATCGGTCACCATAACTGGGAGCAGGTGCTGGTCTTCACCCGCACCAAACATGGCGCCAACCGGCTGAGCGAACAGCTGAGCAAGGACGGCCTGAGCTCGGCGGCGATTCACGGCAACAAGAGCCAGGGGGCCCGGACCAAAGCCCTGGCCGCCTTCAAGGACAAGCGCATCCGGGTCCTGGTCGCTACCGACATCGCGGCCCGCGGCATCGACATCGACCAATTGCCGCACGTGATCAACTACGAGCTGCCGATGGTCGCCGAGGATTATGTGCACCGTATCGGCCGCACCGGTCGCGCAGGCAGTTCGGGTGATGCGGTGTCCCTGATCTGCGGCGAAGAAGTGCGCCAACTGCGTGACATTCAGCGCCTGCTGAAACGCGATATTCCGGTCTGGGAAATCGAGGAATTTCACATCCGTGAAGACAACTCGACGCCGGTGGCCGAAAAACCGCGCTCCCGCGGCAAACCCCGCAATGCCGGTCAAGCGCAGCGTCGGCGCACCGCAGGGGGAGGCCAGTCTACCGGCACCCCAGCCGGCACCCGCCCGGCGCGCGGCTCCGGCGGACAACGCCAACGCGCCGGCCGCTAGCGAGCAGAGCCCGCCGCATCACGGTTCTGACCCGCGGCTTCGCCGCCGCGGGTCAAGCCGGCTTGTCTGCGTCGCGCGGCAGGCCCTGGAGCAAGGTACTGATGATGGTTTCGACCATCGGCTCCAGCTCGGCGGCGATCTGGGCACGCACCGCCTCACCGATCGAGGCCCGGGCCTGAGCCAGCTTGACATCGCGCAAAGCCATCCTGGCCACCGCTGCCGGGATGCGCCAGGTCTTGACCTTGCCTTTGAGCCGGTCTTTGCCCAGCACATACAGGGCCCCACCACCGGCCAGGCCGAGCAAGGCGCCAAGCAGCAGACCGACCGGCCCGGAGGCGCCCAGCAGATGGGACAGGATCGCGATGCCAATGCCCTTGCCAATCCCGCCGCTGATCGAGCCCACCGCGGCTGACACCGCCGTGGTCACCACCACGCCGATGGCGCCGGTCACGTCACCGGCCACGGCCTCGCCCATCGCCGCGCCGAAGCGCCGGGTTGAACCACTGGTCTGGGCGACGAGATCCGGTGAACGCGCGATCGCCCATTCCCGGCCGATCACCGCCTGCAGCCGTGCCTGAACCTGGAGCGTAAATTCGCGCTGCTGCTGGTTGATCGCCTCTTGCAACGCGGGCTCGAACGCCAGGGTCTGATCCCGGATGGCGGCTTCGAGCTGATCCACCCGTCCTCCATGCTGACGAAACTCCCGCAGTTGCGGATCAATTCGCAGATCAAACAAGCCCGTTTCGACGTAGTCGGCCAACTGCTCTGCCAGTTCCGCGATCTGTTGCCGAATTTCTGTGGCCAGCCCGTCGCGGATCCGGTCGATATGCCGCAGCCGGGTATGTTCCAGCACCTGACGGAAGTAGGCCTGGCTCAGATCCAGCTTCAGGTCCCCTGCTTGTCGGGCACGCGCCCGGTGCAGATGCAGGACCAGCAGGCCGCGCGGAACCAGCACCAGCATGGCGCTCATCAGGGCCAGCTTGTGCAGCCAGGCCGAAGCCGGTGCGCCACCCGGTCCCAGCAAATCCCTGACCGCGTCAAGCTGGATCAAGCTCCCATCGAGCAACAGCGCGGCCGGCGCCAGCAGCAGATTCAGCAACACCGCGATGGTGGCCGGCTCGGCCACAAAGGTGCTGCGCCAGACGGCGAAGTACTCGGCAAACAGCCCATGCAGGTACAGGCCGGCGACCGCGCCGATGCTCAGCGCCAGAGCCGCCAGATGCAGCAGTAGACGCAGCTGGGTGCGCAGCAACGGCCCGGCCGCCACCAGATACAGGTTGATGAAACTCACCCCGACCTGCTGCCATTGCCGGGCCTGCTGGCGGGACTGCTCCAAACCGTGCCGCCAGGCCAGATAGCGCGGCCACAGCTTGGGCAGCAGGCGCCGCAACCACCAGGGCGGCCGGACAGCCGTTGACGCTGCTCGCGCCGGGTTCTCGCCCGGTGTGCGGGGATCGGACTCCGGCACCACAGCAACGGCAATGGCAGGCGCGTGAGCCGACCGCGCGCCAGCCCAAAGCAACGCGATATAAGCCAGCAGGTTCCAGATCAGCAGCAGGCTGACCGGGTTGTAAACCACATGAAACTGCTGGTCCCCGCCGAGATAGTTTGCACTCAGGCCGAGCAGCAGACAGAGCACAAACACACCCGGCGCCAAGACGCGTGGAATCCCACCGCTGCTGAGCCACGGTCTCAGACCTTCGGGGAGATCGCGACTCAGACAGGCGGCGCGCTGCGCCAGCAGCTCGGAATCCGAGCGCGCGGACAGCGCCGCCACCGCGGCGCCCAGTTGCTGCTCCGGCGTGAAGCTACTGCTCTGGCTGGTTTCGATCGCTTGCACCAGCAGGACCTGGCGCAGCTGCACCTCACTGATCCGCTCCGCGGCCATCAACCGCCTCCCCGGACAAGGCGAAACCGGCTCGAGCCATCAACCGTTCCGCGCACTGGTGCGTGAGCCCAATGGCGCGAAGCCGCTTTCGGCGGCAGGGTGAACTCGGGCGGAAGCGTCGACATCAGGCGGGTCTCTGTAGCAACCGAAGGACGGGCCGACTAGTGTAGTGTGACTGCAACTTCCGCGCCCGTGGCCGGTCCGATGGCATTCCAACCGGAGTTTCTTATGCGCCAGTGCTGCCAACTGATCCTGCTGTGCAATTTGCTGCTGCTGAGTTCGCTCGGCCTGGCCGCCGAGGTCCAGCCGCGCCGCTCGCTCAGCGTCGATGGCCAGGCGGAACGTCTGGTCAGTCCCGATCAGGCTGAGTTGAGCATGACCGTGCAGGGTCGCGGCCCAGATGCGCAAGCGGCCATGCAACGCGCCGGAACACAGGCGGCCGCGGTGCTCAAGACACTGCGTGGATTCATCGCTGCCAATCAGATTCGAGCCACCCACACGCAGGTGCGCAGCGTGGTTCAGGGCACCGAACGCACCTGGCGCCAGGACGGCAGCGAAGCCATGGAAATGCTGGCCAGCCGCGACATCGTCGCGCAGCGCATTCCGGTCGAGCAGTTACCCGCCTTGATGACTGCGCTGGCCGGCCATGCCCTGGCCCGGGTGAATCAGCTGGCACTGAGCGTCGCCAACGCCTCAGAAATCGAAGCGGAGCTGAGCTTGCTCGCCATCGATGACGCCAAGCGGCGTGCCCAGCGCATCGCCCAACGTCTGGGGGTCGGACTGGGACTGCCCATCACGGTGGAGTTGCAGCGCCACTTCGCCCCCCAACCCGAATTCGCCGGCAGGGCCATGACCATGAAGGCCGCCGCTGCCGGCGGTGGCTACGAGGCCACCGGCCAGGACCGGATCAGCGCCCGGGTCCACATCGTGTTCGAGTTGACGGCCCCCTCGCCCTGACCCACCCCGCGTGGAGGGCTCAGTTCTGCGCGGCGTAGCGCTGATACTGCCGCGCCACGCGTTTCACATACTTCTGGGTTTCCTGATACGGCGGAACGCCCCGGTAACGTTCCACCGCACCCGGACCGGCGTTGTACGCCGCCAGGGCCAGTTCACGATTATTCTCGAACCGTTCCAGCATGCGCGCCAGATAGGCGGTACCGCCACGGATATTATCCGCCGGATCGAAGATGTCCCGCACACCCAGGCTGTGGGCCGTCGCCGGCATCAGTTGCATCAAGCCCTTGGCCCCGGCACGCGAGACCGCGTTGCGATCCAGACAGGACTCCACTCTCATCACCGCCTGGACCAGTATCGGATCCACCGCATAATGCTCGGCGTACTGTTCCACCAGGTGGCGATAACCGGCCATGCGCCGCTGCATCACCTCCGGCTTGTAGCCTGCGCAGGACACCCGATAGGTCGCCCGACCGTACTGGCCAAGATAGGTATAGCCACTCTGGTGCCGCTTCTGGTCGGTATACAGGCGCGTGCCATCGGGCTGGCGATACAGATGAATCGAAGGCTCTGCTCCGACCGCAGCAATCCCCACCGCAAACAGCAGCGCGCCGCGCAATGCCAGTATGCCCCGCATGGTGATGAAGTCGCTCCCTCCAGATTCCACGCGGTAGATTATCACCCGCGCGGTCGCGCCACATTATTGACGCGGTCACTCCGGATAAACGCGCCGCTTATCGGTTGATTTGACGCAACTATCCGCAGGATTGTGGTCATAGTGATGGGACCCGCCGGAGCCAGTTGCCGCATGCCCGAAACTTGCACAGCTGCCATACCGGCCGATCAAGAGAGTATGGTTTTCGGTAGCCAAGTCAGACCAGCAGGAGGCAGCGCGATGGGAATTTTTGAGGTTTATCGTGAGAATTACGCCAAGGGCCGCGAAGAGGAAATGAGCCTGGAGGCCTACCTCCAGCTATGCCGTGACGACCCGATGGCCTATGCCACTCCGGCCGAACGCATGCTCAAGGCCATCGGCGACCCCGAGGTGATCGATACCCACACCGACCCTCGCCTGTCGCGCATCTTTTCCAACCGCATCATCCACCTGTATCCCGCCTTCCGGGAGTTCTATGGCATGGAGGATGTGGTCGAGCAAATCGTCGCCTATTTCAAACATGCGGCGCAGGGACTCGAAGAACGCAAGCAGGTGCTGTATCTGCTCGGGCCGGTCGGCGGCGGTAAATCCTCGATCGCCGAACGCCTCAAACAGCTAATGGAAAGCTTTCCGATCTATGCGCTCAAGGGCTCGCCGGTGAATGAATCGCCACTGAGTCTGTTCACTCCAGAGCGCGACGGGGACATGCTGGAACAGGAATACGGCATCCCCAAGCGTTATCTGACCGGACTGGCCTCGCCCTGGGCAGTCAAGCGGCTGACCGAATTTGATGGCGATCCGACCAAGTTCACCGTAGCTCGAATTCAGCCCTCGGTGCTGAAGCAGATCGCCATTGCCAAGACCGAACCGGGCGATGAAAACAATCAGGACATCTCGGCCCTGGTCGGCAAGGTCGATATCCGCAAGCTTGAGAGTTACGCGCAGAATGACGCCGATGCCTACAGTTACTCCGGCGGTCTGTGTCAGGCCAACCAGGGCCTGCTCGAGTTCGTCGAGATGTTCAAGGCGCCGATCAAAATGTTGCACCCGCTGCTGACCGCCACGCAGGAAGGCAACTACAAGGGCACCGAGGGTTTTTCGGCCATCCCGTTTCAGGGCATCATTCTGGCCCATTCCAATGAATCCGAATGGCAGACCTTCCGCAACAACAAGCATAACGAGGCCTTCCTGGACCGGGTCTTCATCGTCAAGGTGCCTTACTGCCTGCGCATTTCCGAAGAGCGCAAGATTTACGAAAAACTGCTCAGCAACAGTTCGCTGGCGCAGTCGCCCTGTGCACCGGGCACCCTGGACATGATGGCCCAGTTCTCGGTTCTCACCCGCCTGGTCGAACCGGAAAACTCCAGCATCTATTCAAAAATGCGGGTCTACGACGGGGAAACCCTGAAAGACACCGACCCGGCCGCCAAGTCATATCAGGAATACCGTGATTTCGCCGGCATCGACGAAGGCATGACCGGCTCGTCCACCCGATTCGCCTTCAAGGTCCTGTCGGCGGTGTTCAACTACGACTCCGAAGAAGTCGCGGCCAACCCGGTGCATCTGATGTATGTGCTGGAACAACGCGTGCTGCGTGAACAACTGCCCGAAGACACCCAGCGCCGTTATCTGGAATTCATCAAGGGCTGGCTGGCGGTGCGCTACGCCGAGTTCATCGGCAAGGAGATTCAGACCGCGTATCTGGAAAGCTATTCCGAATACGGCCAGAACATCTTTGACCGCTATGTCACCTTCGCCGACTACTGGATTCAGGACGAGGATTACCGCGATGCCGACACCGGCGCGCGTTTCGATCGGGCGGCATTGAATGAAGAACTGGAAAAGATTGAAAAACCCGCCGGCATCGCCAATCCGAAGGATTTCCGCAACGAAGTGGTGAACTTCACCTTGCGGGCCCGGGCCCAGAACGAAGGCAAGAACCCGGCCTGGATCAGCTACGAAAAAATGCGCGAAGTCATCGAGAAGAAAATGTTCTCCTCGACGGAAGAACTGCTGCCGGTGATTTCCTTCAACGCCAAGGCCTCAAGCGAAGATCACCAGAAGCACGAGAACTTTGTTGATCGGATGGTCGCCAAGGGGTATACCCGCAAGCAGGTCCGCTTGCTGTCCGAATGGTATCTGCGGGTCAGAAAATCGGCATAAGCGGGAGCTCCCATGTCCATCATCATAGATCGACGCCTGAACGATCGGAAGAAAAACGCGGTCAACCGCCAGCGCTTCATCCGCCGTTACAAGAAGCAGATCCGCCGATCTCTGGCGGACGTGGTGGCCAAACGTTCGATCACCGATATGGAACACGGTGGCGAAGTGAAGATCCCGGTCAAGGATATTTCGGAGCCGAGTTTTCATCACGGTGAGGGGGGCGATCGCAACATCGTCCATCCCGGCAACAAGGAATTCGTCCCGGGCGACCAGATTCGTCGACCTTCCGGCGGCGCTGGCCAGGGGGCCGGCAAGCCCAGCGACAGCGGCGAAGGCACCGACGAATTCATGTTCACGCTCTCGCGTGAGGAATTTCTCAACCTGTTCTTTGACGATCTGGAATTGCCGCGCATGGCCCGCAACGCCCTGGGCGATATCCGCGAGCCCCGCTGGCAACGCGCTGGCCATAAACCCAGCGGCACGCCGATGAACCTGGAGGTCGTGCGCTCGCTGCGCAATGCCATGGCCCGGCGCATCGCGCTGGGCGGACCGCTACGGCAGGAAATCCGGGAACTGGAAGCTGCTGGCGCCCCGGCGGCGGAGATCGACGCGCTTAAAAAACGTCTGGAGCGCATTCCCTACCTGGATGAATTCGATCTGCGTTTTCACAACAAGGTGCAGGAGATGAAACCGATCAGTCAGGCGGTGATGTTCTGCCTGATGGATGTTTCGGCCTCCATGGATGAGGCCAAGAAGGATCTGGCCAAGCGTTTTTTTACCCTGCTCTACCTGTTTCTGTCGCGCAAGTACGAGCGCGTGGAAGTGGTTTTCATCCGCCATACCTCCGATGCAGAGGAAGTGGATGAAGACACCTTTTTCTATGATCGGAAAACCGGCGGCACCATCGTATTTTCTGCCTTGCAACTGATGCATGAGATCATCGTTGAACGGTATCCCAGCAACAGCTGGAATCTCTATGCCGCCCAGGTTTCCGACGGCGATGCCTTCGGCAGCGACACCGAAAGAAGCCGCGCCATGCTGCAAGACACCCTGCTTCCCCTGCTGCGCTATTTCGCCTATGTGGAGGTGCCCGACAGCGCGGAGCGGGCCACGCCGCTGTCCAGCGTCTATCAGCAGATCAAGGATCCACGCTTCGCCATGCGCTGCGTGAGTTCACGCGCGGATGTCTACCCGGTTTTGCGCGAACTGTTTACCCGGGAAGCCGCATGAGCGGAGCCAAGGCGAAAGCGCCGCTGTCGACCGGTGCGGAGTGGAGCTTTGAGCTGATCCAGGAATACGATCAGATCATCGGCGGCATCGCGCACAACGACTACGGCCTGGACACCTATGCCAACCAGATCGAGGTCATCGCCTCCGAACAGATGCTCGATGCCTATGCTTCCCTGGGCTTGCCGATCAGCTATCCGCACTGGAGTCATGGCAAGGAGTTCATCCGCAACGAGCAACGCTATCGCAAAGGCGCCCAGGGCCTGGCCTACGAAATCGTGATCAATTCGAATCCCTGCATCGCCTATCTGATGGAGGAGAATTCGATGCCGATGCAGGCCCTGGTCATTGCCCATGCCTGCTACGGTCACAATTCCTTCTTCAAGGGCAACTACCTGTTTCGGCAATGGACCAATGCCGACGCCATCATTGATTACACCGTGTTTGCCCGCGGCTATATCCTCGCCTGCGAGGAGCGCCACGGCATCGACGCGGTGGAGGAAATCCTCGATTCCGCCCACGCCCTGATGAATCACGGTGTCGACCGCTACCACCACCCCAGCCCGTTATCGGTTCAGGATGAAGCCGACCGGCAACGCGAACGTGCGGAGCATGACTGGAAGCACTTCGACGACATCTGGCGCACCCTGCCCGCGGTACGCCACCGAGACCGCGCTGCGGGCCGCCGTGGCAAGCCCAGATTCCCCCCGGAGCCGCAGGAAAACATCCTGTATTTCATTGAAAAGCACTCGCCGAAGCTGGAACCCTGGCAACGTGAAATCGTCCGCATCGTGCGCAAGATGGCGCAGTATTTTTACCCGCAGGGCATGACCAAGGTCATGAACGAAGGCTGGGCCTGCTTCTGGCATTACCGCCTGCTCAATGATCTGTTCGACCGCGGGTATGTCAATGATGCCTTCATGCTGGAGTTCCTCGCCTCGCACACCAATGTGGTCTACCAGCCCGGCTTCGACCAGCCCGGCTACTCCGGCATCAATCCGTATGCCCTGGGTTTTGCGATGTACCAGGATATCCGCCGCATCTGCGAGCAACCCGATGCCGAAGACCGGCAATGGTTTCCGGAAATCGCCGGCCAGAACTGGCAGGACGTGCTGGACTTCGCCATGCGCAACTACAAAGATGAATCCTTTATCGGTCAGTATCTGTCACCACGCCTGATGCGCGAGTTCAAGCTGTTTGAAATCGCCGACCACGAAGACAAGGAAACGCTGCGGGTGGAAGCCATCCACAATGAACAGGGCTACCGCGAGTTGCGCCGCTCGCTGGCCCGGCAGTACAACCGCGACTATCTGGTGCCGGATATTCAGGTGTTTGATTTCGATGTCAAAGGCGACCGCACCCTGACCCTGCGTCATCAACGCCTGAACAATCGCCCTCTGCATCCCGACAACGCCAACGAAGTGATGAAACATCTGGCGCGGCTGTGGGGTTACAGCGTCGTGCTCGAGACCACCGACACGGCGGGTACGATCGTGGATCAGCTGGAAATGGATGCGGTCTGAGTGGACCAGGCCGGGCTGGTCCGGGCACCCGCTTCACCAATCGGCAGGAGGAACTCGGTGCGCATCAGCAAGCTGGGGCGTTCATTGTTCTTTATTCCAGCTCTCAATCCGCAGCAACCCTTTAGTGGACCCGCCCGGTCACCCGGCGACTGGTCACCTCAGGACTCCAGGCAGGGCGCCAAATACTGGCGCAAACGCTTGCGCGTCTGCGACAGGAATTCGCGGGTAGCGCCGGCGCTGCGCCCCAGCAGCTCGCCAATCTGACTGGTTTTGAGCCCGTCCACCGCGGCCCAGAGGATGGCCTCGCCGCCGTCGGGATAATCCTGGGCGAAGCGCGCCAGCTGGCCATGCACACAATCCTGATAGTTGCTGGTCACCGCGACATCCGGCACCACGCCCAGTGCCCCTTCCGGCACATCGTCCAGCGTCGTGCCGGCCTGGCCCTGACGCTTGCGCCAGTCCAGCCAGGCGGATCGGGCCACGGTCCAGATCCAGGCCCGGCAGGCCCGGTCTGGCTCGGTCTGGTCGCGCAGCGCAAAAGTTTCGGCTCGCCGGATCAGGCGGATAAAGGCCTCCTGCACCGCATCTTCGGCATCGGCCTGACCCAGCCCGCGCCGCCGCAGATAGGCCATGAAGCGGCTCGCATAGCGCTGATACAGCAAGCTCGCCGCCTCGCGGCGCGCCGCTGGCGACACCAGGCCAGTGATCAATTCGGCGTCAGGGCTGGCGGAATTCAAGGCCGCTGCCCCAGGCGAACTTCCAGCGCCTGGCCAGGCGCCATCCGCTGCTCCAGCTTCTGCTCGACCAACCACCGGTTCAGCCGATTGCAGCCAGACGGCGCGCTGCAGGACAGCGTGACCCGCCGCAAGCCACTGGCGGTTTTCTCGGCTGGCAGCAACTGCACCCGCAGCGTCGAATCGGCCTGGGCCAGTTTCTCCAGAACGGCCAGCGTGGCGGCCGGGTCAGGAACAAGCACCTCCACCACCGCGGTCGCTTGCTGCTCGCTTGCAAGCGCGGCGCCGGCCGGCCTTGCGTCACGGCTCAAACGGGCGACGGCGTCGGGCGTCGCGACCCGCGCATGGCCCAGCTCGGTCCCTTCCTTGCGCTCCGCCTGAGGCTCGCCCAGCGCCGCTGACTCCAGTTCCTGGCGCGCGGGCGGGTCCTCAGCCACCGCGGGCCGCGCTGATGGCGCCACGGGCGCCGCGGCGGCCTCAGCCGCCGGCAGCTGTGTCTGGGCGCGCCGGTCAGCTCGCAGTTCAGCCACAGGCGCCCGATCCGCATCGGCAAACTCTTCCAGCGCTGGCGCCAGCTTGTGACCGCGGGGGGCGGACTCCAGGACCTCCTCCGCCGGGGGGCTGAACACCGCCCATTCCAGGGTGACGCCCACACACAGCAGAATCACCGCGACGCTGCTCAGGCCCGGGGGCAGGCGCCAGCTACGCCGCCTGCCCTCGGTCGCGGGCCTGGTTTCGCTGCTCAGCAAACCTTCAGCCTCCAGCCGAGCCAGCAAGCGCTGCTGGGCGAGCTCATCCACACCGCCCCCCTGCAAGCCGGCGGCCGCCCGCCGAATCGCCGCCAGCTCTTGAGCTTCGGGCTGATCGGCCGGTGCGCGCTCGCCCGCCAAGGCGGCAAACCAGGCTTCGTCGCGCTGCGTCATCTTCGATCAGTTCCGAAAGCCGAGCTGTGCCGTCGAGGCCAGCCTGGCCTGCCGGGCCAGACCGATGAACTCGCGTTGCTGCGGGTCACTGCTACCGTGGTCGAGCACGCTTTGCGCCCGTTTGATCAAAGCAGCGTAGCTGGCCGTTCCCTTGAACCGGGAATCACCGAGTAGCAGACCCAGCTCGGCCACGGCGGTCGCCCAGCGCAGATTGGCGGAAGCGCGGTGCATCTCAAGGGCTTGATCCTGCATCACCTGACTGAACTCCTGACTGACGCTGTCCTGTGGCAGTTTATACCGCAGCTTGACCAGACCCAGCTCGCCGGAATGATCGCGGTCGAGCGGTCGCAGCGTCCGGCGCGGCTGGTAACGCAGCGCATCCGGCTCATCGTGACCACGCACGGGAATGATCTCGTACAGCACCGTGACCGTGTGTCCGGAACCCACATCACCGGCGTCTTTCCGATCATTCCTGAAGTCCTGTGTTGCCAGCAGACGATTTTCATAACCGATCAGGCGATACTGCGCGACCTTGGCCGGATTCCATTCGATCTGGATTTTCACGTCCTTGGCCACGGTATACAAGGTCCCCAGCAGCTGGCTTCGAAACACCCGATCCGCTTCCTGATCGGAGTCGATGTAGTGATGGGTGCCATTGCCATGATCGGCCAGTTTCTGCATCTTGGCATCCTGGTAATTACCCGTGCCGAATCCCAGCACACTGAGGAATACCCCGGCATCCCGCCGCGTTTCGATCAGTCGCACCAGTTCACCGTCACTGGACTGGCCGACGTTGAAATCGCCATCGGTCGCCAGTATCACCCGATTATTAGCCTGGGGCAGAAATTGCTCGCGGGCCACCTGATAGGCCAGTTCGATACCGCGGGCGCCCGCCGTCGAGCCGCCGGCCCGCAAGCGTGCCAGCGCACCGTAAATGGCGTCCTTGTCGCGGCCGGAGGTGGGCGGCAGGACCAGACCGGCGCTGCCGGCGTAGGTGACGATCGCCACACTATCCTGAGCGCGCATCTGTTCGACCAGAATCTGCAACGAGCGTTTGAGCAGGGGCAGCTTGTTCGATTGATTCATCGAACCCGAGGTGTCAATCAGAAACACCAGCCGATTGGCCACTTGCTCCCCGGCGCTCAGATCCTTGGCCCGTACGCCGACCAGCGCGATGCGATGGGCCGGATTCCAGGGCGCCACGCTCAACTCGGTCTGGATCCGTACCGGATGCCGGGCATCGGCCGGCGGGTAGTCGTAGTCGAAATAATTGATCAGTTCTTCGATCCGCACCGCATCGGGGGGCGGCAGTTGGCCAGCGTTCAGGAACCGGCGCACATTGCTGTAACTGGCGGTATCCACGTCCAGCCCGAAAGTGGACAGGGGCGAGGAGCTGACCGAAGCAAAGCCATTTTCGGCAATGTATTCATAGCCTTCCCGGTTGTGCTCCGGACGCGGCGGGGGCGCCAGCGCATCGACGCTCAGGCGGCTAAGCCCTGAAGCGATCTTTTCCTGGGCCAGATGACGGGCCGGCGTCCCCGGCTGCGCCGCTGGTTCCGGATAGGTCTCGATCGGGGCCGCAACCGCATGTCCGGCTTCAGCCTGGGACTCCGCCAGGGGCCGGGCACGCGACGGAACCGCCAAAGCATCGCGGTCCTCCAGCTCTGGTCGTGCCACCAAGCCGACCGGCTCCTGGCGGGCTTCGGGCTCGCCGGTCTGCCCCACACCCACCAGGCCACCGGGCGTTGGCCGCGCCTCGGTCTGGGCCGCATCGCGTGCAGGTGCGACCGGTTCGGGCGCCGCGCAGGCATGCAGATACCAGGCGGCAATGATGATCAATCCAGTTTTGTTCATGAGCTTCTCTCTGTAGGGGACTTACCTACAGAAACGCCAGCGCGGAGCGAATGTCAGGGCAGGGCTGAAAAAAAAGCCTGACCGCCGGAGACCGGCTACTCTTACGCCAAGAAACCTTCGACCCTGAGGCCATCCGCATGCGCAAACCGGCGTTCAACTGGCGCGACCCCTTCGAGCTGGAACAGCAGCTCAGCGGGGAAGAGGCGCAACTGCGCGATTCCACCCGCGCCTACTGTCAGGGCCAGCTGATGCCGCGCATCCTGCAAGCCCACCGCGAGCAAAGCATCGACCGGTCGGTTTTTGCCGAAATGGGCGCCTTGGGCCTGCTCGGCTGCACCCTGCCTGAGGAGTACGGCGGGGCCGGGCTCAATCACGTGGCCTACGGCCTGATCGCCCGCGAAGTCGAACGGGTGGATTCGGGCTACCGCTCGATGATGAGCGTGCAGTCCGCGCTGGTGATGTATCCGATTTTCGCCTATGGCGATGAGGCCCAGCGGCGCAATTACCTGCCCCGCCTGGCCAGCGGGGAGTGGGTGGGCTGTTTCGGCCTGACCGAAGCCGAGGCCGGCTCCGACCCGCTCAGCCTGCGCACCCGCGCCGAGAAAATCCCCGGCGGCTACCGCCTGAGCGGCAGCAAGATGTGGATCACCAACGCGCCGATTGCCGATGTTTTCGTGGTCTGGGCCAAGCACGACGGGCAGATTCGCGGTTTCGTGCTGGAGCGCGGCGACGCCGGTTTGAGCACCCCAAAGATCGAAGGCAAGTTTTCGCTGCGGGCCTCGGTCACCGGCGAGATCGTGCTGCGCGATGTGGAGGTACCGGACGACCGGCTGCTGGGCGGCGTCAGCGGACTCAAGGGGCCGTTTGGCTGCCTGAACAAGGCCCGCTTCGGGATTGCCTGGGGCGCCCTGGGTGCCGCCGAGTACTGCTGGCACGCGGCCCGCGACTACACCCTGGCACGTCGGCAGTTTGGCCGTCCGCTGGCCGCCAACCAGTTGATTCAGCTCAAACTGGCGGACATGCAGACCGAAATCAGTCTGGGCTTGCAGGGCTGCCTGCAAGCCGGCCGGCTGCTGGATGCGCAGCGCTGCGCGCCCGAACTGATCTCCCTGCTCAAACGCAACTCCTGCGGCAAGGCGCTGGACATCGCCCGGGCTGCCCGCGACATGCATGGCGGCAATGGCATTGCCGACGAATATCACGTGATTCGCCACCTGCTGAATCTCGAGGCGGTCAATACCTACGAAGGCACGCACGATATCCACGCGCTGATCCTGGGTCGGGCCCAGACCGGCATCGCCGCATTCGCCAACTAGGGAAAGACGTGCCATGTGCAGCTACTTCGAACAATACCTGCGCAAACACAGCCTCAATCCTTTCCCTGGCAGCGGCCACCTGCCGGCCGAAGATATCCGGCGTCGCATCCGCCCGACCCAGCCGGCCTGGACCCTGGATGCACAGGGTCCCAGTGAAAGACGCTGGTCGATGCTGCCGCCCTGGGCCAAAGAACCGAAGCTGAAATACCCGACCTTCAATGCCCGCGCGGAAACGGTCAGTGAAAAACCCGTGTTCCGCCATGCCTGGAAACACGCCCAGCGCTGCCTGATTCCGGCCAGCGCCTTTTTCGAATGGCCGCTGCTGGAGGGCGCGAAGATCCGCCATGCCATCCGCCGTGATGATGCCGCCCCGTTGTATCTGGCGGGGCTGTGGGAAATCTGGCGCGGACCAGAGCAGACCATCGAAAGCTGCACCATTCTCACCGTGGACGCGCGCGAGGACCTGCGCTGGGTCCATGCGCGGATGCCCCGCCTGCTCAATCCTGAAGAACTCGACGTGTGGCTCCACGCCGAGCCCGAGGCGGCGGCCGAATTGCTCAGCTTGCCGTATACCGGCGCCCTGGTCGCGGCGCCCGATGCGGACCCAAGCCCATTGGGGTCAGCGCAATAACGGGAACGGTTCAGGACTGCAGATGCAGTCGCGGCTCATCGGCGTCGCTGGGATCCCAGTCGGGTGGCATCAGCAGATAGCCCAGCTTGTTCTTCCAGTGCCGGGCCCGGCGGGCATGGGTCAGCATCGCCACCCACTCGTGAAAGGCGATCCAGACCGGATTGCGACTCTCCAGCGGCGTGGTCAGACCGTAACGAACTTTTTCGGTCTCGGGCGTGAAGGTCCCGAACAGACGGTCCCAGCAGATGAAGATGCCGGCGTAATTCCGGTCCAGATAGGCCGGGTTGGAACCGTGATGCACACGGTGATGGGACGGGGTATTCAGCAACCACTCCAGCGGACGCGGCAGCCGGTCGATCACTTCGGTGTGAATCCAGAACTGATAAATCAGACTGATGGCCTGAGCCGTCACGATCATCAGCGGGTGAAAACCCAGCCAGGCCAGGGGCAGATAGAACCAGACTTTCAGCAGCGGTCCGGTCCAGGACTGGCGCAGCGCGGTGGACAGATTGTAGAACTGGCTGGAGTGGTGGTTGACATGGGCCGCCCAGCCCAGCCGAACCCGGTGGCCAAAGCGGTGAAACCAGTAGTAACAAAAGTCATCGCCCAGCACCAGCAGCACCCAGCTCCACCAGGCCTCGACCGGCAGCGTGAACAGGCGCACTTCGTAGACCATGAACAACAGCCCCAGCGCCACCGTCTTCCACAGCGCCGCGGTTACCAGATTGCCCAGACCCATCGCCAGACTGGCCAGCGTATCGCTGGTTTCATAGCCTTTGGCCGCCGAGTCGGGATGCCGGCGAAACCAGAGCCATTCCAGCACCAGCAGAATGAAAAATACCGGCACGGCCCAATAAATAATGCTTGGCATGGTTGCTTCCGCCAGGAACCAGATCGAGTGCTATCATCGCCGCCTTTGCAATCCGACTTCAAATGCGATGCGCTCCCTAATCCTCCTGAGCTGCGGCATCCTGCTCTGGGCCTGTTCTGCTGAGACCGAAAAACCTCGGACCAACGCAAGCTCCCTGGTGGTCAGTGATGCCTGGATCAGGCAGGCCCCGCCCGGCGCCCGTGTGCTTGCAGCTTACTTCACCCTGCGCAATAACAGCGCTCAGGACTGGGAACTGCGGCACCTGGACAGCCCGAGTTTCGAGCGCGTCGAACTCCACGGCGTGAGCTTCCAGGACGGCATGATGCGGATGAAAGCCCTGCTGCCCTTGCGGCTTGCCGCCGACAGCGAGCTGCGGCTGGCGCCCGGCGGCACGCATTTGATGCTGACGGCCCCCAGCCAAGCCCTGGCCGCCGGCGATACAATCACCTTAAACCTGCGTTTCGCCTCCGCCTCAGGCCAGGAGAACAACCTGAGCCTGGAGGCGACGGTGCAGGATGCACCTCACGGAGCCATGCATGAGCAATGATCAAACCATCAGCCTGAAATCCCTGGTCCGCGGCGCGCTGCGGCTCAGCCCGCAGTTACCCCGGGCCGCCCTGGCGACGGTCCGTGCCCTGCTGCTGAACAAGGAAAAAGCCAAATCCATCGGCGCCTTGCTGGAGCTGCAGGCCGAGCGCCGACCTAACCATATTGCCCTGCTCTATGAAGACCGGGTCTATGGTTACGCCCAGTTCAACCACAAGGCCAATCAGATCGCGCATTACCTGGAGAGCCAGGGGGTCAGCGGTGGCGACACGGTTGCGGTGTTCATGGAAAATCGCCCCGAAGTGCTGTTTGCCGTGGCCGGGATTGTAAAACTGGGCGCCATTGCGAGCATGATCAATACCTCTCAGCGCGGCGAGGTCCTGACGCACAGCCTGAATCTGGTCAAGCCCAAATTCACCATCGTCGGCTCGGAGCTGCTGGAGGCCATCGAGGAGGTCAGCACCGAACTGGGTGAAGATTTCTGTCGCAGCCGCTTGTTTCAGCGGGACAACACGACCCAGCCGACGCCGGCGAACTTCGTCGACCTGGATGCCGAACTGGAGCAGCAGCCCATCACCAACCCGGCGAGCACCGATGATGTGCTGCTCGGCCAGCCCGCGTACTACATTTTCACCTCCGGAACCACGGGCCTGCCCAAGGCGTCGGTGATGAGTCATCTGCGCTGGATGCGGGCCTGCTACACCATGGGCCTGGCGTCCCTGGGCACCCGCGATACCGATGTGTTCTATTGCTGCCTGCCGCTGTACCACAACAATGCGCTGACTCTGGCCTGGTCGGCCACTCTGGGCGCCGGGGCCAGTTTCGCCCTGGCGCGCAAGTTTTCGGCCAGTCGCTTCTGGGACGATATCCGCACTTATGAAGCGACGATGTTCTGCTACATCGGCGAGCTGTGTCGCTACCTGCTGGCCCAACCCCCGCGCCATACCGATCGGCAGCATCTGATCCGCAGCTGCGTGGGCAATGGCCTGCGGCCGGAAATCTGGGACGAATTCAAGTCCCGCTTCGGGATTGAAAAAATCAACGAGTTCTATGGCGCCTCCGAAGGCAATCTGGTGTTCACCAATGCCTTCAATATGGATCGCACCGCGGGGTTCTGCCCGATGTCGTTCGCCATCGTGCAATACGATATCGAAGCCGATGCCCCGGTGCGCGATGCCGACCAACACATGATCAAAGTGGCCAAGGGTGAATCCGGCCTGCTGCTCACCGAAGTCACCGAGCGCTTCGGCTTCGAAGGCTACACCGATGCCAGTGCTTCGCAGAAGAAGCTCTATCGCGATGTCTTCACCGCTGGGGACTGCTGGTTCAATACCGGGGACCTGGTCCGTGACCAGGGCTACAAGCACATCCAGTTCGTAGACCGCCTGGGCGACACCTTCCGCTGGAAGGGCGAAAACGTCGCCACCACCGAGGTCGAGGCGGCGGTCAATCGCTGGCCCCAGGTGTCCCAGTCCGTGGTGTACGGCGTGGAAGTACCCCACGCGGACGGCCGCGCCGGCATGGCGGCCCTGACCCCGAACGGCCCGGTTGAAGACTTCGACCTGGCCGGTCTGGCCGAACATCTGCGCAAGACCCTGCCCGCGTATGCCGTACCACTGTTTCTGCGCCTGCGCGCGGATCAGGAAGTCACCGGCACCTTCAAATACCGCAAGGTCGAGCTCAAGGAGCAGGCCTTTGATCCGGCGGCGTGCACCGAACCGCTGTTTGCGCTGACCGGTGACGGTGGCTATGAAGCCGTCACGGCCGAGGTCTATGCGCGAATTCAGTCCGGAGAGGTGCGTCTGTAGACGACCTGCCCGGGGGGCTCAGCCCTGGCGTGGCAAATTGCCCGCTGAGCTGGCGCCAAGCCGGCACTGGCGCGGGGTCTGCCCGGTCCAGCGCCGGAACGCCCGATTGAATGCGGACTGCTCGGAATAGCCCAGCAGCAGGGCGACGTCGGCCAGCTGCAGATGCGGATCGGCCAGATGATCCTGGGCGATGCGGCTGAGGGTATCGTCCCGTACCCGGCGGAAATTGACCCCCCGACCCTGCAGTCGGCGATGCAGGGTGCGGGGCGACACATGCAGGACCTGCGCTACATTGTCCAGACTATGCGCACCGGCCGGCGCCAACTGGGCCACGGCGCGGCGCACCTGGGGCTCCAGCTCATCCACCGCGGGCAAGCTCGCCAGCAAGCGCTCTGCTTGCGATTCGAGCAGGGCCAGCAGCGCGGCGTCCGGCGCGCGCAAGGGCAAAGCCAGGTAATCCGCCGGGAATACCGCCTGGGTCACCGGCTGCGCAAAATGCACCGGGCAGCCGAAGTACTCGACGTAGGCCCGGGTATCCGCCGGGGGCGGATTGATAAACCGAATCAGGCTCGGACCCAGCCCCGAAGCGGTAATGTCCCGACCGATCTGCACCAGCGCGCTGATCGCGGTTTCATCGACCAGGGCGCCGGGCCGGCCGCGCTCGGCGGCCCATTCCAGCACCATGGTCTTTGACTCCAGACGCAGCTGCAGCGGATTAACGTCGTAGAGCAGACGATGAAACGTCTCCATGCGCTGCAGGGCTGCCCCCAGGTGCTCACAGGCCAGCAGCACATAACCCATGACTCCGAAATGCGCCGGGGTCACATGCTGGCCCAGATGCAGACCCAGCAAGGGATCTTCCAGGAATGCCGCGGCGCGCTCCAGCAGCCCTCGCCAGGTCACAATGCTGACCCGCTCGATCTGCTGGGCAACGGGTTCTTGGCGCGCCAGAATGGACACGGGATCATGCCCCAGCTGACGCAGGTAGTCGTACAGCAGGCGCACATAGGTGCCGGGCACCTCGCCCTGAATCTGGGCCTGGCCAGCGCGCGGCGAATCGGATGCTAGCGTTGTGCTCGACGTCATGGCGAGAAGTGTCAAAAAAATGTCCAGCCGCGTCAATCCCCGAGCGCTTCGCCGCGGCACAATGGCTCCCATCAGATTTTCCCTGGAGACCAAGCTCATGTTCGACAGCGCCATCAACCTGTTGCAATCCGCCCTCGGCCCGCACATCGACTGGAAGCAAGTCGTACTGATGGGCATGACGCCGTTTTTTCTGCTCGGTTTCGCGATGGAATGGAAGTTCATGCGCGGCCGCGGCCAGCGCGAGCAATTCGTGTTCAAGGACATCGTGGCCAATCTGGGACTGGGCGGTAGCTACCAGGTGTTCGAACTGATTGCCCACAGCCTGGTGACCGGGGCTGCGGTGCTGTGGCTGTGGCAACACCGGCTGTTTGATATTCCGGTCAATGCCTGGACCATCGTGCCGATCTTCCTGGGCGTGGAGTTCTGCTACTACTGGTTTCACCGCACCTCGCACCGGGTACGCTGGTTCTGGAGCGCCCATGTGGTCCATCACTCCAGCGAACACATGAACATGACCACCGCGATGCGCCAGAGCCTGCTGTATTCGATCACCGGCTGGTGGCTGTTCTTCTGCCCCCTGATCCTGCTCGGCGTGCATCCGGCGGTCGTTTTCTTCCTGTATGCCTGCGACCTGGCCTACCAGTTCTTCATCCATACCGAATCGGTAGGCAAGCTTCACCCGGCCCTGGAATTCGTCTTCGACACGCCCAGCCATCACCGCGTTCATCACGGTCGCAATCCGCAGTACATCGACAAGAATTACGGCGGGGTGGTGATCATTTTCGACCGGCTGTTCGGCACTTTCGAGCCCGAGGTGGAACCCGTTGATTACGGCATTCCTGAGCAGATCCACAGCTACAACATCCTGACGCTGAACTTTCACGAATTCATCGCGATGTGGCGGGACGTGGCCCGGCCGGGCAGCCTTTGGGAGCGGCTCAAGCCGCTGTGGATGCCGCCGGAATATCGCCGCCCCGAACCACCCGGCACAGGGCTGGCCGCGATCGCGACAGCCAGCTGCGCGAAGCAGTAGCCAGCGGACGCGGTCGGCTCATCGCATCGAGTCGGCCGCCTGGCTGCGACCGAAGAACGCCGGATATTTGCGTATCAGGCGCTTTTGTTCCGCCACCATGGTGGGCAGGTCCACGCCTTCCGACAGCGCCACGATGACCTCCTCACCCTCCACCCGCAATACGCGCCCTTCGATCGCAAGCGCGTGCTCGGGCAACTCCAGCAGTCCGGCAATCGGCGTGTTGCAAGACCAGCTCGAGCCCTTCGGCGAAAGAAAGCGCAAGCCCCCCTCGGATACTTCGCAGACGGTATGAGAGCCTTCATCGGTCACCAGTGCCGGTCGTTCCGGGTCCGGGTATCGCAAACGAAAGTGCGCGCGGCGCTGCGACTCGGTTGAGTCGCGCACCCCACTGACTGTCGATTTGATATTCAGCATAGGCGCAATAAAGCAGATCTCGCGTCAACAACATGTGAGGACCCGATCCGCTGCGCCCGGGCGCGTTCAGTCCAGCAGATGCTCCCCGCACAAGGAGTCGAAATAGTGCTGCACATAGTCGGCGAAGTTCACCTGATCCTGAGCTTCCAGTGCGGCCAGCTGGGCAAAGGACTGTTCGGTCAGCCGGGCAAAATCCTTCAGCCGCTGAGGCGACATTGGCGCCCGCGCGAAATCAGCCGTATAGGTCTGGCTCAGTTGCCGAGCCCAGTCCCGGTAACCCACTCCCGACGATTCATCCAGCACCCGCTGCGATGGCAGACGCTCCGGCTGCCGCCATTTTTCCCGCTGCACGTCAACGGCATGACTGGCATGGCTCACGCCACGCGCCGCGTCCAGACTTGCCGCAATGGCGGCACATTGATCGAGAAATTCGTCCGCCCAGGCGCGTAACGGAATGCTGGAGGCGCCGCGCATCAATTTGAGGTCGGTCTGCCGACCGTAGCGAATGGCCAGCTTCTGGTTCGTCTTGTCGATCTGGCTGGAATCCTCGCCTTCACGGCCCCAGGCCAGACAGGCCAGCAGAAAAACTTCCATGAAATGCGCCGTGGCCGAGCCGATGCCACTGGGCTCGAAGGGATCCACATCGAGCATCCGCACCTCGATGTAGCGCACCCCACGATCAAACAGCGCACAGGCCGGCCGTTCGCCACGCTGCACGATCTGCTTCGGACGGATCGCACTGTAATACTCGTTCTCGATCTGCAAGATATTGCCGTTCAGCTGACGCCAGGCCTCGCCATCACGCACCCCGCGACTTTCATAGTCCGGCCAGGGCGTGCGCGTGGCCAGCACCAGTTCGCGGACATAGTCGCGCAGGGATCGATGCGAAATATTCAGATCCGCCTGCGCCGGACTCTGGTAGCCGATATCGCTCATGCGCAAGCTGGTGGTGAATTCTCCATACACGTGCTCGCCGTCCAGTTCCCGCAACCAGGGCGTGTCCCGGGCCAGGGAGGATTTGGCCGCGACCGGCGAGGCCCCGAACAGGTAGGGCAACAGCCAGGCATGCCGGTCAAATCCACGGATCAGTCGGAAATACAGACGATTGCGACACTCCTGGGCACTCAGCTCGGCTCCGATCAGGCCATGCATATGGTCAATGAAATGCTGATCGAAGGAAAAGTTGTAATGCACCCCGGAAATGATCTGCATGATCTTGCCGTAGCGGGTGGCCAGGCCCTGTCGATAGACCCGTTTCATCAACCCGGAGGGACTGCGGCCGAACTCCGCAATCTGAATCGCCTGCTCCTGTGCGGGTGGCGGCATGCTCAAGGCCCAGAAATATTCACCCTCTGGCAGGTTTCGCGCGACGAAGCGGTGCAACTCCTCAGCCTCGTCGCGCATCTGCTGGCGCTGCACGTGGGGCGCGGTAACCAGCTCCAGCAAACCCTCGGAGAAATCCACGGTGATGCTCGGATGGGTCAGCTTATGGCCAATGGCGGCGGGATGCGGCGTGCTTGCAATGCGCCCCTCCCCCAACACGCGCAAGGTCTCGCGCTCGAGACCGGTCTGATTATTCGCCAAAGTGCCGAAATCCAGGCCTTTCAGGCAGCTTTTGTTTAGTTCTGATGCGTTCATGGCCGATCCCGGCGATTATCCCTGAAACGGGAATTGTCGTACTGTAATGCACTATGGGGACAGGGGTGAATTGCAACGCAGGTCGGCGGCGGGTCAGCGCGCGGACGATGCTGTATCTGGCCGTGGTCGCCTGCGCTGGCTGGCACACCGCTGCTGGCGCGCAGGCGCCTGAGCCCGTCACCGCACCGGAACCGGAAGCGGATGAACTGCCGATGCTGTCGGAACGCATCGAACCGCGCCCCTGCGACCAGATTTATGTCTCCCAGCACCGCTACCTGGATGCCACCAGGGAACGCCTGGAAGAAACCATCTGTACCGCCGCCTTATGGCTTGACGGCGTCGCTGGCGAGCACGGCAATGTTCTGGCCGCCCGACGCTCTCGAGGACGTCTGGACATGTCCTACTACTACTCGCAGTTTGGCGGTTCTGAGTTTCGCTTGCGTCTGAAAGTCCGAGTGGAATTACCGGTATTGAAGCGCCGGCTTTCGGCATTCATCGGACTCGATAATGAAGACGATTTCGTTCGCGGCCGCAGCGAGGGCTTTGCCCTGCGCAGCGAGTTTCCCTCACTCGGGGACGACGAGGAATGGCTGGCGGGCATGGGCTACCGTTTCCCCGGCAACGAGATTTTTCGCTCCGAATTTCGCGTTGGCGTCCGGCGCTTCACGGACACCCAGATTTTTATCCAGAACGGCTTCCGCTATCTGGCCTACGCCGATCACAATGACATCTGGACCCTGCGTGAGATTCTGTTCTGGAACAACGAAGACGGCTTCGGCTCCACCAGCGGCGTGGACTGGATGCATGTCATCAATGACCGACTCCTGGCCCGCTGGGATTCTGTCGGCACCATCACCCAGGAGACCCACGGTCTGAACTGGCGGAGCGCGGGCCTGTTGTATAAGGAATTGTCGAGTCTTCGCGCGATCGTCTACGAGATCTTCATCCGCGGTGAAACGCGCCATATCGTGCCGATTCGCGAGTACGGGCTACGGTTTATCTACCGCCACCCGCTGTTCGAACAACGCGTGTTTCTGGAACTGATCAACGGCTACACCTGGCCAAAGGATGATCC
>JBFJVB010000019.1:0-35400 GCA_041624435.1 Oceanococcus sp. | reverse complement strand
TAGCGGCGGCTTTCATACGCCGCTGAATCTGCAGGGACCAGCCTGGAGCTTGGCACAGATTCGCCTCGCCAGTCTGAACTCCCTGTTGCATCGGCAGTTCCTCGTGGAGTTTTCCTCGCTATCGGCTGCATTTCTGGTAGGCATTCTGGCCACGCTGCTGATCGTGCTGGTGACCAAGCTGCACCGCCAGGGCAAGCCGATTTTCGCCTTGAGCTTGATGGTCTGGCTGCTGTGTTACGGGCTGGCACTGTGGTTCGCCAATACGCTGCTGCCGATGGCTGAGGGCATCGTCGCCGGAAGCTGTATCTACCTGATCAGGCGTGACAAGTTGCGACGATTGGACAAGATTCACCTGCAGAGCGCCCTGGCCAAGATCCAGGAGTCGCAGGACAGGTTGCAGCTGATACCGCCGCTCACGGATCCCCAGGAGCGGTGGACACACGTGGTGGACTTCGCCAGGAAAGTCTTGCATATCGAGAGTCTGGCTGTTCTCTACGCGCCTAACAATTTGGCGACCACACTGAAGGTCGCTGACTGGCCTGGACTGGAACAGGAACTGTTCGATGTCCGTCCCGATTTACGACTACCCCCTTTCAACGAAGCGGCTGAACGCGATCACGTCAAGGAAATGAGCAGTCCGGTCCTGCCCGACACTGGCGCCGAGCAGTTTGTATATTGCATTCGCCAGGCCAATGCGGTGATGGGGTTCATCCTGTTCAGCACCGCGGAAAAATTGACGCCAATGCGCACCGCGGCGATCGAATACCTGGCCCAGGATGTCGGCGGCTTCATTCCGCGCTTTTCGCAGAACGTCCACCGGCTGGAGAGCCCGCTGCCATCCGATACCGGCCAGCTCATACCCAAGGTGTTGGAAGACCTGAATCATCTGGGCAGAGAGCTGCTCGACGTGCAGCGGGAACGCGATCTGACCCACAGTGGCCACCTGATCTACGACATCTACGGAGAGCTGAGATTCGCCAACCAAAGTGCCGGGCGAATCATGCAGAGACTGGGCATCACCCTGTATGGCCGAACCGTCTATCAGCTGCTCACGGAAGCAATCGGCTCGGAAGGGGGCGGCGTTGAGCGCATCTATTCGCGAGTGGTGCTGAAACAGCGTCCCGTCGAGGTCCCTTTGGGTTTGAAGGATAAGCATCAGCCCCTCTACCAGATGCGCATTTCGCCGATTGTCGAGGGACAGGAAAGTCGGGCGACACTGTTGCGCTCTGTGGGGGTTCTGCGCGGGCTGTTCGTGGAAATCCTGCAGATCGAAGAGTTCTGGCGTGAGTCCCAGTTCAGGCTCACTCTGGTGGCTTCCTATCTGCAGCAGTTGCGCCTGGCCTGGGTCAATGCCCAGTTGGCTGCGGTCATGGAGGAACCGCCCGAACATGTCAGTCGATTCTTTCTGGAAATGGATGACACGCTGCGGCTGGCCGAAGTGGGGGCCCATGAAAGCGCGATGATGATGGCGGATGAATTCCGTCCCGTGAATCTGTCGGTGCTGCTTGATGATGTGTTCGCCCTGATTCAGGGGAGCTCTGAAGAACAGGGTTTGCAGCTGGTGTTTCCGCGGATTCGGGGCGTCAGCCTGATCCTTTCCGACCACGCGCTGGTGCACGATGGCCTCCATGAATTGCTGGAGATTCTGATCGAGACCAGCTTTGCCGACTCACAATTGAACGTCAGGCTGTTCTGTCCGATCGGCACCGAGGGTGTCGAGCGGCTGGGTTTGCACATCATCTCGAAGGGGGCTGGTTTCAATGGCTCGGACTTTGAGGCGGCTTTGAAAGGAGAGCTGGTGAGTGGTGTCGCCAGCCTGTCGGCCCTGCAAACTGCCAGTGAGCTGCTGCGCGATTCGAACGTAGAAATTGCCGGCAAGACAGGCGTGGGGCAGGGTTGCGAGCTGGAGCTGCGCTTTCAACTGGCGCGTTCATCATCTGCCCAGATCTACTGCGACTTCCGCTGAGCCAGTAGCCGTGCTCGAAAGTCTCTACCTGCCCATCTTCCCGACCACCAGTCTGGCCAACTCCGTGATCACCACGGTCTGGGTGGGCATGTTTGTCGTGGTGTTTCTCAATCTGCGCTTTGGCTGGGTGCTTTCGGGACTGGTTGTTCCGGGTTATCTCGTCCCATTGTTGATCAGCAAACCCCTGTCATGCGCGGTGATCATTTTTGAAGCGGCGGTCACCTATCTGATTGTTTATGCATTTTCGGAACAGGGCTCGCGTCTCGGCAAATGGTCCAGTCTGTTCGGCCGGGATCGATTCTTCGCCCTGGTGTTGATCAGCGCCGTGGTCAGAGTGGTTTTTGATGGCTTTGTTTTTCCGATCGTGGCCGCGGTCTTAGAGCAGCGGGGATTGGCTACGATCGAGCTGAGCAACGAACTGCGCTCCTTTGGTCTGATCATTGTGGCCCTGATCGCCAATCAGATCTGGAAGCCGGGCCTGATCCGCGGAATGGGAACACTGGCCTTTCAGCTGGGTGTGACCTGGCTGCTGGTGCGTGGCGTGCTGATGGAATTCACCAACTTCAGCATGAGTAATGTCAGCTACATGTACGAAGACCTGGCCCAGTCCATTCTGGCCTCGCCCAAGGCCTACATCGTACTGCTCACCGCGGGTTTTCTCGCCTCCCGGTTCAACCTGCTTTATGGCTGGGATTTCAACGGCATTCTGCTGCCTTCACTGCTCGCCTTGCAGTGGTATCAGCCGAGCAAGATTCTGTTTACCTTTTTCGAAGCGTATCTGATCTTGCTCGTGGCCCGCTGGTTGCTGGAACGCCCGCTGTTTGCCAATGCCAATATTGAAGGCGCGCGTAAGCTGCTGTTCTTTTTCAACATCAGTTTCGCCTATCGCTTTGTGCTGGGTCATTTTCTGGGCTGGGCGGCTCCTGACTTCAAGGTGAGTGACGCCTATGGCTTTGGCTATCTGTTGTCGACCTTGCTGGCCTTGAAAATGCACGATAAGGGCATGGCGATCCACATGAGTCGGGCCACCATCCAGGCGTCAGGCTCGGCCGTCCTGGTCGCCAGTGCCATCGGTTTTGCGTTACAGCTTCTGCCCGGACAACTTCCCCAGGGCGCGGTGCAAGCCGAACCTCCCGATGTCCCTGACGGGGATCATTTCGCGGGGGATGACGACATGGTGGCCATTTTGCGCGGTGACCGTAAGCTGCCGTATCAGGTGCAGACCGATGCCGAGATTCCGCACCCGGTCGGGCATGATGATTTGCAGGCCTGGTACGCGGCACTGGCGCCGCTCGCTCTGGCTGAGCCGTCGGATCATGAGCTCTTCCAGGTGAGTGAGGAAGCGCTGGGCAAGCTCGGTTTTGAGCAGCACCTGATCGGGCGCCGTTACCTGCTGATCCGCGAGAGCCGCCCCGTCAGCGGGCGCGGGGAGTACATTATCGATCTGGCCAGTCCGGGCAAGCTGGTCGTGGAATGGCCTCTGGCGGGGGGCGGGCGGGCCCCAGTGGAGCACGCCTGGGGCTTGCTTGGGGCGACAGGCGCCCGGGCCATGGCATTGGGGACTTTGGGGACACAGCCATTCTTCCCGATGCAGGAGGAGGAAGTCACACGGCAGCTGGCGCCGCGATTCCAGAGTTTTCGTGAAGCGCTGAGTTTGACAGAATCCTTGCGCCTGGTTTTGCGCGCGGAACGCGATGCCCCACCGCAGTTGCTGGGTCGGGGCGTCTGGCCGGACAGCCTGAGTCTGGCAGGCTTCGGCCTGTCGCGAAGTTTCGATCTGGCCTGGAGGACCCAGCCACCCGAGCTGGCAAAGTCAGGAACGCAAGCGGCCGTGTTATCGATCACGTCTGCCGACTTACGCCATATCTTTGCTCAATTTGCTCAGAACGAGCGGCAAATTGCGCATGTCAACGTGGCTCATCGAATCGATCGGTTCCTGGCCGAACACATCCTGCTGGAGCGACCGGAACGCTTTGTTGGCCCCGGTACGGATCAGTATCGGGCGCTGAGCGAGACCGACTTGCTGTTTGCCGATCGGGAATTGATCGTACCCTTGCTCAAGTGGGCGGAGCAGGCAGATCCGCAGGCTGCGCTGGAGCCGGATCGATTGCTGGAATTGCACAGCCGCGCGGACGCGATTGGTTTGCATCTGAACATTCTTGAAGTGCCGCACGATCAGGGCCGATTCATCCTGCTCGAGGAAGACCCGCAGGCGAGTCCGGTCTACTCTGGCGTGTGGGTCGTGCGGCTCGGAACGGCGCGTAACCTGCTTCTTCAGGCACCCTATCCCCAAAGTGAACCAGGGTCGGGAGAATATGCGCTGGCCTTGTTTGAAATTCTCAATGCCCGTTCGGTCTTCATCAGCACGGCACATCGTGCCACCAACCGCGACGGCAGCAGCGATCCGCTGCTGGTCGGCAATCGCCTTTCATTGTTCAACGGCGTGCAGCAAGGATTCCTGCGGGCCGCGCAGGGGCGGCCGGTGGCAAGCTTGCAGATTCGCGGTTTGAGTGAATCTGCGGCTGCCCAGCAAGCCGGGGCGGATATGCTGATGGTCAGCCCGATTCTGCCGCCACGTGCCCAGATCGGGACGCTTGCCGATGCGATTAGTCAAGCCGGTTTTTCGGTGCTGTGGGCCCACCTTGACCCCGTGCCGGTGCCCGGCGTTTCCGGCAATCTGCAGGCGCGGTTCTCCGAAGCCTTTGACAACGCCGATTTTGCGACTCTGCGCTTATCCCGTCCATTGCGACGAGCCTACAGGCAGTACCCGCTCAAACTTCTGGAACAGGCCCAGTTTCAGGCCGTGGGGATACCGGATCGCGACCAGGATCTGATCAGTTTGTTGCAGCATTTCGAAGCGCGGCGCAGTGGTGCACGGTTGCCAGAGGCCTTGCAGCGCGAGCTGGGTTTGTATCAGAGTCAGCCGGAAATCGTGATCCTCTATCGGCTCAAGAACGGCTGGCCTGACTATCGGTTCGAGCGGGTGCTCGATCCCGGATCCGCATTGTCGTTTCTGGCCGTCTTTGTCAAGGATGGGGACCTTCACAGCCTCTGGAACCTGAGGCCGTTACGGCGTGGTCAAGCCATGCAGGTCGCGCCCAAGGAAACGGCACCCGACGCAGTCAGACGGTTTGTTCAGGGAGGTGCCGCATCGCTCGTCTTCGCGCCAGAAAGCTGAGTACGCGACGTGCTGCGTTGGTTGTGCCGGTTTTGGTCTTGCTGATAGCCGGAGGCGTGATTGCGCTGTTGCGTTCGCCGACGATTAACGCGGCGTTCTACGCGCTGCTGCATTCGCCGCCGGATGAACTTGTCAGCATCAGTTACGACCTGGATCGGGATCACTGGCTACGCTTTCACGTGAACTCACCTGACGGGCTCGTGCGGCTCTTCAGCGCGGCCCAGGTTCCCAGCAGTTGGGCTGGAGAACGACCGAGTTCCAGGCATTATGAGTATGCAATCGACTATGAACTGTACTCGCTGGGTGGAGAACTGCTGGATCGGGCACAGCTGTTTTTTCGCGGCAAGCTGCGCTATATCAGGCGTCCGGGGGAGGTTGGATTCCGACCCGCCGGGCGCTATCTGGATACGGCGGAAGTGATTCCCACGATGGGGCAGAGCGTGGTGATCAATCTGGCTGAAACAGACCGCGCTCTGGAGATGCGGTTTCGCTTGTCAGCGGATGACCCGAGCATGGCGTCCGCGGGAATCGACAGGGTCAGCATGCGGCTCTATGTGCATCAGCGCACCGCAGGCCGCAATCTGGAGCGCGAATGGCAACGTCTGAGCCGGCGCCAGAAGCTGCTCAAGACCAGAGAGTTTGTGACTCCTCCGGAATTCATCGAAACCGCTCAACGCACTCAGATCATGCGTCAGACCTGGCAGCCGCTTGGCCCTGAAGGAGTTGAAGGGCCCGATTATTTCCCGCGCAGTCATGCCGTGGATATCAGCGAGGACAGCGAAGTCTGGCGTGGCTTCGCCATCTACGCGGGCATTCCGGTCGATGCTGATCACGACGGTGTGGTGTTTCTTCCAGGTGGCGAACAGGCGCTTGTGGTTGAGGCGGCCGCCTACGCCGCACCACGCTTGCCTTTCGAGTTGCGCTTGAAGTGGTTGGGCGAAGAGGTCTGGCAATACAGCGAATCAAGCCTTGTCATAGATTCCCTGCCGGCACGCTTGCCGCTGAAACACGGGGCGGGCTGGCTGCAACTCAGTGCGGCGCAAGCCGTCACCGTGCAGCTGAAAGTCGGGCCGCAGATGCAGGACAAAACGCCTGAACTGAAAAGGGTATGGGCATTTCCGCTGCATCCCACCGAAGCCTTGGAGTTTCCCGTCAATCACTATCCGGGCGAAGAGACCCAGGTGAAAATTCTCAGCCGCTTGTTTGGGGTGTCGCAACGGATGGCTCAGGAAACGTGGCGCCAGGTGCGGATTGAACTTCTGGATGCGCAGGCCCAGCGCCAGCAGGTGTTCCGACCCGAGCTGCGCTATTTGCCGTCACGTAATGAGTTTCTGAAGGAAGATCCCATTGGCGGCTGGGTCAGTGCAGCTACCGAAACCGTGATGCAATTACGCGAAGATGTGACCACGGTCAGGGTTCTCGGTCCTCCCGACGTACTGGTCAGCATGCAAACCAGGCCACAGAACCTGCCGTTTCAGCTTGATGTGCCGGCGGCATACCGACCCTGGCTGGAAAGCGAAGCTGCGGTGCCGCTGTGGTTTCAGGTGAATCCCGAACCTGGGCCAGTATTTCGACGAGCGGTCGGCGTCCTGGTGGGGCCACGCTTGCCGCAACGTGACGCCGACCTGCAACAGGGCAAGTATGCCTGGAGCGGTTTCGAGCCGAGCCAGGCGAACTGGCTGGCGCGCAGCCTCTGGACTTCCAGGGAATCGGGCGCGCCGCGTCGGGATGAGGCGCGTTCGGAGTTGTTCGATCTGGTGCCACAGAACCTTGAGCACGGTGTGGCGGTCGTCGCGACCATCAGCGGCGCCACGCCGCGTCCGGAAATTCTCTACCTGGGCACGGCCAGGCCAACCGAAGCGATCCAGGTCTGGCTGGACGGTCGTTTGCTGCTGTCACGCCTGCCGACGCAATGTTGCGGAACCTTTCGCCTTCCCGCCCTCCAGCCCGGAGCCCATCAACTGCGCGTGATCTGGCCGGATGGGCAGGTTTACCTGAACTCTCTTGAGCAAGCTTTGCAGGCGGACACCCAGGTCTTGAAGCGGGTTCGTGCGTTCCGCACTCCGGCGGGTGATGCGCAGGAATTCAGTATTGATCTGCTCCCGGAGCGAAGTGCGCTTTCGCTGCGAATTTTTCACCCCGAAACGGATCTGCCGGTGCATTGCGCCGTGGACCTGGAGATCAAGCCTGCTCCCGCCAGCAATCAAATTCTGTCGGACCTGTGGGTACGCAAGCGCCGCTTCAAGCTCAGCCCTGGAGTTCGCCAGGTCCTTTGGGCGAGTGGGCACAGTGGTCTGCGCTTGATTGAAGCCGAGCGGCTGATCGTGCCGGTTCCCGCCGGCGCTGCAGATCAACAGCTGCTGTTGTCATTCAGGAACCATCAAGAGACGGAGGTTTATCTCAGCGTCAGTCGGGTGCAGCCGGGAGAGTGGGAGGATCAATGGTTGGGTGCAGATCGACCCGAAGACGCGCAATGAATCTGCGGGCCGGGATGGCGCTGGCCTTGTGTCTGGCGTTTCTGTCTGGCCCCAAGGTTTGGGCGGCTGCGGCTTGTCCGGGGGAAAATTTGCAGACTTTGCTGCATGACAGTTGGTCGGAGCGGTATCTGGATATCGATGCCACGGACCTGGAGCGAAGCCGGGAGCTGTTTGAGCGCATTCTTGCAGGGGACAGTTCGCCCAGCGCTCAGCGGCCAGCCGCCCAGGCATTGGGTCTGGAGTTGTTGTCGGCTTGCGATGTGCCAACGGCGCAGACTTTCTGGGTCCTTCGCGAAGCGTCCGGTCGCAAGCAGGGGCGTGGTTTCTACGTTTTTGCTAAGCACCGCCAAGCCGGCCGGGTTCTGCAAGTGCCTCATCGTCGCAGCGATGCCCAGACCGAGGCCATCGGCCTGCAGATGTTCCTGCGCGGTGGCTGGCGAGCCATCGCCTTCAACTCCGCTTCCAGAACAGCAGGTCCTGGGCAAACCTCATCGCCTAGCGACCTGGCCAGACTGCGAGTGAGCACGTTCCAGGCCTTTACTGAAGCCGTGGCCCGGGTCCATGACGGCACGGCGCTGCTGCAATTGCACGGATTCTCCCGCAATAAGCGCAAAACATTCAGGGGCATGCATGCAAGCATGGTTGTCAGTGGCGGATCGAGGCGGGTCACTCCCGTGGTGCAGGCAGCCCACGCCTGTCTGCGGGAAACGTTTGGGGCCCGGGTGCTGCTGTTTCCTCGTGACATTCAGGAACTTGGTGCAACCGCCAACAGCAATGCAGCCTTGTTCCGGCGATTACAGCAGGACGGCTTCATCCATCTCGAACTGGATCGCGCGGTGCGGCGCAGTCTGGCTGCCAATGTGCAGGCCTTGGACAGCCTGAACCGCTGTTTTACTTCGCTCAGGGTTGGTGAGCCCAGGTGAGGGTTGGGCGGTGTTCGCTTACCCGGTGCAGCGGGATCCAGGGCACCCTGGCTTTGTTTCAAGGGTTTACCGGCAACTGGACGCGATCCAGCAATCCACACTCGCGCTGGAAAACAGTCTGGCCGTTGGCCATTTCAGCCTGAAGTTGCACGCATGACAGGCCGGGAATCACGTTGTTCAGCGCAAATGTGGCCTCCAGCTGGTAGCTGCTGGAGTGAGCGGACAGGGGCGCCGGGTAGATTTCGTAGCCATTGAATGCATGGGCAGAGGCCGATGTCACCGCGGGCCTGTCCATATGCACATGGGGGTCATACAGGGGCGGATGCGCGTCGTGGTATGGACAATTCGAAAAAGATTCCCACGGCAACTGGCCCGAGTCCTTGTGGGTAAATTCAAAATTGGCCTGTTCGAAATGAAACCCACTGGGCTGCACGTGGTAACCCTGAGCGTCCGGTTGATTCCCCGGCTGCTCAATCTCATTGCCCAGCGCGTCAAATGCCCGGATTCCCAGCGCCACGAGGCCGAGGCCGCCGGCGGGCAAATCCTGTTCCAGGCCCAGGGTCACGCGCAGACCAACAGGCCCGGTGAGTTCAGTGTTCAGGATTCTCAAGCGGGGCAACGCGCTCGGATTCTGTGGCAGCACTCTGAGCGGGTGGATGGCATCGCGCTGCCAGGCGCTGTAGGGATCGAAACCGGGCGCGTTGCGAATTTCGAAATGCAGATGTTCAAAGCCGGATTGGGACGCACCGGTAAAACCCAGGAGCTGACCCTTGCTGACCTGCTGGCCGACCTGGACCGCCACCGAGGACAGGTGGTGGTAAGAGCTGGAATAACATCCGGTCGGCTGGCAACTGGTCATTCCAGGGCGCCAGTGGCGCAGCTGCACCAGCGCATCGGCATATTCAGGATTCAGACCGGCGATGCGGACTTCTCCGGCCGTGAGGGCAAAAACCGGTGTGCCGTAGGGCGTGGGAATGTCGATGCCCCGATGGAAATCGTAGCGAAAGTTTTCCGACGCTTTCTGACGCGGTCCGTAGGTCGAACTCAGCGGTACATCACTGAAGCTCGGATCGCCCGCCCGATCAAGCGGGCAGCCGTCTTGCGCCTGCCATGCTGCTGGTGGCTCGGCCGCGATGCGACCACACAAGGGCCAGATGACCTGATCATCAAAACCGACCGCCTGAACGATCGGGAAGCAAAGGCTGAGTCCAAGCAGGACGACAGCGCGCAAACCGTAGGGAAGTTGGGGCATGGAGCACATCCTGTGGCGAGTCGGCGAAGGGGGAGCCCGGCTGCTGTGGCATTGAGTTGTGCACAGCCCGGTTCCAGGCTGAAGCTTATCCTCGATGCCGGGGGCAATTCCAGGTCAGGCCCGGTCCGGGTGGCCTGACACAGGCGCCGGCTGCATTGCGGCAAGAAGTGGGGCAGCCTGCTAAATTAGCCGGGGCACCCACATCGATGTTTCCAGTCAAGGCGGCGTTAGACGGGACCGGGCAGAAATGGCCCAAACGGGTACACGGCAAAGAAACAGTTTGTATACACAGAAAAACATGCGCGGCCTGACCGCAGCCGGTGGCTTTTCGGCGGATGGCGGCTGGGTGGCTGGTCTGGCGAAGGGCTTGAGAGGGGCATGGCTTGCCTGCCTGCTGCTGCCTCATCCGGTACACGCCGGAGTGGAGAGGCTGAATCTGCAGTTTGTCTATGGCAACTGGTATCAGGCGCCGCTGCGCTGGGATCGCGCCGATGTGCGCCCCTGGCTGCGCGCTCGCCCGAGCGAAGGCTCGGCCGAATGGGTGATCCGCTTGCCGGCGGACAGCTGGTTGCGCGTACGCGAGCCGGACAAGTCAGACTGCCTGAAAGGTCTGGAAGTCCATCAGGGCGATGGCTCTGGTCTGTTCGCGCAAGTGGAGCCCTATTGCGATACCAGCGGTGCAAATTTGCTGTTGCCGGATGAGCAAGGCCAGGATCGCATGGTCAGGCTTCGCCGGCCGGGGCGGGACCTGGCTCAACTCGAGATTTATGTTTCGCGGCGTGAGTCGCGTGGCAGCTTGACGCCCAACCGCGAGGTCGTGCCCTTGACCGGGCCTCACTGGCTGGTGCGAAGCCAGGATGGCCAGCTCGATCGCTACGTGCAGGTGGGGCCTGGACAATCTTCGGCCGCGACGATTCAGGGGCCTGCCCGAGTACAGCTCATGAGCCGCCTGTACTATCCGCACGGTCCAGGCAAGGGGCCTCGATTAGCGACAGCGCGTCCCGCTGAGTGCGGTCTGGTCGAGACTCGTCTGGCCGAGCCGGCGCCGTGGTCAGGTCCGCTGGTACTGCCCAGGAACGTCGATCAATACGAGATTGACCTGAGCCTGACCGCGCTTGAAAAACCCAACCGCGCACCAGCGCCTGCCAGCCGCTGTGAGGCCAAGCAGCGCTGTGGCGAGCGCAGCCGGGTCTGGCGTCAGCGTCTACTCGTCGACAGCGCACCCGAGATCGCGGCGCCGGTTCGCATCCATGGCTGCAGGGTGCTCACCGCTCAACTGGAACAGCGCTATTTCGATGTGCCTCCGGGATTGCACCGCCTGCAAGTGCATAGCGAATCGTATCTGCTCCTGCGCCTGCAGCAATGGTCTTCCAAGGCTTATCTGCTGCCGCAATTGAACGGGCCAAAACCGGATGCCGATTCTCTGCGGACCTGGGTACAGGAAGGCCAGGCGCATGCCGGCAGCCTGGACCTTTCCTTGTTTGCTCGAGCCGAGGAAGCCGAACGTTGGCTGCGCGACAACACGACCGGCGCCGGTGCCTTGCGCGCAATCGAAAGCCTGCGGCAGACGCCCGAGCAGGTTCCCGGACACGCGCAAGCCCTGCGTCTGGCCGGTAAGATCGAAGCCAGGCACAGTTATTTTCGCAGTCTGAATCCCGCTGATCCTGGTCGCGGTGCGAGGTCGTATTTTGCCCAGGTCCTGCCCCGTCGTCTGATCCCGAGTTTGCAATCCCGTGGCCCGGCGCAAGTTCACCCTGCGCAGCTCGATGCCCTGATGCAGGCGCTTTCCGCCGCCCATTTTGTGCAACCCGCGGCGCGATGCTCACTGGGCCAGTTCTGCGCGGCGACTCCTGCCGATAGGACTATCAGCAAGATGCAGGAGCTGCATTTCGCGTTGCCATCGCGCGGGGCCGACAGTGACCTGGAAGTCCTGATTGACACTCGCCGGATTAACGCGCCGGTCAGTTTCTGGCTGCAATACGATCAGTCGACGCCGCGGCGGATGACCGTTTATCCTCGGCCTGATGAGGCAGAAGGGGGGCAGATGCCGGGCCATGCCGAACTCGCGCTGCAGTTGCGGTCTGCGATTGGGCATTCAGGTCTGAGTGGTGCTGGTCCACACCATTTGCTGGTTCCAGCGCGGGCCCGGATGGCTTTGCCGCAGGCGGTGCGAAACGCGCGGATCTGGTCGGAAGACCCGGGCAGTCTGCAATTGGGTTTTGCCCTTCGCTACCGGGTGGCGAAAGCGTTTTCACTCAGCCCTGAGCAATACCTGGAGCGGGTGGCGCGCTGGCCAGGTGGTGCGCAGCTCGAGGCCGTGCTGAGCCTGCTGTCCGGCCGACTGCCCAAGGACGAACAATGGTTCGTGCCGGTGGGCGGTTTTCTGCGTCTGGAGGACATGCAGCAACAGGCGGAACAGCTTGGTGCTCGCGGAGGTCGCTTGCAGCGGCAACTGCGTCGGGACAGCGCCGGTGGACAAACCTGGTGGATGGATGTCGGGCCCTTTCCCACCCGGGAAGCGGCCGAAGCCTTTCTGAGTCTGAATAGTGATCTGTTACGCCTGGCGAAAGTGCGCGTCGCCACTGCCGGATTGGATTACCCGGAGCCTGGATCGGAGCCGAGCAGTGGAAGCCGCCCATCGGACTGGGCCGAACTGGTGCAGCATTGGTTGCCGATGATCAACGTCATTCGGGATCGTCGGCAGCGGTTTTTTCAAGGTCTTGGCCAGCCGGGTCCACTCGGAGTGCGAGGCGATCTGGCGCGGGCCTTGAGTTTGCGCGCGGCTGGCGATGATGTAAGGGCCCTGGAAGTTTTGGGTGATCTCCGCCTGCTTGAGGATGCCGATCAGCGCACGCGGGGTTTGACCCTGTTGTGGAATCTTCTGATCGATCAGGGAGAGCGGGGGACGGCGGAGCGGCTGATTCGCGGTTGGCTGCGGGATGATCCTGACAGTGGGGTCAGAAGGCGTGCCAGTACGTTGCTGGAGGGCCTGTATCGGGATGAGGTCAATCCGCTTGCGTTGCAGGGTCTGTATGCGGTCCAGCTCGGCCAGGACGGGTTTCAAGCTGCGCGGGCAGCGGCCAATCTGGTCCGGCAGTGGGTCCAGGATGGATTGCTCAGCGAGGCCTTATGGTTGGGTTTGCTGCTGCCCGCCTGCGAACGGCCGGACGAGGCCTTGCTCCAGGCCAGTTATGAGTTGAAGCACTGGTCGGTGTTCCACTCCCTGTTGGGCAGTGCTGAGCCGTCGGTTGCGGCCTTATGGCAGGGTTTTTACTCCCAAGGCCAGGGGCATTTCGATGCCGCCATCGCCGCCTGGCGGGCGGCAGGAGAACGAGGTCAGGCTTTGATCGCGGCATTGGGTCTGGGGATAGAGTTGCAGCGGGCATTGTCTTCCGCGTCGGCCGCGGTGCGGCTCGGGGCGATCGATGCCTGGGCCAACTGGCAGGTGGAACAGCCCGTGCCACGCCGTTGGATGCTGTGGCACGAAGCGGTGACCCGGCATGATGGCATGTTGTCGGTTGAGGTCCTGTCTCGGGACAAACTCCTGGAGGCTTATCGACTGTCGCCGGGGCGCACCATGGAGCTGCGTATCGAAGGGCCGGCCAAGCTGCTGCTGGAAGTTCGGCCGGTGTTTCCGCAAGGTCACAGCGGTGAATTTTCCGGCTGGCTGCATATCGAGCATAATGGCCAGAATAAGCGCCTGCCCGTGTATGAAAACCGGGTGATTCCAGGACTGCGGCCACTGGAGGAAGACAGTCGGCTAGGCCAGGCAGAGCGCAGTTACCTGGAGTTCGGATCCGGAACGCATCGTCTCAGGATCAGTCAGCCCGAGCAGGCCTTCGTGGTGCGGCCCATGCAGTTGCAGGCCGCGACGCCATTGCTCAGCGTGCCGCAGTTCAGCACCGAAACACTGGCCGATGCGATCAGCGGGCAGTGGCGAGATCCCGGTCTGCCGCCGGGCAGTTCCGCGTCTGCGGGCGGCGCCCGCGTATTTAAGGGCTGTTCCAGTCAGGCCCTGCAGCCCCTGGCGCATCGGCGGATGCCGGAGCAGCAAACCCGACCGCGAACCCATTGTCCGGATTGCCGAACGGGTCCGCGCCCCAGCTCGCACCGACTGGTTCCCAAGCCTGCTTTCGCCTTTCCCCCGGTTGATGTCGATCCTGAACCCGATATCAACGTGATTGACATTGCGGATGCTGCGCTTCGCCGTGAGGCCTTGATCAGGGCGCTATGGCGGGCTGAAACTCAGCCTGCGCAGGCCGCGCAATGGGCCCGTTACGCGACCGCGCTGCGTTTGCAGCATGAGCGTCTGCCGGATGACCAAGCCTTGTTCGGTCGCATCAGTCCCTTTCTGAGCTGGGAAACCCTGGCGACGCCAGCGCAAAGCGCCGGGTACCGGCGTGAGGTGCTGGCTGGCTGGAACCCGGAAAGTGAACATCTGCGGGTGCGACGGGCCTTGTTGCCTGTTACGCGGCACAGCGAACACGTACTGCAGCCGGGAGAGCGCCTCAATCTGAACATCCGCCAGGCGCAAAGTTCTGAACTGCCGATTCAATTACGGGCTTTGGAATTGCCGTACAGCGCGGAGGCGCCGATGCAGCTGGCGGTCTTCCTGGATGAGGCGCTGATCCGGCGCATCAGCCTGAGCGGGGGGGCGCCCGAGTCGTTGCGAATTCGGCTGCCGGCCGGGCCGCGACAGCTGCGGGTGCAATTTGAACGTGGCTTTGCCAATCAATTCCTGGCTGTGGATCTGGGAAGTGCCGTGGCGGCGCCCGAAAAGATCCGGGATTGGCATATCAGTCTGCCAGGGGAAGTGGTGCGCTGGCGGGCGAACCCGAGCGAGCTGTTTCTTGTCGAGTCACCAGGCAGGGTTCCCACGGTGCGATATGCCACCAAGCAGGCCGGGGAATTTCGGCTTGATGACCCTCATCACCAACGCGCCTGGCGCATTCGGCAACTACACCTACGGACTTTTGCGCGGCAGCGATTCCCGGTCCGCCACACCCCCTTGGGTGTGCAGCTGGCAGAGCTGGAACCGTGGCCCAAACCCGGCGTGAACGGCCAGCGACTGGTCTTGACGGATTCGATCCCGTTGGGTCGGCAGCAGGCCGGGAGTGTGGCATTGCGAGTGAGCCGATATGATCTGCGCTTCAATTCCGAAAATGCTGATCCAGCTCCGCGCCAGTATTCGCAAGTGGGACTGCTGCAACGGCGTGAACTGGAGGTTTGGACGGGGCGGGCAGGGCTTGATCTGTATCAGCGCAGTTTCGATGCGGGCTTTGCGTCTCAATGGTTGGACTACTTTGTCCAGTGGCAGCACGGGCCCACACCTTGGACCTGGAGGATCGCAAATTCCTGGGGCTACCAGACTGGCAGCCAAGAATTGTGGACCTTGAACGCCCAGTTGGGCTTGTCGTATGGCTGGCGGTTCGGGGAGCAACATGGGGGTAGACTGCGGGGGACGTTTTTCCAGGCTCGCGTTGAGGATCGCGATGATCTGCGCCAGATTGATCCGGATATCAGCAGTCAGTACAAACAGGCCCATGACCGCGGCTGGCGGCTATCCTATCGGCATGAATTCAGGCCCTGGTTGGATCAGCGCTGGGAATTCAGTGGCCTGGTGGGTTCCAATGCTTCATTGCAAATCAACGATCGGGATTTCACCCAATTACAGATCGACTTCAGACAACTCGCCTTGCCCTGGGATTTTGCTTTGAGCGGGCGTTGGCAGCACAGATTTGTGGATGACCACAGGACGGCCGCTAGCGATCATTATCAACTGGGTGCTCAGCTCAATGGCGAGCTATGGCCGACGCAGCGCTGGCGCTTGAGCTGGCGCGTGCAACTTGACCACGCTTTGAAGGTGAACCAAACCAGTTTGGGCGCATGGATTCAAGTCGATTTTTCGCAAGGTCGACAGCTGAAGGATTGGCGCGAAGGTGAGGTGAATTTCAAGGGTATTCGACATCGCGAACTTAACCGCTGGATGAGCAACAATGCGCTTCACACCCAAATCGAAGAAGATTGAGCGCAAGATCTGGGCGGCACTGCAATTGGATTTGTCCGATGTCCAGTTGCGCCTGGAACACGGCTTACTGGAAGAGGTGGCGATCGCCTTTCAGGCATGGTGGCCACTGCAGGATAATGCCGCCGCGAAAATTCACACCCACACCGAACGCCTGCTTATCCGCTTCCTGCCCATTTATGCGCAGCAGTGCCAAAGACGTATCGAGGCGCTGAATCAGGCGGCTGCCGAGTTTCAGCGGCTGGTCATTCGTACGCCGGATGAGATCGGGCGCAAACGCCTGATGCTGAATTTCGTTACCGAGTTAGGTGGCGATCGCAAACAGCGCAGGAGAGATAAACGGGCATTCGGGGACTTTTTTGCCCCCGATGTCCTGCTCGAACGCGGCGAGCGCCGGGTGGCCTTCCAGCTGCGGTTGATCAATCGGTGCCTGGAACGGCTCGGGACCCTGCTGCTGCATCAACTTCTGGAAAATCCGGATCGTGAAGCGGGCTTGTGGCGTTTGTGGCGGTTTGATCGATTCATCCTGAAGTTTCTGGATGTGGCCGAGCCGCGGGTGGCCACAACCGCGCTGACAGCTTTGGGCAAGGCCCTGATTGGGCTGCCTGCGGAGGTCCGTTACACCTGCTTTGACGACGATGCGCGTAACCGTATTCTGCAGATTGCCCTGGATCTTCGTCAGGATGTCTGGATGCAATGCGCCGCCTGGGGCGTGTTGGCCAACCTGTCGCCGGAACTGCTTGAGAACAGCTTGCGGCAACGGGGCCGACTGACTGACCAGGACGACCTGTTTGTTCGCCATCAACTGGTGAAGCTGTGCGGGCAGGTGGCTGCTGATCTGAGTGAGATCATGCCGCATCTCTATCAAGCGCTGGCCGATCCCAGCCCGTTCGTGCGCCAGGCGGTGGCCCAGACCGCGCATCGGCTCAAGCCGGTTGATAGTCAAAGGGTGATGGCCAGGCTGCTGTGCGATCAAGAACCCTGCGTGCAGGCCGCAGCGTTGGCTGCCTTGCCACGGCTGGTGAGGGACTCGGCGCCAATGCTTGATTCGGCTAAATATTGGTTGATCCAGGTTCTGTTGCCGGAAAGCCCGAAAAACGCCCTGCGCTATGCACTCAAGGCGGCGGTGGACATTGCGCGCCAACTCAGTCAGGACCAGGTGCAGCACAGCACGGCTTTTTGTCGGGCCTTGCTCCCGAACCTGGATCAGCTGGCACTGGAGCATGAGGAGATTGCGGTACGGCGCTGGGCCGCTCAGGCCAGGTACTGGTTAAACGTTCTGCTGTGCCCGATTCAACTGGAGTTGTTGAATGAAATTGCTCCCATGATGAAGAGCTTGCAACGGCGACGATTTATCGCTTTGCAACGCAGCAGGGATTTTTCGCCAGACGATCTGGCCCGGGTCTTGAGTCTGCTGGCGGAAGATAGTTTCGGTTTCGATATGCGCTTTGACCGGCGGGAAATAAGAATCTACCGTCAGCAGCATCTGGCTTGGCGGATTTGGCGGTTCCTCCATGAGTGGCGCCATCCATCCACCGATAAGCGTCAGGCCCATCGGCATACGGTTGGGCGGCGCTTTCGGGGAAACTGGCAGATGCCGGCGCCAATCATGGCCGAATTGAGCGAAACCAAGGTTCCTGGTGAGCCCCTGTACATTGATGAGGAAGCCGGTTGGCGACCGTTCTTGCCGTTGCCGGATGTCCTGATTTCGGCCTGTGGCTGGAGTTCTCAGTCGACGCGAGTGGTTACGCCCCAGGGTGTCACCAGGGTGATCCCACCTCGCAGCCTTATTGCCAGAATGTGGACCCGCATGCGTCTGAGCTGGCATCTGCCCAGGCTTTCACGGCTGCGAAACTGGCGTGGTGGAACGGCTTCGCCAGCCCATGCCTACGTGCAGGCGGCTGCGGATTTGGGTGTGCAAATCGAGTTTTCCGCGGACATACCTGCCGAAACGGGTGCGGATTCCTCGGTCACCCGGTTTTTTGCCCCGGTGGTGATACTGCCGCCGGATCTGCTGGAACGGTTTGCCGGTTACTTCGTGTCGATTTATGAAAATTCCCTGCGGGATCTTCTGTTGTTTCTGATCGGCATGACCAGTGTGTTTATCGGCCGACACCTCTGGTCAAGTTACCGCATGCGGCGCTATCGACGCAGCATTCCTCTGGTGATTGGCGGCTGGGGTACGCGAGGAAAATCCGGCACCGAACGCCTCAAGGCTGCCCTGTTCAACGCCATGGGTTATACGGTGGTCTCGAAAACCACCGGTTGCGAGGCCATGTTTGTCTACTCGCATCCTTACGGCCCACCAAAGGAACTGTTTCTGTTTCGACCCTATGACAAGGCGACCATTTGGGAGCAGGTGGATGTCATGGGTATTGCCAGCGAACTGCACTGTGAAGTGTTCCTCTGGGAATGCATGGGATTGACGCCCAGCTATGTGCGCACCTTGCAGCGTCAGTGGATGCGCGATGATCTGGCAACGATCACCAACACCTATCCCGACCATGAGGATTTGCAGGGGCCAGCGGGAATTGATATCCCCAAGGTCATGACAGAATTCATCCCGGACCGGTCCGAACTGGTGACCACCGAGGAGCAGATGCACCCCTTGCTCGTCGACGCCGCGGAACTGCGTCAGACCTCGGTGCATTGTGTTGGCTGGCATGAGGCCGGGCTCATCCCGCCCGACATCATCAAAAGATTTCCTTACGAGGAGCATCCCTACAATATGGCGCTGGTCGTGCGCATGGCGCAGTGTCTGGGCATTCCCCGGGAGTATGCCCTGAAGGAAATGGCTGATCGGGTGGTGGCGGATCTGGGGGTGCTCAAGGCTTATCCGGCAGCCCGCCGAGCGCACCGCTCTGTGGAATTCGTGATGGGAAATTCCGCCAATGAACGGCTGGGCACGATGGGCAACTGGAAGCGGATGGGGTTTGCGGATTTTGATCCCTGGGATTCACCGGGCACCATGACCAGCACCTTGATCAACAACCGGGCAGATCGCATCGCCCGTTCCAAGGTGTTTGCCTCCATCCTGGTCAATGACATTCGTGCTGATCGACACGTCTTGATTGGAACGAATCTGGATGGTCTGATGGCCTATGTTCGTGAGGCCTGGGACGAACTTATGGCGGGGCTGAGCCTGTGGTCCGATACCCGATCCGCGCCGGAAGTTCTGCGTGACTGGGCGGAGCGGCTGCACATTGCGACCGATCAGCCGCGATTGCTTGCACGGGTGGGATTCCTGTTTGAGGCGCAAGGCCTGAGTGTGCCTGAGCAGATCAACCCAGACTCGATCCAGGCGGCGCTTGCCCAACTGCGCAACCCCACGCTGGCTGACGACATCAGGCAAGCGGCGCTTGCTTTTGCAGCTGAGCATGCGGCCTATGCTCAATTGGCAGACAAGCTTACGCAGGGCGGAGATAAGGCTGCGCTGGATCAGGAATTCAAGGCTCAGCTGTGGAACTGGTTCGAAGCTCATCTGGTGGTCATTCACGACGAGCATGCAAGCGCGGAATCAATTATCGCCCAGTGTTACCAGATGACGCCCCCCGGCTATCACAACCGCATCATGGGGATGCAGAACATCAAGGGTACCGGGCTGGGTTTCGTCTATGCGTGGCAGGCCTGGGAGGCCTGCTTCCGCGCTTGCGCCCAGGCCTTGAGTTTGTCTTTTGACGATGCTCCAGAGCCCTTGCAAGGTTTGTTTGCGGATCAAGTGCCGCGCGTGCGCAGGCCCGGGGATACCAGCTTGCAGGACCTGGGATTGAAGACTCTGGCGGGGTTCATGGAATTCAACACGCTGTGTGAACAGACGGTTGCAGAGGTGGTGGCCTTTCTGAAGTCTGCCCAGAAGGTGCAGGATCAAGCCAGTCAATTGAATCTGGCCAGCATTGAACGTCATCTGGCAGAGCAGGTGAAGACCGTCGACACTGTGGAAAACCAGGCTGAAGCCGGGTGGCTCCGGCTAGCGTTCACCTTCGCAGAATCTTTTCTGGATGCCGGTGATGCGGTTGCGCGGCGCCGCCGGGCTCGGAAGATCTATCGGGAACTGGGACAGGAACGGATCAGTACGGCGCGCGCCACTGCCGAATTGATGAAACTGACAAAACGGCAGAAGGGTGGTTGGTTACGCCAGGATATCCAGCGGCGCGTGGGCCGGTTCACGTATGAACTGGTGTCTCGACTGCGTCGACAGTCGAAGTAGCTCGGGATGTCGCTCAAGTTAAGGGCATAATCTACTCTCCCGGGTATGCAAATCTAAAATATGCATTTTTCTGTCCGTCTGGCTGTGGCGCCATCGCTTGGCATCTGTCTTGGTCTTAGTGCCTGCACAAGTTTTCATGTCGGATTTAATCGCGATACCGATGGCGACGGTATTTCCGATCATATTGACCATTGTCCCCATACGGTGCGTGGGGCTCGCGTCGACTACGCGGGTTGTTCCGCGGATGATGATGGTGACGGTGTGCCCAATGGGCTGGATCGCTGCCCTGCGACCGCCTCAGGTCACGCGGTGGATTTTGTCGGTTGCGCGACGGACTCGGATTGCGATGGCGTTGCCGACGGTACCGACCTGTGTCCCAGGACCCCCCGTGGGGTTCCGGTTGATCAGCAAGGCTGTCATGCGCAGCCAGTGGGTGATGCAGACCGGGATGGCGTGCCGGACGACATTGATCTGTGTCCCAGAACGCCGGACGGTGCAGCGGTCAACGAGCGGGGCTGCGAAGATGCCGTCAAGTTTGAATTGCTCGGGGTCAATTTCTCGACCGATAGCACGACACTGCGGGATTCAGCCACCCCGACCTTGGGGCAGATATTGCTGGTTCTGCGGGAGCTGCCTGATCGCCGAGCCTTGATTGACGGGCACACCGATTCACGTTCGACCGCGACCTACAATTATCGATTGGGCTTGCAACGTGCCCGGGCCGTGAAAGCCTGGCTGCTGGACAGGGGCATTGCTGCGGAGCGAATGGTGATACGCTCATTGGGCGAAGCACAGCCGTTGACCACGAATGCAACGGCCGCGGGCAGAGCAGGTAACCGGCGGGTAGAAATTCGTCTGGCTGAAGATTTGGCGCCCTTGTTGCCGGCGCAAAAGGGCTGTCAGCAGGCCCAGGACAGTGATTGCGATGGGGTTGCCGACGCACTGGATCGGTGTCCTGCGTCACCGGCGTATTTACAAGTGGGCGCGGATGGCTGTTTGCCAGAACTGCTGGATTAATGCTTTGGGTTGGGAGTGCGTGTGCGTATGAAGATCGAGATTAACCAAGAGGGTTCAATTGTGGTTTTGGCATTGATCGGTGATTTCGATGCCAGCGCGGTTCAAACCGTCCATGAACAGATTCAAACCTATGTAGATGACTCAGCGGCGGTTTTGATTGTTGATCTGAGCCAGGTGAGTTTCATGGATTCCTCGGCCATAGGGGTTCTGGTTCGATTGTTTCGCGCCAAACAGGAACCCAAGAATGCTTTTCATTTGGCCGGTGCTACTGGGCAGCCTGCTGATTTGCTGGAGTTGCTGCAGATCAGTCGCTTCATTCCCCATCATGCTGACCTGAATCAGGCCATGGCGGCAGCGAAATCGACCGCCGACGCCTGATCATACTTGGCAAGAATCGGTATCTGGCGAATCGTTCACTGTGGGAGGGGGCTTCGCGGTGAGCAGTTCCGTCCTGGTTGGGCAGTGAGCTTGGCCCTGGGAAGAGCAGAGCCGTTGGCTCAGGGAAGTTGATGCCGTGAACATCGCAACCGCAAGCTTTGATCTGGACAGGGCACTGCTGGTGTTGGCCGAGGTGCGGGAGTGGCTGCGTGTCCAGTTGGGCCCGCTTCCACTGAGTGCTCGGGACGTCGATGCCTTCCTGTTGGCGACCGTTGAATTGCTTGCCAATGCCGTGGGTCATGCGCAGCCCGCTGCAACCCGGGCGCAGATCAGTGTGTTGCGCGGGTCCAGGCGCATTGGTCTTGAATTGTCCTGCGATTCCGCAAGTTTTGGCGATCTGGGGGCCTTGCGCCGGGCGGCCAAGCCCTTGGCCGAGGACTGCGGAATGGCAAGCTCAGGACGCGGGCTCGCCCTGGTGTTGCATTACTTTCCCGAGCTTGATTATCGGCCCGGATGCACGGCGAACCGCAGCGCAGAAGCGTATATCTACTGGCGCGAAATTCATTGAACGCAAGATGTGACGCCCTGTCGCAGGAATCAGGGCAGCGGTTCGGGACGCTGGCTGTTGTCGCCGCAGGCCAGGCGCAGGCTTGGGCGATCGCTGGCGCCAATGGGGTCGCCGTTTGTGATGTGGTTCACGGAAATTGTCCTGCGTTTCTGGCACAGTAGCGGTCAAATTGAGGAGTGAACAGCCCGTTCGCGTCTTTTTCGACGCTGAGGGCAAAGCCGTCGGCAGCGCGTGAAGCCAAGCATTGACAACGAAACGGCGCAGCAAAAACCTTGAGCGGATCGCGTTGGGAGTTGACTTTGGCGGAATCTAGGGACCTGGGAATCTGCGCGAATTCCGGGGTCCCTGGGGCGATGAGTCGGAACGACGGTCACACAGTGTGAGAATGGACTCGAATAACGAATGAATCGGCACATTGGGAGCGATCGTCGACCAGGCAGGCAGTGGGCCGAGGTCTGGGCTTGAGGAATCAGAACGGAACCTTGCGAGAATCCGTGGTGAAGCGGATTGTCGAGTCGGTGGATGTGCACGAGGATTCAGCGCTGCTTCACGATGACAGTCAGTTGCTCCAGCAGGCTCTGGTGGACAACGCGTCTTACGTCAAGGTCGCCTCGGCTGTAGTCAGTTTGCTGGGCATGACGCTGCTGGTTTTCGTTGAGCAGCTGCGGGACATACCGGAAACCACCTACCTGGCGATGGCGGTTTTGACCGCACTGTTCTCCCTGTTTCCGCTTGCCATCCAGGTCCTGCCGCGAGTCCACCGGTATTCGCTCACCCTGGCCTGGGTCGCATTGCTCGGCGCGGTGATCGCCGCACAGATGGTCAATTTCCTTTTCGGTGCGGAACAATCCGTCATTACGAAAATAGGCTGGCCACCACTGCTGACCCTGGCGATACCTTTGTTTCTCATCACGAGTCGGACTTTTCTGCTGGGGCGCCATGCGCTGGCGTTCCAATTGATGTTTCTTGTCACGCTGGCAATTGCCAGCCTGATCAAGCTGGCAGTTTTCTGGGATGAGTTCGAAACCCCTTATGGTATCGGCTATCTATTGATCACGATCGTGATTATTGGTCCGTTGATCATGTTGCTGAATACCGCCCAGATCCGGATTCAGGGTGAAGTGAACGAACAGGCGGCCATTCGCGTGCATGAAGAGGCGAACGCGTTCAAAGCTCGACAGTTGGCCGAGGTGGAGCGGTTTGTTCTGGCCTATGCCACTCCCGATTTGTGTTTACCCGCGGCAACCGTTGCCTCGCATAGCGAATCACCCTTTCCGATTTCGGGGGATTTCATCTTCCAGGCGCAGGGCAGCGCGGGCGAACTGAATTTTGCGGTGTGTGACGCCATGGGACATGGCGCCGGTGCGGGCATGCTCACCGTTTTGGCCCGCACGGTATTGCAGTCAATCACGCTGGATGAAGGGCCCCAGGTCTGGGGCAATCGCATTCATCAAACCATTGTTGCTCTGGACTCGACGGGTTTCATAACCGGTGCGTTTGGCAAACTCTATCCGGATGGACGTCTGCAAATCGCCAACTTCGGCCATCCGCCGAGCTTGATCATCCGGGCTGCCGACCAGTCGGTCACGCGCCTGCCCAGCGCTAATTTTGCCATGGGCCTGTTTGATGCCTCGCCGGGAGATGTCGTGTATTCGGATACTTTGGAGCCAGGCGATATGCTGGTCCTGATGACCGACGGATTTCCAGAGGCCAGGGCAGCCGACGGTGCGGGGCTGTTGGGCGAGGACGGACTTAAGGAGGCTTATCGCTTAGCCCCGCAGGACCCTCATGGTTTCATTTACCACGCATTCGACCAGGCTTACGAGCACGTGGGGACGCGGGGCTTCGATGACGATGTCTCCCTGTTCGCTATCCTGCGTAATCGTCGATAAGGCCTTCAGGCAGTGAGTTGCGAGTGCACCGGGTCATTGCTTTTGTGCATCCTGATGCAGCGGCCATGATCGCTCCACGATACCTCGTCCATCATGGCCTTGATCAGCAGCAGGCCACGCCCGCTGGCGAGAAGCGCCGAAGGGTCTGAGGGTGTTGGTGAGTTGCCTGGAGGAACGAAACCATCGCCCTGGTCGCGAATGATGATCTCGAAGCCGGCAGAATCGAGCCTTGCGTTGATCTGCAGGGGGCGGCTGGTATATCGAGAATCTGTTTCTCGCTGGGTGGCCAGGGCCTCGAAAGCCCCCCACGCGGTTTCCTTGAGTTCGGACGAAACGCCCAGGTTGCCATGGACGACGGCGTTTTCGACCGCTTCAGCGAGACAGACCCGCATGTGCCCCGGGTGGATTGCCGTCGCGTTCAGGCCGCCGAGAAAATGCTCATAGATGCGCGAAACGGCTTTTCGGGCGACGCGCCGAAAGCTTGGAACCGTAATTTGCAACGCCTCGGAAAACAGCGGGTCCGATACCTCGCTGCTCGCCAGTTTTCGCGATTGAATGGATTCAACCCGGGTGAGAATGCGTTGTATTTCATGCGCAGTGATCGGCTTGAGGATCAGGTCCATGGCCCCCAGCCGGATGGCACTTAGCGAGATCTCCAGGTCGGCATGGGCGGTCATCAGTACGACCGGCATGAAGGCGTACTGGCGCAAAATCTGTTTGAGCAGATCCAGGCCGTCGATTTCAGGCATGCAGACATCGCTCAGAACCAGGTCTATATCCCTGGCCTCACGCTGCAATATTTCCAGCGCGTCCTGGGCGCGGGCCGCGGTGCGAACCTCGCAACCCGACTCGGTGAGCTGCACCTCCAGGTACTGAAGGATATCCGGGTCATCATCGACGATGAGAATTTTGCGAGCCATGCTATCCACTTGGTTGAAAGAAATTCAAATCGCAGGGTGATCTCATCGTGGCGGGCGGCCTGTCACCCGTCCTGATCGGACAATGACTCAGACCCTGCTGGCTCATGCACCAGAATGCGTCGTCCCAATACGTCGATAAGGCGGTCGGCCTCCAGTGATTTCAGCACCCGACCGGCCATTTCCCGGGAGCAGCCTGCCAGCTTGCCCAGTTCCTGTTTGCTGGGGCCAATGATCCGGCCCTGTTCGACAATTTCCGCATCGGGCTGGCGGGCCAGATCAAGCAGCACGCGGGCAACGCGCCCGGTCACATCCAGGAAATTCAGATCGGCTAGCCGACTGGATGAATCGCGTAGGCGCAATGCCAGTTGTTCAGCGATCAGAAACATGATCTGTGGCTGCGCTTGGGCAAAAGCGCGGAACTGGGGAAAACCCATTTCGGCGACCTGCGTTTCGCTGCGGGTTATCACCAGCGCAGTGCGCACTTGCAGTCTTGGAAACAGGCACATCTCGCCGACAAAATCGCCAAGATGGCGATAGCCCAGGACGATTTCCCGGCCTTCGGCGTTGCCGACCAGAACACTGACCGAACCCTGGAGAATCAACAGCAGCCGGTCCGGTGTTTCAGTATGGTCAAACAGGGTGTGTTTTTTCGGGAAACGGCGCTTCCTGGCTTGGCCAATAAAGGCTTGCAAGACCGTCTGATCAAGATAGGACTGGGCGGTGCTGGGCTGCATGCCGCGATACGATAACCAATCTGACCGTGGCTGTCTCGCTGCACCAATCCCTTGCGCGAGTCGGTTCGGGGTTTGCATCCCACGTGTGGGGCCCCTGATGCCCGTCTCGGCGCCACCTGAACCAGTCTGCCTGAGTCGTGAAACCTGCCGGGCGCTTGGCTCACAGTCTTGATTGCAGGGCTGTGGCCTGTGTCCGGTCGCGCAGGGGTGTGAAGTCTTTCTGCAGATCAGATAAATGTGCCAAAATGTGCCGGTTATGATGGAACGTTACCACTTGTTTTTCGATATCGATAACAAGGCTATAGTGATCGAGGATGATCCGGCGGCTTTGGATGCCGCCCCCTACGACCGCATGGTCCGGCGTTACGGTACCGAGACCGTCGATGCCGGGAAAGCGGACCTGGCTCTGCGTCTGCATGGCGGCATCGCCATCTACGCGGATCGACCGGCGGTGGAAGTCGAGGTGAGCTGATTCGTCCGGTGCCTCGAGCAGCTTACTGCGGGTGGCGTGGGCGCAGCCGGGCTACCGGAAAGCTCATGCGGAAACGGCGCAGATAAAAGCTCATCAGGGTCTTGCCCTGACTCAAGTCCGGGAACAGGCTGGAATCGAAGCGCCAATCCTCGAGCCGCGCGAGTTGAGCGCTGCCACCTGCATTCGGCGTGTACACGAAGATCTGCTCCTGGTGGTGCTGGGCCAGGGTTCTCCAGGCGCGAGGAAGAATCCCTCGGGGGATGGGCAGGGCGGGGCCGTAGTGGCGAAAAGCCAGCTCGGCGAACTGCTGATCATTCTGGCTCACGCTTACCGTGGTGTGGCCATCGGGCCGGTCCACCACGGTAAATTCAGCCAGTTCTTTCGGGATGCCCCAGTTGCGACGACCGTTTTCCACACTGTCCTGGCTGGAAACGAAGATTCGGCTGATGCTGAACCGATTGCGCCCATCTTCGAATTCGAACTGCCCCGGAATGAACAGAAGCTCGCGATAAGGGCCTACCGGTGACGTGGCGTAATCGACAAACATCAGCATCGACAATCCCGTACGGCGCCGCCCCCGCAGTGTGTCGGGAACGAAACTGTGCGCATCCAGCAGCTCATCCGGGAGCCGGAGCAGACTCAGGTAAGCGCGGCCGGTGAGTTCCCAGGGGGCGGGGGCAGGAGAATAGTCAGTCATGGATGGGGTCGGGTACTGAGCAATGGCGTCAAGGGCTAAACGGCTTGCACATACCATACACAAGGCGGCTACACTGAGCCCAACCCAGACGAGGAAGATGAATGAGTGGCAAGCGTTTAAGTCCGATGGACGCGATGTTTTTGTACGGTGAATCGCGCGACACGATGATGCACGTGGCGGGACTGATTCCGCTGACCCCGCCGGCGGACGCGGGGGAGGATTTTTTCCGTGAAATCATGGATGAAATCCGCACCACGCTGAGTGTGGAGCCACCCTGGAATCTGAAACTCAAGACCCCGAACTTCCGAATGAATCCGTTGCATGCCTGGGTTGAAGACGAAAAATTTGATCTGGAATACCACGTGCGCCATTCGGCCTTGCCCGCGCCCGGTGATGAACGCGAACTGGGGGTACTGATCTCCAGGTTGCACAGTCATCCTCTGGATCTGTCCCGGCCGCCCTGGGAAGTCCATCTGATCGAAGGGCTGGAGGGTGGTCGCTTCGCCCTGTATTCCAAGATTCACCACGCGCTGGTGGACGGGTTTACCGCCATGCGCATCCTCTCGCGCAGCATGGCCCGCAGTCCGGATGACCGGGATGGGCCGCTGTTTTTCTCCCTGCCGCAGCCGGCGCGCAAACCGCGCGAGGACGTACCGGGAGTGGACATGTCCACGGTGTGGCAATCCGTGGCCTCACAGTTCGACTCGGTCAAGGATGTCGGTAAGGCGTTGTGGCGTCTGAGTCGTGAGGCCCGGGGTGAGATCGGCGATCTGGTGTCCTCCATGCAGGCGCCGCCGAGCATTCTGAATGTCCGTATCGGGCGCAATCGTCGCTTCGCCACCCAGCAATATCAGCTGGCGGAGCTGAAAGCCCTGGCCAAGGCCAGTGGTGGCACGCTGAACGACATCGTCATGGCCCTGTGCGCCGGTGGTCTGCGGTCTTTTCTGGATGAGATGGGGGAGTTGCCGGACAAACCGCTGGTTGCGTTTCTGCCGGTCAATGTACGGCCCAAGGATGATCCAGGCGGTGGTAACGCCGTGGGGGCGATGCTGGCCTCGCTGGCAACCGATATCGCCGACCCACGCGAGCGCCTGGATGCGATCATCGCCTCGACCCGGCATGCCAAAGCGCAGATGGAGCGGATGTCGGCCGCGGCGATCATCGCCTACAGCAGCCTGATCATGGCGCCTTTCGGGATTCAGACCGTCAAGGCCATCAGCGGAATCAAAGGCCGTTTGCCGCTGACCTTCAATGTGTGCATTTCCAATGTGCCCGGACCCGATGAAGCCATGTATTTTCGCGGCGCGCGCCTCGAAGCAACCTATCCGGTTTCAATCCCGGCCCACGGCATGGCGCTGAATATTACCGTGCAGAGTTATGCCGGCACGCTGAATTTCGGCTTCATTGGCTGCCGCGATACGCTGCCGCATCTGCAGCGTCTGGCCGTCTATACCGGCGACGCGCTGGCGGAGTTGCGGGACATCCTGCTGTAGGCGCCGTGCGCCACCCGGCGGCACTCAGGCCGAAGTGAATTTCGGGAATACGCGGTTGATGGTGCGTAACAGGTTGAATAGCGGGGGCAGGTGAGGGGAGACCAGCGGTTTGCCGGTGGTGAGCAGCGACACCGAGATATCGCGGGCCGGGTCCGCCCAGCAATAGATGCTGATGAAACCCAGATGACCGAAGGCTTCGCGGGTGTTCTGACCATACATGCCCAGCGGATAATCCCCGAGCATGAAGCCTTCGCTGGTGCGCAGCGGAATGAACAGGGTGCGATCGATCTGGCGCGACGACGCCTCGCTGATGGCCCGGGTCACCGTGGAGCGTTCAAACAGGCGCTTGCCGCCAAATTCACCGCCGTTGAGCAGGCACTGGAAAAAGTCGCAGGCGTCCAGTGCCGTGGCATAGGTGTTTCCAGCCGGAATGCAGGCGGACAGATAGTCCTGGCTGTTGGACACGTCGCAGACCATCGGAAAGCTCGCGCCCAGCGCCCGCCTGACCAGGCGGTTCAGGGGAAAGATTTCGGAGCGCCCGGTGAAGTAATTGAAAGCCGCCTGATCCTGCTGGTCGGAGGGCAGGCCAAATGACATGTAGCGGCTGCCGAGCGGTGCGGCGATGCGGCTGTGCAGGATTTCGTTCAGGGTCTGACCGGTCACGCGGCGCATGATTTCGCCCAGGATGAAACCGCCGGTGATGGCGTGATAGGCCTGGGTGTTGCCCGCATCCTTGCGCGGTTGCGCCTGGCACAGCAAATCCACGCAGGCATCCCAGTCCCACAGGATGCTGGGGTCGGGCTCTTTCTGCTTGATCACCGGAATGCCGGCCTTGTGCGCGAGCACCTGGCCGACCGTGACGTACTGCTTGCCCTTGATGCCAAACTCCGGAATGTATTCGGCCACCGGGTCGTGCAACTTCACCAGTCCTTCTTCGGCCAGTTTATGCACCAGCATCGCCGTCACGGCCTTGGATGCCGAGAACAGGCACACCGGCGTATTCGCCGTCATGGTCGCTTTGGGCGTATCGGGTCCGTCCTGCGGTCCATTGCCCCTGGCGTGTCCGATACTGCGATTGACCAGGATCTGCCCCTGGTGGCGGATGGCCAGGCTGATCGCGGGCATGGCGCCGCTGGCATAGAGTTTTTCCGTCGCCGACCAGATGGTGCCGGTGGTGGAAGCGGGCAGGCCCAGATCCTGCGGTGCGACTTCATCGTCATGGCGGAAATCGGTCACCGCCTCGAATGATTTTGGCAGCTTGATGAGGTTGGGATTCAGCAGGGATTTCAAGCAAGGGGCTCCAGAGGGGGCAAACTCGCGTTTGCGCATTGAAAGCTCATCATACCGCGCCACTCTGGCGCATGGTCGGGCGAATCAGGACGGGCTGACTGGTGCGGGCGGCGTGCGCAGGAAGTATTCGCTCATCATAACCGTTGTGATGTTGAACAGATTCAGAATCCGGGTCACGGAATGCAACATGATGGCCATATTGCGCATGACCCCCCACCAGGTCTTGGCACCATAGAACAGCTTCGGATTGGTCACATGTTCGCCCGAGGGCCAGTCTTCCTCCACCACCCCGTCGATCGCGGTGTTGCCGGGTGTCAGGCTGTGTTCAACCAGATTGCGGACATAGCGGGCGCGGGGCTGCATCCATTCGCTCATCGGTGACTGCCAGCCAAACCAGCGCCGCAACCATTCTTCACGTGACAGGCGTTTGGGCTTGTGCAGCAGGGTGACGGCCATGATGCCGGGGCTGCGCTGGCCGTCGGGCCAGTCGCGGGCTGCGGTGGCATTCGGGCTTTCGCCGTATTCGGTAAACAGCCACTCGTCCACCTGGTATCCCGCGATTTCAAAGCCTGCAGTCCTGAGAATGTCTTCGTAGGCATGCCGCTCGGCGGCGTCATTCACCCAGATATTGACCTGGCCGATGAAGGGTTCGGAGAACAGCGGTTTGGGTGCCGGCGAGGGTGTCGTCGCCAAATCATCGACTACATTGATCTGCAGTCCCGTCGGGTTCAGCGCCAGCAATTCCGGCGCGGCCGCTTCCAGCAGCGCCTGGCGCCGCTGCTTGGGCGCCATCGGGGTCCGGTCCCAGAGCAGGTAGAGCAGTTTGATCATGCCTTGGCTGCGTTGCGGAATTGATCGACAAATTCGCGGGCCTGGGGCAGCAACTGGGGCATGCCGTTGCTGCGTTGCATTCGCGGACTGTAGTTCAGCTCGCGCCGCGCCTTGTCGATTCGAAAGCTCGAGCTCTCGGTCAGGTTGCGCAGGCCGCGGTGGGTCAGCAAGGGTTCCGGCCCCCCCAGAAAATGCACCAGTTCCATGACCCGGCTGATGCCGCGCATCATGCCCGCAGGCAGATACAGCTTGGGGAAGGGCTCGCCCAGACCCTCAACCAGGGGCTGAAACCACTTCAGGCCATTGACGGCTTCGTCGTCGGTAATGAAGTAGGCCTGACCACCGACCACCTCGGGGTCGCGCCGCAAGCCGCTGGCGGCCAGCAGTTGCGCATCGACCAGATTGTCGATGTGGGTGTTGTCCATCGTTGCCTCGCCGTTGCCGATCAGGACCTTGAATTTCCCGCGGGCCAGCTCTTCCAGAAAGCTCCTGATCATCATCGACTTGGAATCGGAACCCCAGATTCCACCGGGGCGCAAGGCGCAGGTTCGCAAACCATCCCGGTCATGGGTCGCCAGCACGCTGCGTTCGGCCTCGATCTTGCTGAGCGAGTACAGGTCCGCGGTCTTGCTGGCGTACGGCGTGGACTCGTCCTGGTCATTCAGGACCCGGTCCAGCACCACATTGAAAGAACTGGTATGGACCAGGGCAGTGACCTTGGCGGCAGCAGCGGCACGCAGGAGATTCTGGGTGCCGACGCAGTTCACATCGTAGACCAGACGGCGTACGGCAGGCCGGTAGATGCTCAGTAAATTGATGATCGCGGCGGTATGGAACACGGTGTCGACGCCGGTGCAGGCGGCCTGCACATCGGCGAAATTACGCAGGTCGCCGCTCAGGGCCTCGACCTGCGGATCGGCATGGTTCTGTTCGATCACATCCAGGCTGCGGACCCGGCAGCCATGTTCGCGCAGGCGCCGGATGATGGCCGAACCGACGTAGCCCGCGCCGCCGGTGACCAGACAGGTCTGGCCCAACTGCGCGGTGGTGAATTTCGGTGCTGGGGGGATGGCGTTGGTCATGGGCTGTGCTCAGGCTCTGGAACCGTAGATGTCTTGGGTGGCTTTGCTGAAAAAGCGGGTGCGATTGGTACGGCCCAGCAGGCCGATGACCCGATCCACGCTGCGGTTGAGTCGCCCGACAACGTGCACCGGGCGTTTGCCCAGCGCCCGCAGCCCTTCGCGGGCCACCGGTTCGGGAGGCATTGGAAAGGCTTTGGCTCGGACCGCTTCCGGAGTGCTGTGTTCGAAACCGGGCGTTGAGGTGGCGCCTGCTACGCACGCCAGAACATCGACACCTTGCGGTTTGAGTTCCGCCCACAGGCCCTGAGCCAGATTGATATTGAAGGCTTTGGTCGCGGCGTAGGAACTGACCAGGGCGGTGCCCTGAAATCCGGACATGCTGGACATCAGGATAATGCCACCCCGACCGCGCTTGATCAGCCGCGGGGCCAGTGCGTGACTCAGGAGCAGGGGGGCACGGCAGTTCACATCCAGGATGGTCTGGTGCTGCGCAGCCGAGGTCTCCACGAACGGGCTGATTTTCGAGAAACAGGCGTTGTAGACCAGCAGGCCGATGTCCAGCCCGTCGATGGCGCTGTCGAAACGGCTGCTCAGGTCGGGCGAAGCCAGATCCAGGGCGACCGGTCTGACTTCGACCCGGTAGCGCCGCCGCAGCAGGGCGGCGTCGGCCTCCAGCGGTTCTGGTCGGCGCGCCAGCGTGAGCAGATTGATACCCCGCTCGGCCAGAACGTGGGCATACCACTGACCGATCCCTTCCGAGGCGCCTGCAACGACCGCCCAGGGCCCGTATTTTTGGTGGAATTCCGGAAACAGGATCATTCCTGCTGGCCTCGAGTTGTGGAGTGAAGCAAACCCAGAACCATACTGGGGTCGAACTAAGGAAGACTCATCAATTTGGCGTAGGTGCAGACCCGGGCTACGCGGCCAGGACTTTTTCCAGGTAGGCCACCATCGCTTCGCCCGCTGCTTCGGCATAGGCCGTGGTGATTTCGCCGTGCAGGAAAAACGAGGTGCGCAGGCAGCAGGTGCCGATTTCAATGACCAGCATCGGGTGGTTGACCGGGGTGTTGCTGATTCTGATGCCGAGGTTCTCCAGAATCTGTTCGAGCAGAGCGCCCAGCCGGGCAATCGTTGATTCCAGGTTGCGGTAGCTGTCTTCATCCAGGGTTCCGCCCAGGATCAGCAGTCGGGCCAGGGAATGGTGATTGTGAAACTGGGCTGCGGTGAGAGCCATCTGCCGCACCTGCGATTGCCACTGGGCGGCCGGCAAAGCCAGGGCGGCGGCGGTCAGTTCGGCTTCGAGCAAACTCAGCTGACGGGTGTTGAGTTCCCTGTAGATCGCCTGGGGCGTGGGAAAGAATTTGTAGATGCTCGCCCGGGTATAGCCCAGGCGCTGGGCCAGTTCAGACACCGTGAACTGCTCGAAACCGCGTTCCTGCAGCAGGCTCCCGGCGGCGCAAAGAATCTGCTCGAAGCGCATGCGGCCGCGTTTTTGCTGGGGTATGCGGGCGGCGCTGGGGGATCTTTCAGTCATAATTGGAACTCTGCCGGGCGTGCTTGACGGAAAAAGGTTACAGGTGTAACTTTATCTGGGGCAGTGGCCTGCCTCTGCTTTCGCTTCGTCCCGAGGAAATGCTGTTGGCCAGTACGATATCAAAAGAACTGCAGGTGATTGTCATAGGAACCGGCTTTTCCGGGCTGTGTATGGGCATCAAGCTCAAGCAAGCCGGCATCGAGAATTTCACCATTCTGGAACGAGCCGGTGAGGTGGGCGGGGTGTGGCGGGAAAATACCTACCCAGGCGCCGCCTGCGATATTCCGGCCGAACTGTATTCCTTTTCATTCGAAATGAAAACGGACTGGTCGCGGCGCTATCCGCCGCAGCCGGAAATCCAGCAGTACATGCAGTTTTGCGCGGACAAGTATGGCTTGATTCCGCACATCCGGTTCAATACCGAAGTGGCCGGGGCCGACTATGATCAGGCGGCCGGACAGTGGAGCGTCACCACCGGCAGCGGTGAGGTGCTCAAGGCCAGGGTTCTGATCAGCGGAGTCGGGCAACTGAGTCGGCCGGCGGTTCCGGAATTGCCAGGAATCGACCAGTTCAGCGGCGAGGTGTTTCACTCCGCACAGTGGAATCCGGATTTCAATGCGGCGGGCCGACGCATCGCGGTGATCGGAACCGGTGCCAGTGCAATCCAGTTCATTCCCGAAATCGCCAGGACCGCCGCCCAGGTGGATGTGTATCAGCGCACGCCGCCGTACGTCATGCCCAAGCCGGATCGTGAGTACTCCGATCGCGACCGCTGGATGATGCAACATCTGCCCGGTTACAAGGAATTGAACCGGGCGCTGTGGTATCGCGCCGGCGAGACTTCGACTGGCGCCTTCAATGATGGCAGCCGACTCGCGAAGCTCTATCAGTGGGTGACGCTGAACTACATGCGCCGGCACGTCAAAGATCCGGAATTACGCCGCAAGCTGACGCCGGATTACCCGGTCGGTTGCAAGCGCGTGCTGTTCTCACACAATTATTTCGAGGCCCTGGCACAGTCCAATGTCGACGTGGTGGTGGATCCCGTTCAGGCGGTGACTGCCAGCGGGATTCGCAGCGCTTCCGGCGAGACCCGAGCGTATGACACGATCATCTACGGTACCGGCTTCAGGGCCACGGAATTTCTTGCCCCGATGCGGATTACCGGGGCCGGTGGTCGGGAACTGGGCGCGGTCTGGGCCGATGGGGCCGAAGCCTACAAGGGCGTCGCAGTGCATGGTTTTCCCAATCTGTTTCTGCTTTATGGGCCGAACACCAATCTGGGCAGCAACTCGATCATTTTCATGATCGAGTGTCAGGTGGGATATATCCTGCAGGCCCTGCAACAGCTTCGGGACGGCGGGCTGCGGGCGGTGGATGTCAAAGCCGCTGCGATGCGCGATTACAACGCGGATATCCAGGAGAAGCTGCGGCATTCGGTGTGGAGCGCCGGCTGCAGTTCCTGGTATCACACCGCCACGGGCAAGGTGACCAACAACTGGCCGGGCTATACCCGCGACTATCAGCTGCAGATGAGTGTTCTGGATCACGAGAATTTTGACTGGCAGGCCAGCGCGTAACACCGATTACCCTCCGGTCTTCCTATACTGGCGGTAACGCTCCTCTGGAACCAAGCCATGTCGGCCGCGATACCGCTGCGAAATTCGAACTACTGGTGGGACACCTTGCCGGCTGATTTTTACCGCCAGGCGGACGGCACCGAACTTGACGCCCTCCATCCGTTCAAGGTCCGGGGAACCGCCGCCGCCGATGTGCTGTTGCGCAGCGCCCTGGGTTCGGTCATGGCTGGCTCCATGGCACCCTTGCTGGCGAACAAGGGGGGCATCGGGCCCGAACTGGAGCGTCTGCGTTTCTATCACCGTTTCGCCGAGCAGGCGGATTTGAGTCAAAGCTTCCAGGAACCCGGCCGGGTCCAGGTGCGTGAGAGCGCGCCGCGTTGGGCGCATTACCGGCCTTCCGGCATTCCGGCGGTGGACCTGAGTTTTGCCAGCCCGTTCGTGCCACTCAACCCCGAGCTGCGGCCGCGTTATCTGAGTTACGAACGCAACCGGGTGGCGCATGCGCAGTACTGGCGGCATCCGCGCGCGCCGCGAAAGACGCTGATCTTCGTACATGGGGTCATCGAAGGCTGGTACGGCTTGAACAGCCTGTGGTTCGCCTTGAAATGGTTCTATCGCCAAGGTTATGACATTCTGCAATTCACCCTGCCGTTTCATGGCTATCGCACCGAGCGCCGCCACGGGGTGAGCGGGATCGGGTTTTTCTCCGGCGGCTTCGCCCACCTCAATGAAGCCATGCTCCAGGGGGTCTGTGACCTGCGCGTGGTGCTGGATTACCTGTTCGCCAGCGGCGTGCCGCAGGTGGGTATTACCGGCTTGAGCCTGGGCGGCTATCACGCGGCCATGCTGGCCACCGCGGATCCCCGCCTGGCGTTCTGCATTCC
>JBFJVB010000018.1:0-35820 GCA_041624435.1 Oceanococcus sp. | reverse complement strand
CGCGTTTGATCGGGCCGAAGCGGATAAAGCCCTGGTGATCCTGACTGGCCGTGAAGATGTGTTTTCCGCCGGCTTCGATCTCAAGGTCATGAAAGCCGGCGGCGCCGCCACCATTGCGATGCTCAAGGCCGGCTATGGCCTGACCGCGCGGATTCTCGAGTATCCCTATCCGGTCATCACCGCCTGTAACGGCCATGTCCTGGCCATGGGGGTGTTCATGATGCTGTCGTCCGACTATGTGGTGGCCAGCGAGGGCGACTACAAGATCTCCGCCAACGAAGTTGCGATCGGCCTGCCGTTTCCGCGCGTGGCCGAGCACGTGATGCGCAATCGTCTGCGCCCGGCTGATTTTCAGCGCGGCGTGAATCTGGCGGAATATTTCCCGGTCGCCCAGGCTCACCAGGCCGGCTTTTTCGACGAGTTGGTGCCGCACGAACAACTGCTGACCCGAGCCCGGGAAAAAGCCGTGGAACTGGCCCAACTGGACATGCATGCGCACCGCGTGACCAAACAGCGGGTGCGCGGGCCGCTGATCCGCAAGATTCGTCGCAGTATCCCGCTGGATCTCAAGGACGCCCTGTTGCTGGGCGCCCGCACGGTGCTCAAGGCCCGCAAGAAAGCCTAAGCCAGGGCGATGGCCACCAGGTCGATGGGCTGATCCACGCCCTCGACCTGTGCCGCCGGCAAATGCGCAGTGACCGGCACCCGGTAACCGGCCCGCTCCGCCAGGTCCTGCAACTCGCGGGTGGCCACGATGGGCGTCGGGGTCAGTTTGCTGTGCTTCTCCAGCTTCGCGGACAGGTTCACCGCATCGCCAATCACGGTCAATTCCATGCGCCGTGCATCGCCGACCACGCCGAACAGCACTTCGCCACTGGCACAGGCCACACCGATACGCAGCGGCGCGAGCCCCGCCGCCTCGCGCTCACGCGCCCAGCTCAGACTGGCCTGCCCGCAGTCATACGCCGCCCGCAAACAGTTCGCCGCATGTTGCGGATCGGCATGAGCGGCGCCGAAATGCGCCAGGATGCCATCGCCGAGAAACTTGTCGATCGTGCCATGGTGGCGGAATATCACCTCCACCATGCGTTGCTGATACTCACCCAGCACCGCCATCACCTCCTGCGGCGAATGGCTGCTGGAGAATCGGGTGAAACCGCGCAGATCGATGCTCAGGATGCTCGCCATCCGCACCGAGGCATCGCCGGGCTGCGGCGGCTGCTCGGAAGACAGGATGTGCTCGGCCACATCGCCGGAGAAAAACCGCGCCAGATCATGCTGCGCAATCGCATCCCGGGCCGAGCGTTCAAGCAGACGGCGCGAGCGCGCCACCGCCGTGGCCAGGATGGCGGCGACCGCAAGCAGACTGAAAATCTTGTCGATTTCGGCGCCCAGCAGCACCTCGGCGCCGAAGATATAACGGATGAAACTGTGCGTGATCACGGTATCGGGCGCCCGCAGGGCGTAGGCCAGCAGCAGCGCCCACAAGCCGGCGGCCACCAGGCCAGCAACCAGCACATACCGCCAGTCGAAGCGCAGCGCGCGCACCGCAATGAAAATATAGAAATAGGCGAAGGTGGGCGCTTTCAGGTAGAACGGCGCCGGCTGGCCGTATTGCAGGTGAAAGCTGAAGATCAGACCGGCCAGCGCGAGCATGTCACCAGCGATCGCCAGCATGGACAGGGTCGGCCCCATCAGTCCGCGTGAGGCCAGCCCCAGGCGCAGCAGCACGATCGGCCAGTACACCAACAGCAACAGCGGCACCGGCTCGAACTGCCACTGGCTCATCTCCGCCTTGGGCGCTACAAAGTACAGCCCGCTCAGCAGGGCCAGAACGCCCGCCTGAAGCAGGCTGGCCAACCATTCCGCCCGCTGATCCTCGGCCAGAATGGCCTTGCGGATGCGCGCATTGCTGATGGCGAACTCGCGGATGACAAAGCCTCCGGTGGCGGTCAGCCGCATTCTAGCTCGCGCGGACGCAGGCGACTGAAAAAACGCGCCAGGCCCCATGCACGGTGCAAGCGGCCCGGCACTTTGACGCTAGGCGATTTTCTTGCGCTTGGCCGCCTGCCTGGACTGCAACAAGGCGGTGAGTTCCTCCAGTGCTTCACCGGTATACACCGCCAGACGCTGCATATGCGGCAGGGTATCGCGGCAGCCGGTGAAGCCGAAATTCAGCGTGCCCGCATAGGACAGGCAGGTGATGTTCAGCGCGCCCCCATGGGCGATCAGCGACACCGGATACATGGCCTCCAGCTTCGCGCCATTGAAATACAGCGTTTCCCTGGGCCCGGGCACATTGGAAATGGTGATATTGAATACCGGCCGCAGGCGGCCGCCAGCCCCGGTCAGCAACTGCAAGATGTACGGCGCCATCACCACCAGGGTGTACTGCTGGATCGCCGCCTTGGGCAGGGACTGCAGATGATCCTTGGCGCGGGCCGTCGAGGCCTTGATGGCATTCAGGCGCTTGAGCGGATCGGCGATATCGGTGCCCAGATTGGCCATGATGAAGCTGATCGCATTACCCGTGCCCTGGTCCCCGGCCGGCCGCACATTCACCGGAATGCCCGAGGTCAGCGATCTGCTGGGCAGCGCATTGGCCTCCTTGAGGAAGCGGCGGATCGAGGTGCTGCACACGTACAGCACGATGTCGTTCAGCGTGCAGTCGGCCGCCTTGGCCAGATCCTTCATCAGCTCCAGATCATACTGCTGGGTGGCAAAGCGCCGCGCGCCCCCCTTGATGCGGCCATTGAGCAGCGACTTGGGCGCCTGAAACGGGGCAATGAAGGGGTCCGACTTGTTGCGCCCCTTGCTGACCAGACCCTGCAGCCCCTTGATCAGCGCGGCGGCCGAACTGCCCTGCGCGCGCAAGCCTTCCAGGGCGGTCTGCAGTGGGCTGGCATGCATCGCGGGCCGGTCAGCACTGCGGGCTGCGGAGGGCGCATTGCCGGTGGACCATGGCGCGGCCATGTCGCGCTTGTCGGGATCGGTGGAGTAGACCCGCTCCATCAACCGCGCGCCGCTGACGCCGTCGATCAGGGAGTGATGCATCTTGGTGTACAGGGCCACCCGGTTGCCTTCCAGCCCTTCGATCAGATGCGCCTCCCAGGGGGGGCGATTGAAATCCAGCTGGGTACTGTGCAGACGCGAGATCAGTCGACCCAGCTCGCGCTCGTCGCCGGGTTTGGGCAGCGCCGAATGGCGGAAGTGGTATTCCATATCGATGTCGTTGTCTTCAACCCACATCGGCAGGGCGCGACCCAGGTTGCCACCACGCAATTTCAGATTCCAGGGCGATACCACGCTGGTGGAGGCACGGGCCCGGTCCACCAGTTCCTGGACAAAATTCTCGCCCGCATCCTTGGGCAAGGAAAAGATCGACAGATTGCCAACCTGCATCGGTGTTTCACGCGACTCGACATACAGCCATGAGGCATCCATCGGGCTCAGTTTTTTCATCGTACTCCCCCAGAAAATCGCATTTAGTTTTGTTCCTGGCATTCTACGCCCTACGCCGGGCGACGACGACCACCGCCCCGACGGCCGATTCTGCGCCCGGCTTCAAGAGGCCTTTTTCGCACCCCCAGGCGAGACGTGCCTGCCCCGCAGATGCGACTATTGCGTCTTAATCTGGAGCACCTCATGAACCTGAGTCAAACCGAAGACGCCATCATTCTCGACCCTGCCGGCCCGGCCGATGCCGCCGTGGTGTGGATGCACGGCCTGGGCGCGGACGGCAACGACTTCGTGCCGATCGTGCCCGAGCTGGGCTTGCCTGCGGATCATCGCATCCGCTTCATCTTCCCGCATGCCCCGGTTCGCCCGATCACGATCAATAACGGCATGCAGATGCGTGGCTGGTTCGATATCTTGAGCCTGGAAAAACTGAACCTGCAGGATGAGGCCGGCATTCGCCAGGCCCAGTCGATCGTGGAAGGCTATCTGAGCAAGCAGATTGCCGCTGGCATCGAGGCCGGCCGGATCGTGCTGGCCGGGTTTTCCCAAGGCGGCGCGATCGCCCTGCACACCGCCCTGCGTTACCCCGTGCCGCTGGCCGGCGTGCTGGCACTGTCGACATTCTTGCCCTTGCACGAAGCCTTCTTGCAGGAACATCACCATGCCAACGCGAACACGCCGATCCTGATGTGTCATGGCAGCGACGACCCGGTTCTGCCTCTGGCCCTGGGGGAATGGAGCCGGGACTTTCTGCTCGCCCAGGGTTTCGGCGTGCGCTGGGAGGAGTATCCGATGCAGCATCAGGTTTGCGCGGCGCAGATCGCGCACATCGCCACCTGGCTGCAACAGCAACTGAGCACTCAATCCACCGCCTGAGCAGCGGCGGCGGCGTGCGGCTATTCTCCAGACGGGTCTGAAGGGAAATCCATCATGCGGGTACTGGTACCGATCGCCGACGGGGTCGAAGATATCGAAACCGTCACCATTATCGATGTGCTGCGCCGCGCCGGCATCACGGTGGATGTGGCCAGCATCCACGATCGACTGGAAGTCACCGCCGCGCGCGGTTGTCGGCTGATCGCCGATGGACTGCTGGCGGAGCAGCCTAGGGATTACGCGCTGATCGCCCTGCCCGGCGGCCTGGAAGGCGCCCGCCATTTCGGTGCCTGCGCGCCCCTGATCGAGCGCCTCCACCAGCAGCGCAGCGCGGGCCGACCCTATGCCGCGATCTGCGCCTCACCCGCCCTGGCCCTGGCGCCGCATGGCTTGCTCGACGGCGTCCAGGCCACCGCCTACCCCAGCTTCCAGGACCGTTTGCCGCAGGCCTCAAGCGCGCCCGTCGTGCACGATGGTTTGTGCATCACCAGCCAGGGACCCGGCACGGCCCTGGCCTTCGCGCTCACCCTGGTCGAACGGTTGTGCGGTCCTGACCAACGTCAGGAGCTGGCCGCGCAGCTGCTGGTGGCCTGAGACCGCCGCCAAACGACGCCTCAGGCCGCGGTGACTCAGAACTCAAAGGGTTCCAGCGCGCAGATCTCATGCACCCGAAACTCCCGTGCGACGGTGTCATCCAGACGCCAGAAGCCGATCTCGACCTCGTCATAGGGCAGCACGGCGGGAATCCCGATGAAACGCATCGGACCACCGCTATCCCAATTCACGCAGCCCGCGCACCGGTTACCGTTGGCGCTGCGCATCTCCGCCACCCCGGTGTTGTTGAGTTCACCATCCAGATAGGTGCTCACGGTCACGATCAGGTTCAATTCGTCCTGATAGTCATCGGTAATCACGATACCGGGTGAACGGCCGCCGGGAAAAACCACGCCCCTTTGCGCCTTGGCGCGAACCTGGCCAAAGCCCGCCTGCGCGATCGTCAGGCTGCCATAAGACCCAAATTGCCCGTCAATCATTCGCGCCAGTTCACGTGGCCCGCAGCCCTCGCAAGCGGGCTGGACATCGCCCACGATGCTGGCACCGCCGCCGCCGACCGTTGTGCAATTCGGGCCGAACCCGAACGGCGCTTGCCCCCGGCGGGCCTCGGTGGTTTGAAGCTCTGGTGCGACATCGCCACAGCCCAGCAATCCGCCCGCAACCAGGATCGCGAGCCATGCCGCGATGCGTCCCCTTACTCTGCTCATTCCCTGAGCTCCCTGATGAAATCCAGGCGGTGATTTTCACACTCTTGGGCAAAAAAGCGCAAATATGCAAACTCCAGTCCGACCACTCGGCAGCGCGCGGAAACTCCGGCGAAACGGCGATTTTCACCCGGACGGATTACGCGCCGGCCGCTCGATTGAGCGATGCTGTGGGTTTACGCCTCAACTACCGTGAGCAGGACGCTAATCATGATCAAACGCAGCGCACTGGGCCTGGCCCTGGCCTTGTCCCTTCCCGTCCTGGCGCAGGACGATGCGAACGGCGATGAAACCCAGGACAAACGCGCGACGCAGCTCGAGGAAATCGTGGTCACCGCGCAGAAGAAGAAGCAGCTGCTGCAGGAAACCCCGATCTCGATGGCGGCTTTCGGCGCGCCGGCCCTGGAAAAGATGGGCGTAAGCGATCTGGAAGACATCACCGCCCAGGTGCCCAATGTCGACATCACCCCGTTTCCCAACAGCCGCAGCTCGCTGATCATTTTCATGCGCGGCGTCGGCAACAACGACAGCCAGACCACCCAGGATCCCGCGGTCGGGGTTTATCTGGACGGGGTCTATCTGGGCCGCACCGTGGGCCTGACCACCGACGTGGCCGACCTCGACCGGGTCGAGGTGCTGCGCGGTCCGCAAGGCACCCTGTATGGCCGCAACACCACCGGCGGCGCGATCAACCTGCTCACCGCCAAACCGCAGGGTGAATTCGGCCTCAAGCAGGTGCTTGGCCTGGGCACCCGCGGGCACATGAATCTGAAGACCCAGGTAGAAACGCCGCTGTGGAATGGCCTGGCGGCCAAGCTCAGTCTGGTGGGCGATGCGAATGATGGCTGGGTCAACAACATCAACGCCGGCCCTGATTTCGGCGAACTCGACAAGCGCGGCGGCCGTCTGGCCCTGTTGTGGAATCCATCGCCCGGGCTGAGCGTGGATTACGCCTTTGACACCTCGCGCAGCACCGGCCCGCAGCAGTTCTACCAGGTGCTGCGCATCAACGAGGACAACGCCAACACTTCGATGGCCACCCAGACCGCCCTGGAAAACGAGCGCGATGCGATCCTGGCCGGTGGCGGCACGCCGCCGGATCAACTGGCGATGAGTCTGGCCGGTATCGTCATCGTCAATGAAACCCTGATTCCCGAGTTTCGCGCCCGGGCCAGCGAAAGCCGGCTGGATAATGGCGAATGGGACGTCCCGGTGCGCGACTCCATCACCGATGTCTCCGGGCACCATCTGATCGCCAGCTGGAACACGCCGCTGGGCGAATTCAAGTCGACCTCCGCCTACCGCGACCTGTTCGAATTCGTGATCATGGACTACGGCTCCGGCGTGCAGTGGTTCGACGTCGAGATCGACATTGAGCACCAGCAGCTCAGCCAGGAATTCCAGCTGGTTGGTGAATACAATCAAGCCTGGGACTATGTCGCTGGCCTGTATTACTACACCGAGGAAGGCCGCGAGCATGAAATCGACCGCATCGCCGGCGACGTGGCCGAAGACCGGACCATCTGGTCGGACAACAACGCCTGGGCGGCATACGGCCAGCTGAGCTGGTCGCCGCACAGTCTCACCGCCCTGGAAATCAGCCTGGGCGGCCGCTATACGGTCGACCAGCGTAAAGCCCGCAAGTACAGCATCAACTTCACGGACTCTCCGGACAACACCCAGAGCGGCGAAGGCAAGTGGAGCAACTTCACCCCCAGCCTCAGCGTCTCCTACGACTGGGACGGCGGCTTTTCGACCTACGGCAAGGTCGTGACCGGGTATAAATCGGGCGGCTTCAATGTGCGCAGCACCGAAGACAATTTCCTGCCGCCCTACGACGAAGAGAACATGATCTCCTACGAGCTGGGCTACAAGTCCACCTGGTGGGACAATCGGCTGCAACTGAATCTGGCCGCGTTCTACAGCGAATACACCGACATGCAGATCCAGCAGATCCTCGACAATTCCAAGATCTATCTCACCGACGTATTCAACGCCGGCGAGTCCGAAATCAAGGGATTCGAGCTTGATCTGGTCGCGGTGCCGCTGCCGGGCCTGACCACCTCGCTGGCCTATGGCTTCACCGACGCCCAGTTCACCGAAGTGATCGACAACAACCCCAACTCGCAGACCTATCAGGAAGACATCAGCGCGATCTACACCATGCCCTATGCGCCGGAACACACCTGGACCGTGAATCTGGACTACGAATTTCCGCCACTGGCCGGGCTGCAATTACAGGGCTGGCTGGGCTATCGCTGGCGCGACGTGCGCTTCGGCACGGCCAGCAACCCCGACATGGAAGGCTTCAAACTCGACCGCTACGGCCTGCTCGACACCCGCCTGAGCCTCAGCGGCATGCGCCTGTTCGGCCTCGACACCTCACTCGCCCTGTGGGGACGCAATGTCACGGATGAGGAATACCTGGTCCACGACATCAGCATGAGCTTTTTCCACAGCGGCTACTTTGGCGAACCGCGTACCGTGGGCCTGGATCTGAGCCTGGCCTGGTAGCGGGGTCGGCACTTCAGCTTTTCAGCGCGCACTTGAGCGCGGCCATCTCCGGGGATTCGACCAAGGCCAACGCGATGAAAGAGCAGATTGTAGCCGGCCATGAAAAGTTAATATGCTTTATGAGCCATAACTTAAGGCTCATAAAGACTTCATTCGATGTTCTGCACCTGCTCACGCATTTGCTCGATCAGCACCTTGATTTCCACGGCGAGCTTGGTCAGTTCCGCATCCATGGACTTTGATCCCAGGGTATTGGCTTCGCGGTTGAATTCCTGCATGAAGAAATCCAGCTTGCGGCCCACCGGTTCACTTTTCTGCAACACGTCGCGGACTGCGGCGACGTGACTTTTCAGGCGTTCGATTTCCTCGTCAACGTCCAGCCTTTGCACGAATTGCACCAGCGCCTGTTCACGCCGTTCGGGTTCCATATCGAGCATTTCGTCCATGCGCTGTTGCAGCTTTTCCCGCCACAACTGCGCTTGCACGGGTAGCCGCTGGGTGACCTGGGCGACCAGCTCCTCGATACTGTTCAGGCGGCTGGCCAGGACTTCGGCGGTGCGGGCGCCTTCGGCGGCGCGGACCGCGCACAGCTCGGCGACGGTGGAATCGACCAGAGTCTCGAACGGCTGGGTCATGGCCGTGATGTCCAGTTCCTGCTCGCGCAAAATGCCCGGCCAGCGCAGCACGTTCAGTGGATCGGCCGCGGGCTGGCCCGGCATGGCTTGCTCAACTTCGCTGATCGCGGCGGCCAGCTGCGCCAAGGCGGCCTGGTTCAGATCCAGTGGCGCCGCGCTTTCTGCCTGCGGCCGCAGGCGAACGTAGGCCTCCACCTTGCCCCGCCCCAGCTTGAGCTTGAGCTGGTCACGCAGCTGGTTTTCGAACGCACGGAGTTCTTCGGGCACACGCAAGCTGATATCCAGGTAGCGGTGATTGACGGTCCGCAGTTCCAATTGCAGCTCACCCCAGGGCGAATCCTGGGTCCCGCGGGCGTAACCGGTCATGCTGCTGATGGGATAGACTGACATGGTGTACTTCGACTGGCGTGAAAGGGGCACGAGTATAAACGGGGAAAGGCACGCATCGGAGCAAAGTCTGAGTCAGGTGAGCCTGCTTGGCGATCGCAGCAATAACCAGGATCGGGCTGCATACTTTGCCGACAACGTTCGAACCTTGCTGGTCGTCGCCGATGGCATGGGCGGTCACGCTGACGGCGCAGCGGCAGCCCAGTGTGTGATCGACGCCGCCGCCCTCCTGTTCGAGACCGAAGCCGATCTTCCGCCGGCACAATTGCTCCAGCGCATTGCGATGCACGCCCATATTGCAATTACCCGATTGCACCCCGGCGCCAGCGACCGGGACCAGCCCCGCACCACCGCGGTGATGTGCCATATCTGCGCCGGTCAGGCTTTGTTCGCCCATGCCGGCGACAGCCGTGGCTACCATTTGCGTGGCCGTCAGATCGTCCAGCGCACACGGGATCACTCGCTGGTTGAAATCATGGTCAGCAAGGGCGAGATCACGGAGCAGCAGGCGCTCAAACACCCCCTGCGCAATCAGGTCTCCCGCTGCCTGGGCGGCCTCGGCCGGCTGCGCGCGCTGGAACTGACGGTCTGCCCGCCCTTGCAATCCGATGACTGCCTGCTGCTATGCAGTGATGGCTTCTGGGCAGCTTTGAGCGAGGACGAACTGGCCAGTCGCGCGGAACTCGACGCGCTGGCCCGTACGGCCACCGGGCGCGGCCAGGGACGCGCCGACAACTGCACCGCCCTGAGAAACATCATTCAGCGCGTATAATCCGCGCCTCTTTTTCGCTGGTACTCCCAATGACCCGAGCCGATGGCCGCGCCCCTGATGCGCTGCGTGCCGTATCCATAGAACCCGGTTTCGCCAAACATGCCGAAGGCTCTGCGCTGATCCGTTATGGCGACACCCACGTGCTGTGCACGGCATCGGTGGAAGAACGCACGCCGCCGTGGCTGCGCGGCAGTGGCAAAGGCTGGGTCACCGCCGAGTACGGCATGCTGCCGCGCGCGACCAATACGCGCAATGCGCGGGAAGCCGCCCGCGGCAAGCAATCCGGCCGGTCCCTGGAAATCCAGCGTTTGATCGGACGCTCGTTGCGCGCGGCGATTGACCTGAGCGCCCTGGGTGAGCGCTCGATTGTGGTGGACTGCGACGTATTGCAGGCCGATGGCGGCACCCGAACCGCCAGCATCACCGGCGCCTATGTGGCGCTGGCACAAGCCATCGCCACTCTGAAGCTGAAGCGCCAACCCCTGTTCGGTCAGGTGGCCGCCATTTCGGTTGGAATCGTCGATGGCAGCTCGATTCTGGACCTGGATTATCAGGAAGATTCCAGCGCTGAAACCGATATGAATGTGGTGATGAACGAGGCCGGCGGGTTCATCGAAGTGCAGGGCACGGCCGAAGGCCATGCGTTTCGCCGCGAGGAACTCGACGCGATGCTCGATCTGGCCGGCAAGGGCATCCGGGAACTCCATGCGCTGCAATTGCAGGCACTTCAGTCGGCATGAAGGAATTGGTACTGGCCAGTGGCAACCTGGGCAAACTGGACGAACTGCAATGCGCGCTGCAGCCGCTGAATCTGAAGCTGCGGCCGATTTCGCAATGGACCCAGGAAAGCCCGGAGGAAACCGCCACCAGCTTCGCCGGCAACGCGCTGATCAAGGCCCGCCATGCCGCGCAGCTCAGTGGCCTGCCCAGTCTGGCGGATGACTCCGGTCTGTGCGTCGATGCCCTGGAAGGCGGACCGGGGGTCTATTCGGCGCGTTATGCCGGGCCGGATGCCACCGACGCCCAGAACAATGCCAAACTGCTGGCGGCACTGGACGGGGTCGATGAGCCACTGCGCACCGCGCGCTTTGTCTGCGTGATCGCCCTGGTCCGGGACGCCCAGGATTCGGACCCGATACTGGCCTGCGGGCAGTGGAATGGTCAGATTCTGCGCCAGCCCCGGGGCCAGCAGGGGTTTGGCTACGACCCGCTGTTCCTGGACCCCGAACTGGGCCGCTGCGCCGCGGAACTGGACCGCCAGACCAAGCTCGCCCATTCGCATCGGGGCCGGGCAATCGCCACCCTGATCCGCCAGCTTCGGGATCAGCCCCTTTGAGCCGGGCGCCGCTGCCCTTGAGCATTTACGTTCATCTGCCCTGGTGTGTACGCAAGTGTCCTTACTGCGATTTCAATTCCCACGCGGGCCAGCCGGACGAGGCCGCGTATATCGATGCCCTGCTCTTGGACATCGACTTCGAGCTCGGCAGCCGTGAGCGCTGGCCGGCCATCCCGGCGATATTTTTCGGCGGCGGCACCCCGAGTCTGTTCAGCGCCGCCGCGATCCGCCGGGTGCTCGAGCATCTGCAAAGCCGGCTGGAGTTCAAGCCCGATATTGAAATCACCCTGGAAGCCAATCCCGGCACCGCCGATGCAGGCAATTTTCGTGGCTATCGCCAGGCCGGCGTCAATCGCTTGTCACTGGGCGTGCAGAGCTTCGACGATGTCCAGCTCGGCAAACTCGGCCGCATTCATGATCAACAAGCTGCCCGGCAGGCGTTCCAGATGGCCCGGGCCGCCGGCTTTGACAATATCAACATCGACCTGATGCACGGCCTGCCCGGGCAGAGCCAGGAAAACGCCCTGGCGGATCTGGACACCGCCATCGAACTCGCCCCGGAGCACCTGTCCTGGTATCAGCTGACCATCGAACCGGGCACCGCATTCGGGCAGAACCCTCCGACCCTGCCGGACCAGGACAGCTGCGCCGCAATCGAGGAGGCCGGCTTGCGGCGGCTGCGCCAGGCCGGCTTTGCGCGTTACGAGATTTCGGCCTACGCCCAGCGCGGCCGACGCAGCCAGCACAATCTGAATTACTGGCGCTTCGGCGATTATCTGGGCGTGGGCGCAGGCGCTCATGGCAAGCTGAGCGTGCCGCAAGGCGTCCGCCGCCGGGCGCGATTGCGTTCGCCGCAGCGGTTTATGGCGACAGCCGGATCAGACCAGGCCATCGCTCGGGAAAGCTTTCCCAGCGCCAGTGAACTGGTCAGTGAATTCGCCTTGAACACCCTGCGCATCGATGCGGCGTTCAGCCGCGCCAGATTCGAGCGGCGCACCGGCCTGTCCTTCGCAATCTTGGACCCGGCACTGCGCGAAGCGCAGTCACTGGGCTTGGGCCGGCTAAGGGAAAATCTCTTCCAACCGACCGCCCTGGGTCGCCGGCACCTGAATCGTTTGCTGGAATGCTTTGCTGAAACCGCCGCGTTTAAGTAGACTACGCGCCCTTTTTCCCCTTGCCTGACAGGCAACAGACATGAAACCTGAAATCCATCCCGCTTACGCCGCTATCAAGGTCACTTGCAGTTGCGGCAACAAGTTCGAAACCGGCTCGACTCTGGGCGAGGACTTGCAGATCGAAGTCTGCTCGCAATGTCATCCGTTCTATACCGGCAAGCAGAAGGTGCTGGACGCCGGCGGCCGCGTTTCCAAGTTCCGCGAACGCTACGGCTCGTAATACCTTTTGAAGAGCGCTTACCTATGCATCTGGGCGGCAAACAATGACCGATAACCCTCGCAAACAGGAAGCGCTCGATTATCACGAGAAGCCACGCCCCGGCAAGCTCGCGATTGCGGTCACCAAGCCCTTTACCACCCCGGCGGAACTGGCTTTGGCCTACACGCCCGGCGTGGCCGAACCGGTGCGCGCCATCATGGCCGACCCGGCGGATGCCTACCGCTATACCTCGAAGGGCAATCTGGTCGCGGTAATCACCGACGGCACGGCGGTGCTTGGCCTGGGCAATGCCGGCGCACTGGCGGCAAAACCGGTGATGGAAGGCAAGGCCGTACTGTTCAAGAAATTCGCCGATGTCGATGTCTTCGATATCGAGGTGAACGCCGACACGCCCGAGCAGTTTATCGACACCGTGTCCCGCATCGCCGTGACTTTCGGCGGCATCAACCTGGAAGACATCGCCGCCCCGCACTGCTTCGAGATTGAAAAAGCCTTGCAGGCCAGGCTCGACATCCCGGTTTTTCACGATGATCAGCATGGCACCGCAATCATCGTCGCGGCCGGCTTGCTCAATGCCCTGGAATTGCAGGGCAAATCGATTCAGACGGCGCGCATCGTCTGTCTGGGGGCTGGCGCCGCCGGCATGGCCTCCTTACGTCTGTGCCGGGCCCTGGGCGCCCAGCCCGACAACATCAGCGTGATTGATCGCGCCGGCGTCATCTATGCCGACCGCGGCAATCTGCCCGATTACAAGGCGGAGTTCGCCCGGCCGGGATCGGGCAGTGCCAGCCTGGCCGATGCCATGCGCGGCGCCGACGTTTTCATCGGCGTTTCCGGCCCCGGCCTGGTCGATGCCGAGATGATTCGCAGCATGGCTGACAAGCCCATCGTGTTCGCTCTGTCCAACCCCACGCCGGAAATTCTCCCGGAAGTTGCCCAAGCAGTGCGTTCCGATTTGATCATGGCCACCGGACGCAGTGACTATGCCAATCAGGTGAATAACGTCCTGGGCTTTCCGTTTATTTTCCGCGGCGCCCTGGATGTTCACGCCTCATCAATCAATCAAGCGATGCATCTGGCGGCTGTCGAAGCGCTGCGCAGCTTGGCACATGAGCCGGTTCCGGCTACCGTATTGGACGCCTATGGGCGTGAGACATGGTCATTTGGTCCCGATTACATTATTCCCACACCGCTTGATCCGCGTCTGATCGACGTGATTCCCCAAGCGGTGGCCCGAGCCGCCGTGGATTCGGGTGTCGCACGCGCACCTTATCCCGCACACTACTAACTTTACTAAGAACTGCCAGCGGCCAACGCGTTTTGCTTGCCGCACCATTGGAGAAAGCGATGAGCGAAAGCAACTTCATCCTGACAAGCCCGACAGGCCAGACGACCGAATTACCTCTGGTCGAGGGCACGCTGGGCCCCAAAGCGGTTGATGTGCGCGGCCTGTATGGGGCAACCGACACCTTCACCTACGATCCCAGCTTCAACTCCACCTGCAGCTGCGATTCGGCCATCACCTACATTGATGGCGGCAAGGGCGTGCTGTTGTACCGGGGTTATCCGGTCGATCAGCTGGCGAAGAATTCCAGCTTTATCGAAGTCAGCTATCTGCTGCTGTATGGAGAACTGCCTTCGGCGGCCCAGCTGGAAGAGTTCGACCAGGCGATCCGTTACCACACCATGTTCAACGAATCGCTGCGCAGTTTCTTCGATGGCTTCCGTTACGACGCGCACCCCATGGCCATGATGGCCGGTGTGGTGGCCTCGCTGTCGGCCTTCTACCACGACACCACGAACATCCAGGACCCCGAGCACCGGAATATCTTTGCCCGCCGGATGATCGCCAAGATCCCGACCATCGCAGCAGCGGCCTACAAGCGTTCCGTCGGCCAACCGTTCATGTATCCGCAGAACAATCTGGACTATTGCAGCAACCTGCTGCACATGCTGTTCTCGGTTCCGGCCGAAAAATTCCAGGTCGACCCGGTGGCCGCCAAGGCGCTGGACGTGCTGTTTATCCTGCATGCCGACCATGAGCAGAATGCCTCCACCTCGACGGTACGCCTGGCCGGCTCTACCGGCTGCAATCCCTATGCCGCGATTGCGGCTGGCATCACGGCCCTGTGGGGGCCCGCCCACGGCGGCGCGAACGAAGCCGTGCTGCGGATGCTGGATGAAATTGGCTCGATTGAACATGCCGACAAGTTCATCGCCAAGGCCAAGGACAAGAACGATCCCTTCCGCCTGATGGGCTTTGGCCATCGCGTGTACAAGAACTTTGACCCGCGCGCCACGATCATTCGCGAGCATTGCCACAAGGTGCTGGCGCATCTGGGCATGGAAAACGACCCCAAGTTCGAACTGGCGATGAAGCTGGAGCAGGTCGCACTGGAAGACGATTACTTCAAAGAGAAGAAGCTCTATCCGAACGTGGATTTCTACTCGGGCATCATCTACAAGGCACTGGGCATCCCGGTGAGCATGATGACGCCGATGTTCGCCATCGCCAGAACAGTCGGCTGGGCCGCGCATTGGCAGGAAATGACCGCCGACCCGGGCAGCCGCATTGGCCGCCCGCGGCAGATCTACAAAGGCAGCCCGCAGCGCGATTACCAGGATATCAGCCAGCGCTGAGCCGCAATGCTTCGCTGAACAAACCGCGTCGGTTCTGCCTACGCGGTTTTTTTCTGGGCGCTTATCGCGCTGCGCAGGTCCTTGACCGTCCAGCGTGTCATTGGCTTGCCGTCGACCGGGGACAGCGGCGCCCAGCGCACATCGTCTTCGGCAAATATGACCAGCTCGACATCGATGTCGTCCGCCACGAACACACAGGCCGGGCGCCGAATCTCCCGACCATCGGGATGCCGGAAACGCTTTTCGATAGCATCAAAAGGGATGTTGCGCTCCCCGAGGTGAAGATCCAGAACCTCGTCAAAGGCACAAAACACATGCACTTGCACCGGGCTGCGCAGAATCGCCAGACCCGTGACCGCCGCTCCAACCAGGCGGGGACTGAAAGGCGCGCATAATTCCATGGCTTTCAGGGCGATGCCCCGCAAGCGGCTCAGGCGCTGCGCGGACTCGTCCGCTTCAAAGACGCGCAGGTAATCGGCAATGCAGTCGGCGATTTCCAGATTGGTCGGGGTCGGTCCGCGCGGCCCTGCGACACAGTCCAGGGCCTTGGTCTTGGCCAGACCGAAATCCAGAATGCCCTGCTCACACATCAGCCGGGCGGCATGCCGGGCGATTTCCTTTCGCAGCGTGTTGTTCAGGTTCAAAAAATGTCCTCGAGCAATTCGTCCTCGGTGCTGGAGCGCGTGCCGGGTTCGCCATGTTGACGAGACAGACTCATGCTCGGATCGACTTCAGGCAGGTGACCTTCGATGAAGATTTCGAATTTCGCATCGGCACTGCCGTAGGCCGCAAGCAGGCCAGTCTGCGGATTGATCCGGGCGCTCACCACACCGGCCGGCTGCGGCAGTCGCTGCGCTGGCGTTCCTTTGAGTACCTGATCCATGTATTTCATCCACATGGGCAAAGCGGCATGACTGCCGGTTTCCTTGGCTCCCAGAGGAGAGATGTCATCGAAGCCAACCCAGGCCACCGCCACATGGGCCGCATTGAATCCGCAGAACCAGGCATCGCGCTGGTCGTTGGTGGTGCCGGTCTTACCCGCCAGATCGGTCCGCCCCAAAGCCCGCGCCCGCACCCCGGTGCCATGCTGGATCACATCGTGCAGCATGTCCGAGATGACATACGCATTGGCGGCACTGATCACCCGTGGCGCTTCGGGCAGCACAAGCTCCGCCGGCTCGCCGGCATCGTCCCCGCTCAGGCGTCGCACCGGGCAGTTCGCGCGGCAGACGGTCGCTGGCGTAGCCTGATGCAGAATCCCTCCTTCCGCATCACGCACCTCTTCAATCAGGTACGGCTTGACCGCCTGACCACCATTGGCCAGCACCGCGTAGGCCTGAGCCATTTCCAGGGGGCTGACCACGCCGGTACCCAAGGCCATCGACAAATCCCGCGGCAATCGCTCCTTGGCGAACCCGAACTGGGTCACGTATTCGCGCGCGGTATCGATGCCCATCGCGTCAAGCAGCCGAATCGCCACCAGGTTGCTTGATTTGACCAATCCTCGCCGCACCGGAGTCGGCCCGTAGAAACGGCCGCTGTAGTTTTCCGGACGCCAGGCCCCGCCCAAAGCCGGATCATGAAAAACCACCGGCGCATCGTTGATCACGCTCGCCGGGGTAAATCCATTTTCCAGCGCTGCGGAATAGATGAACGGTTTGAATGCCGAGCCTGGTTGACGCTGGGCCTGCGAGGCGCGATTGAACTTGCTGGCGAAATAATCAAAACCGCCGACCATTGCCTGCACGGCCCCGTTATCCGGATCCAGAGCAACCAGGGCGCCCTGCACTTCGGGTACCTGGGCCAGCTGCCACTGGCCCGGCCCCAGACTGGCCAGACGCACCAGATCGCCGCGGCGCAGGCTCTTGGTCAGGGCCGGCCAATCCTGCTGATCCAGCGCAAGATCCACGAATCCGGCATCCACCGCATAGACCCGCACGGACTGCTCGTCCAATTCCAGTACGATGCCCGGCACCAGCTTGCCGACAGGCTCGAATTCTTCGAGAATCGGTCCCAGAAGGCTGTTCAGCCGCTCCTCGGAAAGCTGGTCCAGTTCCTCCCCCAGCTCTCCATACTGCGCCTCGGCCCCACGGTACCCATGGCGTCGATCATATTCCCGAAGATTGTCGCGCAGCGCCGCCACGGCCGCCCGCTGCGCCGCTGAGTCGATCGTCGTCCGCACCGATATGCCGCTGGTATACGCCTGGACGCCGTACTGATTGATGATCCGCGCCCGGGCATATTCGGCCACATAATTGGCCTCCAGATCGATCACGCTTCGACGTAACTGGGCAGTGATCGGCACCTCAAGTGCAGCCTTGTACTGCGCCGCTGAGATGTAATTCAGTTGTTTCATCCGCCGCAGCACATAATTGCGCCGCAACAAAGAGCGCTGGGGCCCCGAAATCGGGTTGTACAGCGAGGGCGCTTTCGGCAATCCGGCGATCATGGCCATCTGCGCCAGACTCAGATCCTGCAGTTCTGCCCCGTAATAGACCTTGGCGGCGGCGCCGATGCCATATGCCCGGTGCCCCAGATAGATCTTGTTGAGATAAAAACTCAGGATTTCCTGCTTGCTCAGGCGCTTTTCCATATCGATCGCCAGCAGGATTTCGCGAAACTTGCGAATGTAGCTTTTCTCCGAGCTCAGGAAAAAGTTTCGCGCCAGCTGCATGGTGATCGTGCTGCCGCCCTGGGCTTTTTCGCCGGTGAGTATCAGCATCCAGACCGCCCGCAGCAGACCCTGATAGTCGACTCCAGGATGCTCGAAAAACCGGTCATCTTCGGCGGCCAGGAACGCCTGAATCAGGGGCTCGGGGATGTCCGCATAAGCAATGGGCTCGCGACGCTCGGCACCATACTCGCCAATCAGGGCGCCGTCGGCGGAATAGATTCGCAGCGGCACCTGCAGGCGCAAATCCTTAAGTCCCGCAGTGGATGGCAGGTCTTTGGAAAAATGCCAGACCAGTCCCCCCAGCACCGCCACACCGGCGAGCCCGCCGATGACGGCCAGAATACAAAGATATTTGAGTATGCGCATCGATCTACTGAAATGGGCCGTCCTTCAACCTGGTAAATCTTCGCATGGATGGATCAAAGGACAAATGATTGATCGGCATGCAAGTATTGAAACCTGCATACTCTGAGATATAGTAGCGCTTGGTCGTTTAGCGGCTAAATTCAATGGACGGGATCACGCGAGGACCCGGTATGGGAGTTTGGGGTAAATTGTTTTCAAAACGAACGACACCTTTACTGGGAGTCGATATCAGTTCTTCCAGCGTGAAGCTGTTGGAGCTGTCCAAAAAGGGAGACGATTATCGCATAGAAGCCTATGCCATCGAGCCTCTGCCCCCGGGCTCCATCAACGAACGCCAGATTGTCGATGCCGATGCCGTAAGCCTCGCCCTGGCCAAGGCCTACAAACGTGCCGGGACCCGTACCAGCAACGCAGCGACAGCGGTGGCTGGTTCCTCCGTAATCACCAAAACCATCCAGATGCCCGCGGATTTGCGCGAAATGGAAATGGAAGAACAGATCAAGCTGGAAGCTGATCAGTACGTGCCCTACCCCATTGACGAGGTCAATCTCGATTTCCAGGTTCTGGGCCCCTCGACCAATGCGGTAGACATGGTCGATGTCCTGCTGGCGGCCTGCCGAACCGAAACCATCGACGAGCGCATCATGACCCTGGATCAGGCGGGTCTGCATCCGCTTGTCGTCGATACCGAGGCCCACGCCCTGGAAAATGCCTGTGTCTTGCTGTATCCGCAGATGCCCAACGGCGGCGAGAACGCCACCTGTGCGATCATCGACATTGGCACCAACAACACTGTTTTCATGGTCATGCACGACCAGAATGTGATTTATCGACGCGAGCAGGCTTTCGGTGGCCGTCAACTGACCGAAGACATCATGCGGCACTATGGCATGTCTCAGAACGAAGCCAATAACGCCAAGAAAATGGGCGGCCTGCCCGAGGACTATGACACCGAAGTCCTGCCATACTTCATTGACGACTTGACCCAGCAGATCGACCGCACCTTGCAGTTGTTCTTTGCCAGTTCACCGAAGTTCAATGAGATTGATCAGGTCATTCTTTCCGGCGGCACGGCCAATATCCCCAATATTGCCGATCAGGTGCAGGAAAAGCTCGGCGTACCGGTCGTGATTGCAAACCCTTTCAAGCATATCGATGTAAGCAAGAATGCGCGGCCGAAACAACTGCAACAGGACGAAACGGCATTGTTGTTGGCTTTTGGCCTGGCGATGAGGGCGTTTGACTGATGATCAAGATCAACCTGCTGGACTGGCGCCAGGCGCAGAGAGACAAACGGCAAAAGGATTTCGGAGTGGCTCTGGCCCTGACGGCGGTCCTGGGCGCTGCAGTGACCTTCGGGATCAATGCCAAAGTCACCGGCGACGTGGAATTCCAGCAAAGCCGCAATGCCCAGCTCAAGCGGGAAATCAAGGATATGGACAAGGCCATCGCCGAGATCAAGACGCTGGACAAGGTCAAACAGGATTTGCTCGCGCGGATGCGGATCATCGAGGAACTGCAGCGCAGCCGCACCGAAATCGTGCATTTCTTCGATGAAGTCGTCACCACGATCCCGGACGGTTTGTACCTCAAGGAGCTGTCACAAAATGGCCGCACCACGACAATCAACGGCATCGCCGAATCCAATGGTCGGGTATCCAGCTATATCCGCAACCTGGATGCTTCGGACTGGTTCGAAGACGCCAGACTGATCGTGATCAAGGCCGAGGACAAGAATCGACGCCGGTACAGCGACTTCAAGCTCCAGTTCAGGACCACCAAGCAGTCCAGCGCCGATCAGGAGGATGTCGGATGAACATCCAGGAAGCGTTAGACGAACTCCAGACGCTGGACATCAACAATGTTGGTGCCTGGCCCACCTTTGCCTATGTCGGCGCCTGCGTGCTGCTGCTGGCCGTGATGACCGTAGGCGGCTACTACTATTTCGTAACACCCAATCTCGAAGAGCTGGAGCGCATCGAACGGGTGGAGGTCACCCTTAAACAGGAATTCGAGCGCAAGCAACGCAAGGCGGCGAATCTCCAGGCCTACAAAGATCAGCTGGCCGAAATGGAACGCTCGTTCGGCAGCATGTTGCGGCAGCTGCCAAGCAAGACCGAAGTCGCGAATCTGCTCAACGACATTTCCCAGACCCGGGTGGCTTCGGGCCTGGAAGAGCAGCTGTTTCAGCCCGGTGCCGAGCAGGCGCGCGACTTCTACGCGATCCTGCCCAACAAGATTGTGGTCAACGGCTCCTACCACGAAATCGCCGATTTTGTGAGTCGCGTCGCGGCATTGCCCCGCATTGTGACGGTGAATAACATCAAGCTGATAAGCAGGGAAGGAAAGGCCAGCCTCACAATGGAAGCCATGGTCAACACCTATCGCTATCTGTCAGAAGATGATGAGGACAGCCAATGAGGATGCCCCCAGGCGCTTGGCGTGTCCTGCTGCTGACGTCGCTGCTGTCCACTTCGCTGCTCAGCGGCTGCAGCCGTGATATGGACGATCTGAATGCCTATATTGCGCAGATCAAATCCCGTCCGGCGTCCACCATCGACCCCATTCCCCAGATGAAACCCTACGAACCCTTTGCGTACTCGCGCCGCGATGCACGCAGTCCATTTGCCCCGCTCAGCCGCGATGAGCCGTCCGATCTGGCGAATAATCAGGTGCCGGAAAATACCCTGCGTCCTGATTTCGCGCGTAATCGTGAACCCCTGGAAGCGTTTCCTCTGGACGGTCTGCGCTTGCTGGGCACACTGGAAATTCGTCAAAACACCTACGCCCTGCTCAGCGCTCCGGACGGAATCGTTCATCGGGCCACTTATGGCGACCACATGGGCAAGAATTTTGGCAAGATTGTGAAGATCAGCGACGCAGAAATTCAACTGGAAGAGATCGTACCAGATGGATTTGGTGGCTATGTCAAACGGGCTGCGGTCGTAGCCATTTCGGAAAATCAATAATCATGTACTTGCGCAAAGAACCACGGATTAACTGCCCTGCCGGGACTGGAGATCAGGTGCGTAAGGTGAGAAACGGGAACGATATGGCGAAGCAAATCGCAAGTAAAGCCTGGGTAATGATCGGCCTCATAACTGCGGGGATGTTGCCATTAAGTGCATACGCGGATCGGACCTTGACCGAAGTCAAAGTCACCCCGCTGGAGAACAACCGCCTGGGTATCGAATTGCAGCTCTCCGACGCTGCTCCGGAACCGTCCGTATTCGCTTTGGAAAGTCCACCACGCATCTCGGTCGATTTGCCCAACACCAGCATCAGCTTGCCCAACCGGCGAATAGCCGTCAGCGCGGGCGCCGTTCAAACCTTGACCGCAGTCGAGGCTGCGGGTCGGTCTCGCGTGGTTCTGAGCCTCAATGAGCTGCCCCCGTATACGGTGCGCACATCCGGCAACAGCGTTTTCATCGAACTCGATGGCGCTGCTGCCGTCACGGGCGTCCGGCCGGCCAGTCTGGCCAGTGCCCGTGCCGCACCGGAAAAGGCCATGCTCAGCGCTGTGGACTTCCGACGCACCGAAACTGGCGCTGGTCGGCTGGAAGTCACCCTCAGCGACGAATCCGCCAGCGTGGACGTTCGCAACGAAGGCGGAAAGATCGTCGCCAGCTTCAACAACATGGCGGTGAAAGAGGAATTATTGAGCCGCATGGATGTACTGGATTTCGCCACCCCGGTGAAATTTGTCGAAGTCAGCGAAGATGGTCTTCACGCCAAGATCAGCATCACGCCGGTGTCCGGGGCCCAGTTTGAACAAGTGGCCTATCAGCTGGGTAACAAGTTTTCACTGGAACTCCAGCCCCTGAGCAAACAGCAGAAAGAGGAGCTGGCTCGGGCCCAGCCGGAATTCACCGGCGAGCGCCTGAACGTCAATTTCCAGAATATCGAAGTGCGCGCACTGCTGCAGATCATCGCCGATGTCGCGGGCAAGAATCTGGTCACTTCCGACTCGGTCGCCGGGGCCATTACCCTGCGCCTGGAGAATGTCCCCTGGGATCAGGCCCTGGACATCATCATGCGCACCAAGGGGCTGTCCAAGTCCGAAAATGGCAACGTGATCTGGATCGCTCCCACCAAGGAAGTCGCCGCCCAGCAGAAGCAGGAACTGGAAGCCAACAAGCAGGCTGATGAACTGGCGCCGATGATTGGCGAAATCATTCAGATGAACTATGCCAAGGCAGCCGACATTGCTACCTTGCTGGCCACCGAAGACAATTCATTCCTGAGCGAACGCGGCAGCGTGGCGGTGGACGAGCGCACCAACGTGCTGATCATTCGCGACACCCGGGAAAAGCTGTCGGAGATTCAGCGCCTGGTTCAGCGCCTGGACATTCCGGTGCGGCAGGTATTGATCGAATCCCGGGTAGTCGTGGCCAACGACGACTTTTCGCGCTCCATTGGCGCCCGTTTCGGCGCCAGCTTCGCCCAGGCCAGTGGCGACAACATCGTGGCCGGCACCGGCAATATCATTGGCGCCAGTGGCGTGACCACGGCCTTGGCGTCCGGTGCCGCAGGGACGACGGCCGCCATTCCCGCACTGGCCAACCGACTGGCCAGTTCCTTCCCGGCCAGCTCCGCCGGTCCGGTCGTGCCGAGCTATGGCGTATCGATCCTGGGCTCGGATTTCCTGATCGATCTTGAGTTGTCGGCGCTCCAGGCCGAAGGCAAGGGAGAAGTCGTCTCCACGCCCCGGGTCATCACTGCGGATGGCAAGGAAGCCCTGATCGAACAAGGTGAGGAAATCCCGTTCACGGCCGGCGGTGCGGGCGCCGCAACCGCCCAGACCCAATTCAAGGAGGCGGTGCTGGCCTTGCGCGTCACACCGCAGATCACACCCGATGATCGGGTCATCATGGATCTGGAAGTGTCCAAGGACAGCCGCGGCGCGGTAGTGCCACAGGCAACCGGCGGCAGCGCGGTGGCCATCGATACCAGCAGCGTCCTGACCCAGGTTTTGGTCAACAACGGTGAAACCGTCGTGCTGGGTGGCATTTTCGAACAAACGATCAACGAGTCACTGAACAAGGTGCCCCTGCTGGGGGATATCCCCTTTATCGGTTACTTGTTCCGCAGCAAGACCAATAACAACACCAAGCGGGAACTGCTGATTTTTGTCACTCCGAAAATCCTCAGCGAAGGCATCACCAAAAACTAAGGACTGACGCTCGGACTTGAGCCCGCGTCATGGCTTTACACCACTCTCTGGCAACAACTGAAAGGTCGCGCATCGGTCCGAACTGATCGGCCGCTGAGCATCGCAAACTTGCAATCCAGTATTTTTTTGGTCGGCCCTATGGGCGCTGGCAAAACTACCGTTGGCCGCCACCTCACCAAGCTGCGCGGCCTGCACTTCGTCGATGCCGATCATGAGCTGGAAGCGCGCACCGGCGTCGATATCCCGTTCATCTTCGAAAAAGAGGGCGAAGCCGGCTTTCGTGACCGTGAAGAGCTGATCATCGATGACCTGAGTCAGCGGTCGGGCATCGTGCTGGCAACCGGCGGCGGCGTCGTGCTGCGGGCGGCCAATCGACAGCACTTGAGCCAGCGTGGTCTGGTGGTGTACCTATATACTGAGGTGGAGCAGCAATGGCGTCGGACCCGCAAGAGCAAGACCCGTCCCCTGCTGCAACAGGACAACCCCAAAAAAAAGCTGAAGGAACTGATGGCTCAACGCGATCCACTCTACCGGGAAATCGCCCACCTGACGGTGCACAGTCATCTGCAATCGGCTAAGGCGCTGGCGCATAAGATCGATCGCCGGCTCAACCAGTTGAGATCCGCATGAGCAGCAGACGCGTTGAAGTGCAAATCCCCGGCAGGCGCTATTTCATTCACCTGGGCCGGGACCTGCTGGCGGAACGCGAACTCTACCCACTGAACGCCCAGTCGGGACGCGCGATCATCATCAGCAATGAAACCGTTGCGCCTTTGTACTTGCAGCAAGTTCAACAGGCCCTGGGCGATCAGGTGCTGGTCCACTTGCTGCCGGATGGCGAACAATACAAGTCGATGGAGCAGCTCAACGCGATACTCGACACCATGCTCACGGCCCAGCTCGGTCGCGACAGTACCGTCGTCGCCCTGGGCGGCGGCGTGGTCGGCGATCTGGCAGGTTTCGCTGCGGCGATCTATCAGCGTGGCATCGGCCTGGTGCAAATCCCGACCACCTTGCTGGCCCAGGTCGATTCTTCCGTCGGCGGCAAGACCGCGATCAATCATCCGCTGGGCAAAAACATGATCGGCGCCTTCCACCAGCCGGACTGCGTGATTGCCGACCTGGCCACGCTGGACACCCTGCCGGAGCGCGAATTCAAGGCCGGCATCGCTGAAATCATCAAGTACGGCCTGCTGGGCGATTTGAACTTTTTCAACTGGCTCGAGGCCAATATGCCGCGGCTGGTGGACCGCGATGAGGCGGTGGTCAGCGACGCCATTGCCACCTCCTGTCACCACAAGGCCCAGGTGGTCGCCGCCGACGAAAGGGAGCAAGGCCGCCGCGCCCTGCTGAATCTCGGCCATACCTTTGGCCACGCCATCGAGGCCCACCTCAATTATCGGCAGTGGCTGCATGGTGAGGCCGTGGCCACTGGCATGTGCATGGCCGCGGACCTGTCACATCGTCAGGGCTGGCTCCGGGAAGCCGACCATGACCGTGTGATCGGGCTGATCAAGGCGGCAGACTTACCGACCCGCCCACCGGCCGACCTGCCGGCCGAGCGAATGCGGGCCTTGATGCAAGGCGACAAGAAAACTGCGGCCGGCCGGGTGCGCCTGGTATTACTGCAAGGTATTGGCGAAGCCATCCTCAGCGCCGATTATTCGGACGAGCTCCTGGCCCAGACCCTCGCCGCTTACTGCCCGTCGTGAGCCTGGCTCCCTACGCGGCACACCCCGAGCACCACCTGGGGCGACGCCATGAAGAGCCTGGCCCGCAGTTACGCAGCGAGTTCCAGCGTGATCGCGACCGCATTGTCCATTCCACGGCCTTCCGCCGTCTGGTCTACAAGACTCAGGTCTTTGTCAATCACGAAGGGGATCATTTTCGCACCCGGCTCACGCACTCGCTGGAAGTGGCGCAGATTGCCCGGACCATTGCTCGCAATCTGAATCTCAATGAAGACTTGAGCGAAACCATCGCCCTGGCACATGATCTGGGCCATACCCCGTTTGGCCATGCCGGCCAGGATGCGCTGAATCACTGCATGCGCGATCACGGAGGCTTCGAGCACAATCTGCAATCCCTGCGGGTGGTCGATGAACTCGAGGAGAAATACGCTGATTTCCGGGGCCTGAATCTATGTTTCGAGTCCCGAGAAGGCATTCTCAAGCACTGCTCACGCAAGCACGCCAGGCAGCTGGGCACGATTGGCGAACGCTTCTTGCTCCGCCAGCAGCCCGGCGCTGAAGCGCAACTGGCCAATCTCGCCGATGAAATTGCTTACAATAATCACGATGTCGACGATGGCCTGCGCGCCGGCCTGCTGAGCTTCGAGGGCCTGTGTGAAACCCGCTTGTTCGGACGCATTCATCAGGAGGTTACCACGCGCTATCCAGCGCTGGCTCAGCGTCGGCTCAGGCATGAAATCATCCGTCGCATGATCAATCACCTGGTGCTTGACCTGACCACGGAAACCCGTTCCCGGCTGAACGCGGTCAATCCCGCCTCCATTGCTGATATCCGCCAGCTCAAGTCACCCGTCGTGGCCTACTCGGAATCAACCGCCGATGAATCCAGGGAACTCAAGGCGTATCTGTACACCCATCTCTACCAGCATTACCGCGTCCATCGTTCCAGTCGCAAGGCGCAGCGCGTGATCAGCGAGCTGTTTGCAGCGTTCATCGAGGATGCCGGCCTGCTGCCTCCGCGCCATCAGCAAGCCATCGAGCGCGATGGCCTGGCCCGTGCGGTTGCCGACTACATCGCGGGAATGACCGATCGATTCGCGATCGAAGAGCATGAGCGGATCTTTGATCCGCGCAAACTCTAGTCCGAATCCGTCAACGCCAGCGGCCCGCCGACACGCGGAAAACTCCGCGTAATTGGGCGCTAGATTTGCTGCGCTGCACAGAGATTCCTATAATCGATCGGCTAAGTCCGGAATTTCTCAGCAGTGGAGTTTCGGCGACAAGCCCGTCGGCGCTGGATATTTCGTGCGTTCATCCAGATTAACCGCCGCAATATCAATATCTTGCGAGTCAGACTCGGCCCTTGGCAGCGGCCAAACCTGACTCGCCCAACAACCAAAGGCAGGTGAGCATGCAACACACCGGACTCTACCGCCCCGAATTCGAGCACGATAGCTGCGGTTTCGGGCTGATTGCGCATATTCACAATAAACCCAGCCACTGGCTGGTCAGCACCGCAATCACCGCGCTTGCTCGCCTCACCCACCGCGGCGCCGTTGCCGCCGATGGCAAGACCGGAGACGGTTGCGGCCTGCTGATGAAGCGCCCCGAAAGCTTCCTGCGCAAGGTCGGGGCGGAAGCCGGTTTCGTTGTCGCGCCAAAATTCGCCGCGGGTAATGTGTTTCTCAATCAGGATGAGGCTTTGGCCAGGCAGGCCCGGCAAGTCCTGGCGGACGCTCTTGCCGCCCAGGGTCTGAGCCTGGCGGGCTGGCGCCTCGTGCCCACCGCAGCGGAGGCCTGCGGCGAACAGGCCTTGCGCAGCGTGCCGCGCATCGAGCAGGTGTTCGTCAACGCGGCCGACGATATCACCGACTTTGATTTCGAGCGGCGTCTGTTCCTGGCCCGCCGCGCTGCCGAAAACGCGCTGGCGGCCAGCGATCCTGAATTCTATGTGTGCACCCTGTCCTGCCGCATTCTGCTGTACAAGGGTCTGGTCATGCCGGCCGCCCTTCCGGAGTTCTATCAGGACCTGCAAGACAGCGCGCTGGAATCGTCGATGTGCGTGTTCCATCAGCGCTTTTCCACCAATACCCTGCCCCGCTGGAACCTGGCGCAACCGTTCCGGTATCTGGCCCACAACGGTGAAATCAATACGATTCAGGGCAATCGCTACTGGGCTCTGGCCCGGGCCGACAAATTCCGCAGTGCGGATTTGCCGGATATCGACGCGATCAAGCCACTGGTCACGATGCAAGGCTCGGATTCGCAGAGCCTGGACAACATGCTTGAGGTGCTGCTCGCCGGCGGCATGGATGTGTTCTCCGCCATGCGCCTGATGATTCCGCCAGCCTGGCAGAACATCGAACAGATGGATCCGGACCTGCGGGCCTTCTTCGAATACAACTCGATGCACATGGAGCCCTGGGACGGGCCCGCCGGCATCGTGTTCACCGATGGTCGCTACGCGGCCTGCTCCACCGATCGCAACGGCCTGCGCCCGGCGCGCTATGTGATCACCGATGACGATCACATCACCCTGGCCTCGGAGATCGGCGTCTACGATTACGCTCCCGCCAGCGTCGTCGCCAAAGGCAAGCTGGGGCCGAGTCAGATGATGGCGGTGGACACCGAAACCGGTGAAGTGCTCACGTCCGCGATCATCGACAAGCGCCTGGCGACCCGCCAGCCTTACAAGCAATGGCTGAAAGCCCACGTCCAGCGCCTGGAATCGCACCTGCATGGTGACGAGCATGAAACCATGGCGCCCGGAACGCTGAAAATCTACGAAAAGCTCTTCCAGGTCAGCTTCGAAGAGCGCGATCAGGTACTGCGCGTTCTGGCCGAGGCCGGTCTGGAAGCCGTGGGCTCCATGGGTGACGACACCCCGGCGGCGGTGCTGTCGTACAAGGTACGGCCGCTGTTCGACTACTTCCGTCAGGTCTTCGCGCAGGTCACGAACCCGCCGATCGACCCGCTGCGCGAACAGATCGTCATGTCGCTGGAATGCTGCCTCGGCGCTGAACTGTCGGTATTTGACGAAACCCCGGAACGGGCCTCCCGACTGCTGGTCGACAGCCCGGTGCTGTCCGAAGGCAAGTTCAAGGAACTGCTGGCCTTGAAGGACCCGGCCTATGCCCACCAGATCCTGGATCTGAACTATCCCGCCCAGAGCGATCTGGACACCGCGCTGCACGCCTTGTGCGACCAGGCCGAAGCGGCCGTACGCGCCGGCACGGTGGTGCTGGTTCTGTCGGATCGGTTCATCGAGAAGGACAAGCTACCCATCCACGCCCTGCTTGCAACCGGCGCGATCCAGCATCGCCTGGTCCAGACCGGCCTGCGCTGCGATTGCAATATCGTGGTTGAGTCCGGCACGGCCCGCGATTCGCATCATTTCGCGGTGCTGATCGGCTATGGCGCCACCGCCGTCTATCCCTACCTCGCCTATGAATCCTTGCGCGACATGGTCCGCAGCAGGGAGATCAAGCACAAGGCCGTCGCCGACCTGGAACGCGCCTACCGCAAGGGGATCAACAAGGGCCTGTACAAGATCATGTCCAAGATGGGCATTTCGACCATTGCCAGCTATCGCGGCGCACAACTGTTCGAAATCGTCGGCCTGGCGGACGAAGTGGTGGAGATGTGCTTCAAGGGCACGACCTCCCGGATTGCCGGCGCGGATCTGAGCGACCTGGATCAGGATACGCGCAAGCTGGCCAAGCTGGCCTGGAATCCGCGCAAGACCATCGATCAGGGCGGCCTGCTGAAATATGTCCACGGCGGCGAGTACCATGCGTACAACCCCGATGTGATCGCGACCCTGCACAAGGCGGTCCGCAGCGGCGACTATGCGGATTTCAAGGTCCTCGCCGAACTGGTCAATGATCGGGAGCCGATGACCCTGCGCGACCTGATGGGGCTCAAGGCCGTCACGCCCATTCCGGTCGCCGAAGTTGAGAGCCGCGATGCCATCCTGCTGCGTTTCGACTCGGCCGGCATGAGTCTGGGCGCCCTCTCGCCCGAAGCCCATGAAGCGCTGACTCAAGCCATGAACCGTCTGGGCGGCCGATCCAATTCCGGTGAGGGCGGCGAGGACCCGCGTCGCTTCGATACGGACAAGATGTCCAAGATCAAGCAAGTGGCCTCCGGGCGCTTCGGCGTGACCCCGCATTACCTGGTCAATGCCGAAGTCTTGCAGATCAAGATCGCCCAGGGCGCCAAACCTGGGGAAGGTGGCCAGTTGCCCGGCCACAAGGTCAATGACTACATCGCCGAACTGCGCTTCTCGCGCCCCGGCGTGGCCCTGATTTCCCCTCCGCCCCACCATGACATCTACTCGATCGAAGATCTGGCCCAGCTGATTTTCGATCTGAAGCAGGTCAACCCGCAGGCGCTGGTTTCCGTCAAGCTGGTGTCCGGTCCGGGCGTCGGCACGATTGCGGCTGGCGTGGCGAAGGCCTACGCGGATCTGATCACGATTTCGGGCTACGACGGTGGTACCGGCGCCAGTCCGCTGACCTCGGTGCGTTACTGCGGCACCCCCTGGGAGCTGGGGCTGGCGGAAACCCACCAGACCCTGCGTCAGAACGACTTGCGCGACAAGGTTCGGGTCCAGGCGGACGGTGGCATGAAGACCGGCCTGGATGTGATCAAGGCGGCGATACTCGGCGCGGAATCCTTCGGCTTTGGCACCGCGCCCATGGTCGCGCTGGGCTGCAAATATCTGCGCATCTGCCACCTGAACAACTGCGCCACCGGCGTCGCCACGCAAAATGATCTGCTGCGCGAAAAGCATTTCATTGGCGAGGCTGAAATGGTGATGAACTATTTCCGCTTCGTGGCCGACGAGTGCCGGGAATTGCTGGCCCAGCTGGGCGTACGCAGCATGGCGGAGCTGATCGGCCGCACCGACCTGCTCGAACTTCTGCCGGGCAACACCGACAAGCAGCGCAAGCTGAATCTGCAGCCTATTCTGTCGGCGGCGGGCCTGGTCAGCGATGCGGCGCAGTACTGCATCGAGCCGCACAACGTACCCTTTGACAAAGGCGAACTCGCCGAGCAGATGGTGCGTGACACCGCGGCCGCCATCGCGAACAAAAGCGGCGGTGAATTCGCCTATACCGTCCACAATACCAACCGCTCCATCGGTGCCCGGCTCTCCGGCGAGATTGCCAAGCGCTACGGCAACCACGGCATGGCGGAGGCCCCGATCACGCTGCGGCTCAAGGGCACGGCTGGCCAGAGCTTCGGCGTCTGGAACGCAGGCGGACTGCACCTGGAGCTGGAAGGCGATGCGAATGACTATGTCGGCAAGGGCATGGCCGGTGGTCAGATCGTGCTGCGCCCACCACAGGGCAGTCGTTTCAAGGCCAATGAAACCACCATCATCGGCAACACCTGCCTGTACGGTGCAACCGGCGGCAAGATCTACGCCGCGGGTCGCGCCGGTGAGCGCTTCGCGGTCAGGAATTCTGGCGCGGTCGCGGTGGTTGAGGGCGTTGGCGATCACGGCTGCGAATACATGACCGGCGGTGTGGTCACCGTGCTCGGCCCGACCGGACTGAATTTCGGCGCGGGCATGACCGGTGGCTTCGCCTATGTGCTGGATATGGACCGGCATTTCGTGGACTTCTACAACCACGAACTGATCGATATCCATCGCATCGCAGCCGAGCATATGGAGGCCTACCGCAACCATCTGCGCGGCACGATCAGGGAGCATGTCAATGCGACAGGCTCTGAATGGGGACAGGAAATTCTCAATGATTTCAGAGATTTCATGGCAAGGTTCTGGCTGGTCAAACCCAAGGCCTCCGAAATCAATTCCCTGCTGGACATGATCCGCGAAGCGGCCTAATCACACGAGAACCATCCCATTCCCAGATTACTCAGATTCCATGCCGATCGAATCACGCCTTGAGAACCTTGCGACGAGTGACCCGCGCAATACCCGGTTCCCAAGCGTGATCGTTTCGCTGCTGTAATCTGCGGACAGAAGACACCATGGCTAAAAACGCATTACAGTTTCTGGACCTGCCCCGGCACGATCCGAAGAAAAATCAAGTGGAAGTGCGCATTCACGACTTCCGCGAGATCTACGGTCAGTTCGACAAGGAACAGGCCGGCAATCAGGCCGGTCGTTGCCTGTCCTGCGGCAACCCCTATTGCGAATGGAAGTGCCCGGTGCACAACTACATTCCCAACTGGCTCAAGCTGATCGAGGAAGGCAATCTGTTTGAAGCTGCGGAACTGTCCCACCAGACCAATACCCTGCCGGAGATTTGCGGAAGGGTGTGCCCGCAGGACCGCCTATGCGAAGGCGCCTGCACGCTGAATGACGGCTTTGGCGCGGTGACCATCGGGTCGATCGAAAAATACATTACCGACACGGCGCTGGCGCAAGGCTGGCGGCCGGACATGTCCAATGTCGTGCCCACCGGCAAGAAGGTCGCGATCATTGGCGCGGGCCCGGCCGGCCTGGGCTGCGCCGACATTCTGGTGCGCAATGGCGTCGAGGCGGTGGTGTTCGACAAGTATCCGGAAATCGGCGGTTTGCTGACCTTTGGCATCCCACCGTTCAAACTGGAAAAAGACGTGGTCACCCGTCGCCGGGAAGTGATGGAAGGCATGGGCGTCGAATTCCGGCTGAATGTCGAAATTGGCCGTGACCTGCCATTCCAGCAGCTGCTCGACGACTACGACGCGGTATTTCTGGGCATGGGCACCTACGCCTACATGAAAGGGGGTTTCCCCGGCGAAGACCTGCCCGGTGTCTACGACGCGCTGCCTTACCTGATCTCGAACATCAACCGGGAACTGGGTCTGGAGAAGGATCCCGCGGAATTCATTGATCTGCGCGACCGACGGGTCGTCGTGCTCGGTGGTGGCGACACCGCCCTGGACTGCAATCGCACGGCCATCCGCCAGCAAGCCGCCCGGGTCAATTGCGCCTATCGCCGCGACGAAGCGAACATGCCGGGATCACGCCGCGAAGTCGCCAACGCCAAGGAAGAAGGCGTAAGGTTTCTGTTCAACCGCCAACCGGTAGAAATCGTCGGCGACGACAAGGTTCAGGGCGTCAAGGTCGTCCGGACCCGACTTGGACCACCCGATGCGCGTGGCCGCAGTCGCCCCGAGGCCATTCCCGGCAGCGAAGAAATCATTCCCGCAGACAATGTGCTGATCGCTTTTGGCTTCCAGCCCAGCCCCCCTGACTGGCTGGAAGAGTTTGATGTGGCCACCGATGACAGCGGGCGGGTCCGCGCCTCGGGGGCGGCACAAATCAAGTTCCAGACCACCAACCCGAAGATTTTTGCCGGCGGCGATATGGTGCGCGGCTCGGATCTGGTGGTCACCGCTGTTTTCGAGGGCCGTGAAGCCGCCGAGGGCATACTGGAATACCTGGAAGTCTGAGCCGGCGTCGGGACTTAGCCCACCGCTCCGGTCCGGCTAGCGAAACTGCGAACGGACAAAACCGGCGTATTCGAGGACAAAATCCCCGAGCCGCTCGACGTCCTTGCCAGCGGCCACTTCGACCAGCGCCGTTTCAATCCGGAAACTGGCGATCCGCTTGCCCTGAATGAAGCCCTGCAGGCCCGCCGGCAGCGGCTGGGCCTGCGCCAGGGAATCCGGCGGATAACGCCGCTGCCAGTCCTGCTGCAACAGGGCCGGATTCCGATACAGATTGATCCGGACCTTGTACGCCGCACCATTGTCCAGCCAGTACTTGAAATAGGCGGTGCTGAGGATGCCTCTTCCGTCCAGGGCATCCAGCGCGGGCCGCTCCGCAGCCGGCGCCTGCTGACCTCCGATCAGCACGGACTTGTGCTCGATCTTGCTGATCCCGAAACCGCCGGGAATCGGCATCAGTAACTCCATGACGCTCGGCGTGGCACGGGACGTGCAAGCAATTAGCCCCACGACCACAGCTATGGCCATTATTTTTCGCATGCTTTTCACCCCTCGAGCATAACCGGGACACGCTTGCGTGTCTCGTATTGCCGCCCGCCGTGGTGGGATGTGTCTGATCGCGCTGGAACAGAACGCTTGCTGGCAGCGCGTCAATGGCCGGACTTTCAGGAGACAGCCCGTGCAATCAGAAGCGACTTTCCCGCCTGCCATGGTCATGGCGATCCTGCTGCTGATGACGGCGGGGACCGGGCTCCAGGCCGCGGAACCGGCGACCGGCACCTTGAGCCCGGCCTCACCCGAAATCAGTTTCGTCTCCGGGCCCAACGCGATTTCCAATGTCTCGGCCACCGTCGAATTGATCTGTCAGGCGCCGGTGTTCCCCTGCGATGACTTCGACCTGAACGTGCAACTGCCGGCGGATTTTGCCAGCACCCAGGCCAATGCCCAGATCGTCATCACCACGGCCTGGGAAGGGGCGGACGACTATGACATCTACCTGCTGGATGCGGCGGGCAGCGAAGTCAATCGTTCCGCGGGCTCCACCAACCCGGAGGTCATGCAACTGCCCGCCGGCCAGGGCAGCCAGCGCTTTACCGTGCGCATCGTTCCGTTCGCCGTGACCGGCACGCTGGCCACAACCACGATCAAACTGGAGCTGCCGCTGGCAGCCGGGTCCGATCCGGCGACGCAGGTACCTGCCGCCGACGGCCTGGCGCCGCGCTATCAGGTCCATGTCTCCCCCCCGGATCTGGGCAACGATGCGGGAGAACCGACCCTGGGCTATAACCCGCTGAGCAAACGGGTCATGTTCGTCTCCTACGTCAACGCCTTGCGCGTGAGCTTCGCGGAGAATGCGTCCCCTGCCCTGCCTGAAAGCTGCGCGGCCCGCTGGGAGAACAAATCCGGCTTGCTCACCACCCTGAATTCACTGGATCCGATCATGACCACCGATCAGGACACGGGCCGGACCTTCAATTCGCAGTTGTCCGGCGCCAACAGTCTGTTCGAATTCTCCGACGATGACGGCGAATCCTGGACGCCCGGTCAGCTGGGACTGCCCAATGGCGGCGCCGATCACCAGGGCGTGGTTGCCGGCCCCTATCCCGCCGGCGTGATCCCCGGTGCGGGCCTGCTTTACCCGAATGCCGTGTATTACTGCTCCCAGTCCGTGGCCTCCGCCTTCTGCGCCCGCAGTGATGACGGTGGTCAGACTTTCGGCCCGGGCATGCCCTTCAAGAACACCGCCTGCTCCGCCGGCGCCCTGCACGGGCACCCGAAAGTGGCCCCGGACGGCACCCTGTACATCCCGGACAGCTCCCAGTGTGTCCTGGGCCTGGGAGAAAGCGCCGAAAAAGTCGTGGCCTTTGTCAGTACCGATGCGGGCCTGAGCTATGAGGTGCGACCGATCCCCCAGAGCCAGGGCGGTGCCGGCTCCGATCCTTCGATCGGCCTCGCCAGCGATGGCACGGCCTACATGTGCTACGAAAATGCCGATGGCCGGACCCATGTCGCGGTATCCTCCGACCAGGGCCGAACCTGGAGCAATGACACGGATATCGGCGCCTCCCAGGGCCTGGTCGCCACCCGCTTCCCGGCCATGATTGCAGGCGATCCGGACCGGGCCGCCTGCGCGTTCCTGGGTACCAAGACCCAGGGTCCCGACCTTGAATTGTCCTTCACCGGGGTCTGGTATCCGTATATCGCCACCACCTATGACCGGGGTGAAACCTGGCATCTGCTGAACCTCAGCCCCAACGATCCGGTCCAGGGCCATGGCGGGATCGGCACCAGCGGCACCAACCGCAACCTGCTCGATTTCAACGATCTGGAACTCGACGACATGGGGCGACCGCTGTTTGCCTATGCCGACGGCTGCGTCGGCGGCTGCGTGATCGACCCCTCCCAGAACAGCTTCGCCGCCAAAGGCACGATTGCGCGTCAGACCGGCGGCCGAACCTTGTACAGCGCCTTCGACGGCGCCCCCGCCAGCCGCTTCAATGCCTCCACGCCGCTGCCACCGGCGGCGGCCTGCCCCGACCTGAACTCGAGCCAGCGCAGCGTAAGCCGCACCCTGATCGGCTGGCGCGCTCCCGATGACGGCGGCGCCAGGATCAGCAACTACCGGGTCTACCGGGCCAGCACGGCCAACGGTCCATTCCAGCTGATCGGTGAATCCGGGGAAAAAACCCAGTTTGTCGATGATAGCGCTGATCCCGCGGTGGCCGAGTATTTCTATAAAGTGGTCGCGATCAACGCCCAGGGCGAGAGTCCGGACAGCAATGTGCTGGCCCTGCCGATCAGCGAGGCGGTCGCGGTGGACACCTGCGCCCTGCCCGGTGAACTGATCATTCAGGACCCCGCAGGCGATGCGCCGATCGAGGATGCGGATATTCTGAGCCTGGCGGTGGCGGAGCCGGATGAATATGCGGGCCATCTGGTGCTGACCGTGAAACTGGCGAATTTCACCGCCAATGCGCCACCTCCCAGCAGCTTCTATCCCATCCTGTTTCCGCTGTATGACAACCTCTACCTGGCCCTGGACGCCTCCCAGGTGGTGCCGCGCCTGGTTTACGGCCGCTTTATCGAGCTGCCCCAGGGTTTGCTGGAATTCTCCGAAACCGGAGAGCTCGATGCCCGCAGCAGCTACGGTGCCGACGGGACCGTGGTGATGGTCGTGCCCAAGACCCTGTTTGGCGAGCTTCAGGTCGGCGACGTCATTGCAGGATTCGATG
>JBFJVB010000017.1:0-37228 GCA_041624435.1 Oceanococcus sp. | reverse complement strand
CGCTGGCTGGCCGACCGGGCCGGGAGTCTGGGGCTGCAAATCGAGCCCGATGCCTTGAGCTGGCTGGCCGAGCAGGTGGAGGGCAACTTGCTCGCCGCCCGTCAGGAACTGGAAAAACTGCCCTTGCTGGATGGCGGTCGGAACTGGGATCTGCCCGGTCTGCAGCAGGTCGTGAGCGATCATGCCCGCTTTGTCGGGTTCGACTTGCCCGACGTGTTGCTGGCCGGCGATCTCGCCGCCGGATTGCGGATGATTCAGCGATTGCGCGAAGAAGGCACGGCGCCGGTGCTGTTGCTGGCCAGCCTGGCGCGAGATCTGCGCAGCCTGCATGCGGCCGCGCAACGCGCCGGGGCGCTGGGGCCGGAGCGCGCCTGTGCCGAGGTGGGTATCTGGCGTAACCGTCAGCCGGTGTTCAGTGGCGCCTTGCGGCGTCTGCCGGGCGCCGAGGTCCGGCGCTTGCATTTGCTTGCCGTGGGGCTGGATCGAACCGCCAAATCGGCGCCAGAGGCGCGTTTTTGGGAGGACTTGGTAAACTTAGCCGTTCGCCTGTGCGGCCACGGCGGTCGCCGGGTGGCATGAATTGATAAAAGTGGATGTTATGTCAGACAAGGATTCGACCGTGATGCCGGTCGAAAATGAATTTCTCCTGCGCCAGATGCGCGCCGTGGGTCAGCGTGCCCGGGCGGCAGCCCAGGTAATCAGCGCGGCCTCACCGGGAGCCAAGAATGCCGCATTGTTCGCCTTGGCCGATGCGCTGGAGCAGCACAGCGCGCATTTGCTGGCTGAAAACGACAAGGATATGCAGGCGGGCCGGGAACGCGGCCTGGATGCAGCGCTGCTCGATCGTCTGGAACTGACTCCCGAACGGATCCGCGGGATGGCTGCGGGCGTCCGGCAGGTGGCGGGCCTGGACGACCCGGTCGGCTCGGTCAGCGGTCTGTCGTATCGGCCCTCCGGGATTCAGGTTGGCAAGATGCGCGTGCCGCTGGGTGTGGTGGCGATCATTTACGAATCGCGTCCGAACGTGACCGCCGATGCAGCCGCCCTGTGCCTGAAATCGGGCAATGCGGCGATCCTGCGGGGGGGCTCCGAAGCGATTCGCTCCAATCTGGCGATTGGCGCCTGTGTGACCCAGGCCCTGAAGGATGCCGAGTTGCCCGGCGATTGCGTGCAGGTTCTGGAGCTGACCGATCGTGCGGCGGTGCCGATTCTGGTGGCGATGCCGGAGTTCATCGACGTGATCGTGCCGCGCGGTGGCAAGGGCCTGGTCCGCGCCGTGGCCGAACACGCGCGGGTGCCGGTGATCAAACATCTGGACGGCGTCTGTCACGTGTATATCGATGATGCGGCAAGCTCGGAAAAGGCGCAGGCCATTGCGGTCAATGCCAAGACTCAGCGTTATGGCACCTGCAACACCATGGAAACCCTGCTGGTGGCGCGGAGCCGGGCGGCCGAGATTCTGCCTGAACTGGCGGTGGCTTATCGCCAGGCCGGGGTGGAACTGCGCGGTTGTGAGCGTACCCAGGAGCTCATCGATGATGTCGTGCCCGCGGTGGAGGCTGACTGGGCCGCGGAATACCTGGCACCCATCCTGTCGGTCCGGGTGGTGGACGGGATTGATGCCGCGATGGCGCATATCCGCCAATACGGCTCGGGTCACACCGAAGCCATCGTGACCGAGGACCTGGCCAAGGCGCAGCGTTTCCTGCGCGAAGTCGATTCCAGTTCGGTCATGGTCAACGCTTCAACCCGGTTTGCCGACGGCTTTGAATACGGTTTAGGTGCTGAAATTGGTATCAGCACCGACAAATTACATGCACGTGGTCCCGTAGGCTTACAGGGACTGACTACCGAGAAATACATCGTGATGGGTGACGGTCATATCCGCTGAAAACAATTTGCTGGCCCTGGCCAGAGGGGCCCTGGAAGATGGCAAGGCCAAGGACCTGGTGGTCCTGGATGTGCAGGCAATGACCACGGTGACGGACTACATGCTGATCTGTACCGGTACGTCGCAACGGCATGTGAAATCGCTGGCCGAGAATCTCGCCCTGGCGGCCAAGGCCGCGGGGCATCCGCCCGGTATCGAAGGGCTCGATGAAGGGGAGTGGGTACTGGTCGACCTGGGCGCCGTCATCGTGCACGTGATGCAACAGCAGACGCGCGCCTTCTATCAGCTGGAAAAACTCTGGTCGATGGGGCCGGACGCGGCGGCCGCGGCCGAGGATGACGCCTCCGGCCTGACCGGGCCCGTGCAGGACGCCTAGCCGTGAAGATGCGCGTTCTGTGCATCGGGAAGCGCATGCCGAGCTGGGTTGACGACGGTGTGGAAGCGTTCATGAAACGCTTCCCGAGGCAATTCCCGGTCGAAATGGAAGTGATCGATCCGGCGCCGCGCAAATCGGGCCAGACCATGGCCCAGTTGCAGGCGGCGGACAGCGCCCGATTGCAGAATCGCTTGCGCCCCGGGGAGCGCCTGGTCGCCCTGGACGAGCGGGGGCAGCCGGGCACCAGCCCGGATTTTGCCCGCCGCATCGAGACCTGGCAGATGGACGGGCGCGATGTGAGCCTGGTGATCGGAGGGGCCGACGGCCATTCCGCCGAATTCCGCCAGCGCGCCGATGAGCTGCTGTCGCTGTCGCGCATGACCCTGCCGCATGGGCTCGCGCGCCTGCTGCTGATAGAGCAGGTCTACCGTGCCTATACCCTGATGTCCGGCCACCCTTACCACCGCGAATAAGCATGTCGGACCAGCAATTCATCCTCGCTTCCCAGTCGCCGCGTCGCGCCGAATTGCTGGCTCGTCTGGGCCTGCGCTTTTCTGTGGTGCCTGCGGATATCGACGAGTCACGCCTGACGCAAGAGGCGCCCGCCGCCTATGTGCAGCGCCTGGCCGTGGAAAAAGCCGCCGCGCTGGGCCAGACCAACCTGCCGGTGCTGGGGGCGGATACCATCGTTGCGCTGGGCGATGTGATCATGGGCAAGCCGCGTGACCGTGCCGAGGGCCTGCGGATGCTGGCGCAGCTGTCCGGGCGCGAGCACGAGGTGCTCACCGCGGTATGCGTCCGCCAGGCGGAGCGTCGGGAGATCGGCTTGAGCCGAACCCGGGTGAGTTTCGCCCCGGTCACGCCAGCGCAGGCCGCCGCCTACTGGGCCAGCGGTGAGCCCCAGGGCAAGGCCGGGGGGTACGCGATCCAGGGACTGGCCGAGGCTTTCGTGCAGGAAATCTCCGGCAGCTACTCCGGGGTCGTCGGCTTGCCCGTGCAGATGAGCTTAAGACTGTTAAAGTTGTTTGCTATCGAGCCGCCAGCCTTGAGCGCCCCATGAGTAATGAGATCCTCATCAACGTCAGTCCCCAGGAGACCCGCGTGGCCCTGGTGGAACAGGGCGTGCTGCAGGAAATCTTCATTCAGCGCGCTTCCAATGTGAGCGTGGTGGGCAATATCTACAAGGGCCGGGTTCAGCGCGTGCTTCCCGGAATGCAGGCAGCCTTCGTCGATGTAGGCCTGGACCGGACCGCGTTCCTGCACGCCTCGGATGTGCTGTGTGAGGATGGCACCGATGCGGACGACAGTGGCGAGCCGCTCGGTATCCGTTCCCTGCTGCAAGATGGTGACGCCATCCTGGTGCAGGTTATCAAGGAACCGCTGGGCAGCAAAGGCGCCAGACTCACCAGCCAGCTGACGATTCCGTCGCGGTATCTGGTGTATCTGCCGCACAGCGACCGGGTCGGTATTTCGATCAAGATCGAGGATGAGGCGGAGCGCAGCCGCCTGCGCGAGATGCTCACGGGCATGGTGGCCGACTCGGGTCGCCCGGGCAGTTTTATCGTCCGTACGGCCGGTGAAGGGGTCTGCGAGAGTGATCTGCGGGCCGATGTGGAGTTTCTGCATCGACTCTGGGACTCCATCCAGGAAGCCGGACGCACCGCCCAGGCCGGGACGCTGGTGCATGGCGATCTGCCGCTGGTGTTGCGGACCCTGCGCGATCTGATGAACGACGACATCGAACGGGTGCGGATCGACGATGAGGCCGCGTATACGCGTTGCGTCGAATTCGTGCGCCGTTTCGTGCCTGGTGTTGCCGAGCGGATCGATTATTTCGATGGCACGGCGCCGATCTTTGACCTCTACGGGGTCGAAGATGAACTGCAGCGGGCCCTGGATCGCAAAGTGCCACTCAAGTCCGGGGGGCACCTGGTCTTCGACCAGACCGAGGCGATGACCACGGTGGATGTGAATACCGGCGCCTTTGTCGGTTATCGCAATCTGGAAGAGACCATCTTCAAGACCAATCTGGAGGCGGCACAGACCATTGCGCATCAGTTGCGGCTGCGCAATCTGGGCGGGATCATCATCATCGATTTCATCGACATGGTGGATGAAACGCACCGCGAGCAGGTGCTGGCGGCACTGAGCAAGGCCCTGGCGCGCGATCATGCCAAGAGCGTGATCTGCTCCCTGTCATCGCTGGGCCTGGTGGAGATGACGCGCAAGCGAACCCGCGAGTCCCTGGAACGAATTCTCTGCGAGCCCTGTCCTACCTGCATGAGTCGAGGACGGATCAAATCTGCGGAAACCGTGTGTTACGAAATCTTTCGTGAGTTACGCCGTACGGCGCGACAGTTTCAGGCCCGTGAGTACCGTGTCCTGGCTCATCCCGATGTGATCGCCCGCCTGGCCGATGAGCAGTCAACCGGCCTGGCCGAATTGGAAGAGGTGGTGCACAAACCCATACGCTTGTTGGCCGAGGCGCAGTACCTGCCCGAATCCTACGACGTCGTGCCACTCTAGAGCTAAGCCAGATGCGCAAGTGGCAACGGAGACTCTGGATCAGCGGAGTGGTGATGGGTGCGTCCCTGCTCATCCTGCTCGGGGTCAGCGTCGGGCTGTTCCGGATTGGCGTGCAACTGGTGCCGGAGTATCGCGCCGAGGTTGAGCAGCGTGTCGGCAGCCTGATGAACAGCCCGGTCCAGATCGGTGAAATGGATCTGATCTGGCGTGGTCGCTACCCCACCCTGCAACTGGAACGCGTCGTGGTCGGGGCCAATCCCGAAGAACGACTGCAACTGGCGGAGCTGCACATCGGCTTTTCGCTGCTGCGCATGTTGCAGGGGGACCTGACCCCGCGTCGTGTGCGCATGCGCGGCACCGCGCTGCAGCTGAGTCTGATTGACGGTGCGCTGCAGCTCGGTGGCGTTCAGGCCGACGGCAGCGTGCAACGACCGCCGGAAGATTTCCTCGACCAGCTGCGTCGCATTGGCCATGTACAGCTTGACGATGTGCGCTTGAGCTGGATCGATCAGGATCATCAGCGCGCCGCGCGACAGGTGGTGATCAGCCGGGCGAACGTGGAACGGACCTATCGTGGCCTGGAACTGGGCGGGGAATTGCATGTGCCCGCCGAGACCGACAGTGAGGTCGAGTTCCACCTGGTCCTGCAACAGGCGCCCTGGCGCATCAGCACCCTGAAGGCCGAGCTCAAGAACCTGGACATCTGGGCAGACCTGCACGCTTTTGTGCCCCGCATGCCGCTGCTCAGTGGCCAGGTGAAGCAGCTGAGCGTCGACAGCATCTGGCATCAGGGCCAATGGCAGGAGGCTCAGGTGGGCTTCGAACTGGACGATTTTCGCCCGGCGGCGGCGCCCCAGGGCTTTGCGCGCTGGCGCGGCGAATTGCAGCTGAGCGCGCTGGGCGAGGGCTTGCGCGCCGAATTGCACAGCGCCCAGCTCATCGGCCAGGGCGAGGCCTGGCCCGTGCACCGGACCGCTTTGGAGTGGCAGCCGGGTGAGCTTGAGAGCGGCCGTTATGCCCTGGATGCGCAATATCTACGTCTGCAGGATTTGCAGCCCTGGCTGGCCTTGCTGCCAGCGGCGACAGCCGAGTCGGTGGGCGCTTTCCAGACCCTGTCCGGCAATCTGCACCAGGTGGTGGTGCAATCGGCCGGTGCCCAGCGCTGGCCCCGGATCACCGCCAAGCTGGACGGCGTCAGTCTGGCGGCGGGTGAAAAATGGCCCGGCTTGCAACAGCTCAGCGGGCTGCTTTCCCTGGACCACGATGGCGGTCGAATCCAGCTGGACAGCCAGGGGATGGTCGTGGATGCACCACAGCTTTTCCCCCAGGCCCTGGACCTGGACCAGCTGAGCGGCACTCTGAGCTGGCAGCGCACCGCCAGCGGCTGGCAGGTCGAGGCCCCCGGTCTGCATTATGCGGCGATGAGCCTGGATGGGGTGGGCCGGCTCAGTCTGAACCTGGGGGAGGAGCCGGCGCTGGACCTGGATCTGAATTTCTTCTGCAAGGACCCTGCGCGCTGGCTGGCATTCCAGCCCAAGTTCTGGCATCCGCGTCTCAAGAACTGGCTGTCGCAAGCCGTCCCGGCCAGTCGGGTGACCTCAGGTCAGGTGCAGATTCGCGGTGACCTGAAGGATTTTCCCTTTGCTGATGGTCAGAACGGCGTATTCCGCGTGGCCCTGGCGCTGGAGGATACGACCCTGAATTTCGCCCCGGACTGGCCGGTTCTGGAAATGGCGGCAGCCGACCTGGTGCTGCAGGGCAATGAGCTTACGGTCGCCGCGCGCGGGGGCCGCATCGGCGGCGTCGCGGTCGCTCAAGCCGAGGCGCGAATTGCCGACCTGCGCGACAGCACCGTGGAAGTGGAGGCGCAGTTGCAGGGTGATGCCGCCGATATCTGGAAAATGCTGGGACAGTCCAAGTTGCGCAAGAACCTGGGTGAGGTCCTGGACAGCCTGGCCGTGTCGGGGCGTACCGCGGGCACCCTGAACCTGAAGTTGCCGCTGAAGCGTCTTGGTGAGTCGGATTATCAGGCCAGATTGCAGTTTGACCGGGCCGCGCTGTGGACGCGCTACTGGCCGGATCCGATCCAGAAAATCCGTGGTGAAGTCCAGATCGACAACAACGGTTTGCGTGGCCGGGACCTGACTGCCGAAGTGGCCTCGATTCCGCTCAAGATCAACCTGCAACCCGACCAGGGGCGAACGCGCATAGAAGCTGCGATGAGCCTGGAACCCAGGCAGTTGCCGCCTTCGGTGCCCGTGCCCACCTGGCTCAAACAGCGCGCCAGCGGTGCCAGCGACTGGCGATTCACGATGCAGGTCGGGCCCGGCGCCGAGCCCGGTTTGCGGTTCGAAACCAATCTGCTGGGTACTGCCTGGGATTTGCCGGCGCCACTGGGCAAGCAGGCCGATGAATTGCGCCGTCTGCATGTGCAGGTGATGCCCGGCAAGGAGACCCGAGTCCATGTGAATTATGCCCAGTTGCTGGGTTTTGATGGCTTGCTCGGAGATAAATCTACAGGTCTGCGGGCCGTCCGCATCCATCTGGGTGGCGACGCGCTCCCGGCCGGTGCGCCGGGCTGGTGGATCGAAGGTCAGTTGGCCCAGGCCCGGTTCGATGAATGGCTGCCGCTGATTCAGGACCTGGTACAGGAGCAGGCCGGCGCGGCCGGTGCCACGGGCGCCTCGTCCCGACAATTCGGCGGCATGGTCTTGCGGATCGGGGATTTGCTGGCCTTGGGGCAACGTTTGCCCGACGTGCGCCTGCAGATGACCCAGGATGAGGAGCAATGGAATATCGGCCTGGCCGGACCGCGGGCCAACGGTTCGCTGCGGATTCCGAACCAGCAGACCGGCGCTCGCCTGCAGCTGACCGGCGAATTTGAGCGGCTCAACTGGACCCGGGCCATCGACCCTGCCGCCGGGCGGGAAACCCAGGCCTCGGCTCCGGTCGACCCGACCCTGATTCCGGATCTTGCCCTTCGGGTCGAGGACCTGGCCGTGAATGATGTGCCGGTCGGTCGTCTCGATCTGCGCATGAGCCCGGTGGCCTTGGGCACGCGGATCGAGACCCTGACGGTGGACTCCAGCACCCGGCGTGAAATCGATCTCAGTGGCCTGTGGTTGCGCGAGGCCGCCGGGATTTCCGCCGCGCTGGATTTCAAGGTCGATACACAGGCCTTTCGCAGCTGGCTGACCGTGCTGGGCTATCAGGATAATCTGTCCGCCCGACGCGGCCAGCTCAGCGGTCGGTTCAACTGGTCTGCCCACCCGGATGGCCTGCGTTATGACACCCTCAGTGGCCAGCTCAAATTCGATTTCAGCGAGGGTCGCTTGCTCAACATCGAGCCGGGCGCCGGTCGCATGCTGGGTTTGTTCAGTTTCAATGCGCTGCCGCGGCGGTTTTTTCTGGATTTCCGTGATGTTGTCGACACCGGGCTGGGTTTTGACAGCCTCAGCGGTGAATTCCTGATCGAAAACGGCGTGGCTTCGAGTGACGATCTGGAAGTCAAAGGCACCTCCCTGCGCATCGCGGCGCGCGGCTCGGTCGATCTGGCGCACCGCACCTATGATCAGACGATCACCATCTATCCCGGGCTGTCGTCCGGAGTTTCGCTGGCAGCCACCGTTCTGGGTGGGCCGGTGGTCGGCGTGTTCCTGATGTTTGCCCAGGAGTTGCTGGACAAGCCACTGGATCAGGTGACTCAGATCAGCTATCGCCTGGGTGGCAGCTGGGATAACCCCCAAGTGAGTCGGCTGCAATGAGCGCCCGCTTGCAGGTCGCCGCCGTCCAGCTGTGTTCCGGCGCGGATGCGCAGCGCAATTTTTCCGATGTCAGCGCGCTGCTCAGCCGTGCTGCGCGGGCCGGCGCCCGGTTGGTGTTACTGCCGGAAAACGCGCTGTTCATGGGCGTCAAGGAACAGGACAAGCTGACCTGGGCAGAGACGTTTCAGGATGGTCCGTGGCAGACGCGCCTGGCCGAACTGGCTGCCGCGCAGCAGATCTATCTGGTGTGCGGTTCGCTGCCCTTGCGGGTGCCGGACGATGCGGGGCATGTCTCTGCCAGCACGCTGGTTTACGGCCCGGACGGTGCCTTGTTGGCGCGTTACGACAAGCGTCACCTGTTCGATGTCGAACTGGCGGACGGAACGACCTATCGGGAATCGAAGTTCTTCCGGGCTGGCAGGAATCCGCCACAAAGTTTCCTGTGTGACGGCGTGCGGGTCGGTTTGTCCATCTGCTATGACCTGCGTTTCCCCGAATTGTATCGGCAGCTCAGCGCCCAGGGGGCGCAGCTGTTGCTGGTGCCTGCGGCGTTCACCCGGACCACCGGTAAAGCGCACTGGGAAGTCCTGCTACGCGCCCGGGCGATCGAGAATCTGGCCGGGGTCATTGCCGCGGATCAATGTGGCGAGCATCCCAGCGGCCAGGTCAGCTGGGGGCATAGTATGATCATCAGTCCCTGGGGTGAAATTCTGGCCCAGGCTGGCGAAGAGCCGGAGCTGATCATGGCCGAAGTGGATTTGGAAGCGCAGGCCCAGCGGCGGCGCGAATTTCCGGTGCTGGCGCACCGCAGTCTGTAGTGCGCGCAAAGCGCACGGGAAGAGAAATGCAAAAAGACAATTGGGCACTTGCGCAACACCGCCTGCTGGCGCCCGCCAATCTCGCCGTGGATGACCTGCAGCAAGTACTGCACGGTTTGATGCGGCCCGGTATCGATGCGGCCGATCTGTACTTCCAGGCCCGCCGCAGTGAAAGCTGGGTGCTTGAAGAAGGCATCGTCAAAAGCGGCGGTTACGGTATCGATCAGGGCGTCGGCGTGCGCGCGATCCGCGGGGAAACCACCGGGTTCGCCTATACCGATGAACTGCAGATGCCGGCACTGGAACAGGCTTGTCGCGCGGCCGGGGCGATCTCCAGCAGCGGGGGGCAGGCCAACCTAAGCCCCTGGCGACAGACCGGAAAGACCAGTCTGTATACTGCCGATGACCCCATTCTGAGCGCCGCTGCCGATCGCAAGCTGGATCTGCTGCGGCGGATCGATGCGGCGGCCCGGGCCGCAGATACCGCAGTCTCCCAGGTCACGGCCAGCCTGTCGGCCAGTTATGAGCACATCCTGATCGCGGCCTCTGACGGCACTTTGGCTGCCGACATCCGACCCCTGGTGCGTTTGCAGGTGCAGGTCATCGTGGAGCGCGATGGCAAGCGCGAGTCGGGCTCGGCTGGTGGCGGCGGGCGTTACGACATCCAGACCCTGAGCGAAAAGCTGTCGCCCGAAGGACTGGCCGAAGAAGCGGTTCGCCTGGCCTTGTTGCACCTGGAAGCTGAACCGGCCCCGGCAGGCAGCATGCCGGTGGTGCTGGGGGCTGGATGGCCCGGCGTGCTGTTGCATGAGGCAGTCGGTCACGGTCTGGAGGGCGATTTCAATCGCAAGGGCAGCTCGGTCTATGCCGGGCGGATCGGTGAAAAAGTGGCTTCAGAACATTGCACCATCGTCGATGATGGCAGCATGGCGCAACGCCGAGGGTCCCTGAATATCGATGATGAAGGCACGCCAACGCAGTGCAATGTATTGATTGAAAAGGGAATTCTCAAGGCTTACCTGCAAGACAAGTTGAATGCGCGGTTGATGGGGGTCGCCCCGACCGGCAATGGCCGACGCGAATCTTTCGCCCATCTGCCGATGCCGCGCATGACCAATACCTTCATGCTGTCCGGGACGCGGGACCCGCAGGAAATCATCGGCAGCGTTCAACGGGGCTTGTACGCGAAAAATTTCGAGGGTGGTCAGGTGGATATCACTTCGGGCAATTTCGTGTTCAGTACTTCCGAGGCCTATCTGATCGAAAATGGTCGCGTCGGCCGTCCGGTCAAGGGCGCCACCTTGATCGGCAACGGGCCCCAGGCCCTTCAGGCGGTCAGCATGGTGGGCAATGATCTGGCGCTGGATTCCGGTATCGGAGTCTGTGGCAAGGATGGCCAGAGCGTGCCGGTGGGCGTCGGTCAGCCGACCCTGAAAGTGGATGAGCTGACCGTGGGCGGCACGCAGTCCTAGCGCGGGTTGCGGCGGCGGTTCAGGCGCGACGCCGCCATGGCCATTCGCGAGCGGGTTTGACCGTCATCGGCTGGCGTTTGCGCTTGTACATATTCAGATCCGCGTAGGAGATCAGGTCCTCGATGCTCAGCCCATCTTGCGGTGCGCAGGCATGGCCAATACTGACGCCCAGGGCGACGCCCGGCCAGCGGCTGGCCATGTTCAACACGGCATTTTCCATGGCCCGACTCAGGGCGTCCGCCTCCCGGCTGTCCGTATTGGGCATGATCACCACAAACTCGTCGCCGCCGTGGCGGCCGCATAGCGCCTGTTCGGGCAGGCTCAGGCTCAGGCTGTCGGCAATCGCGATCAGCGCGGCGTCACCCTGGGCATGGCCGTAGCGGTCATTGATCTGCTTGAAATTGTCCAGGTCGAGATAAAACACCAGGCAGCATTGCTCCAGATGCCGACAGTGATCCACGCAGTCCTGAGCCAGCTTGCGAATCGCCCTGCGGCTGAGCAGGCCGGTGACCTCGTCATAGTGATTCTGGGTTTCCAGTGATTCGCGCTGCTGACGAAAGCGCAGCAGGACGAAATAACCATAGATCGCAGTGATCAGGGTGAAACCGATCGTGGCGCGCGCTTCAAGTGGGAAACCTGCCGGGCTCATCTGCCCGCGCAGCAGGCAGCCGATCGACACCAGCACCAGCAGGGAGATCAGGCCGCCCAGGTAATACTGCATCCCGTGGCGCAGACCATTGCCGAACAGAATCAGCGGCGCGATCACAATGCTGGGGGTTCCTGGAAGAGGGTCGTGGCTGAAGGCCAGGCTCAGCAACAACAGATCAAGGCCCATGCTGAGCATGATGCGCAGGGGGGTCAGGCCACTGTGGCTGATCAGAAAAAACAGCGTGATCGTGGCGGCGAAGTACAGTCCGAGCAGGGCAAACAGCTGATCCATGGTGAGCAGACCCGCCACCACCCCGCCGCCCAGCGGGAAATAGACGATAAACATCGCGGCGTAGACAAAACGCAGATAGAAGACATGACGCATGGACTGGCGGTCATGGGCATGCCTCAGGGACACGGGACCCATATCGCGGGGCCGACTGCTGCCGTTCATAATATGATATGCCTTCTCCCTGCAACTTCGCTCGGAGGGCGCGCTCGGAACCGCCGCGTCCTCCGGACCCTCGGCAGACTATCACCCGGTATCCACACGCATGCGCAAAGGCAAAGGACGAACGGCTGCAAACGGCCGATTGAGGATCATCGGTGGACAGTGGCGTGGGCGAAAATTGCCGGTTCTGGACCTGCCGGGCCTGCGCCCCACGCCCGATCGGGTTCGCGAGACCCTGTTCAACTGGCTGGGGCGCGATACCGTCGGTCTGGCGGCCCTGGACATGTTCGCCGGCACCGGCGCATTGGGTTTCGAGGCCCTGTCCCGTGGGGCGGAGCATGTGCTGATGCTGGAGAGCAACCCGCTTGCGGTGGAACAGCTGCGCCTGAATGTCCAGATGTTGCAGGCCAGGGCCAGCGTGGTGCAGGCGGATGCCTTGCGTGCTCTGCCGGCGCAGAGCAGAAAGTTCGATCTGGTTTTCGTTGATCCTCCGTTCCAGGCGCAGGTCTGGGATGCGGCGCTGGCCTGTCTGCCGGCGCATCTGAATCCCGGCCATCGGGTGTATCTGGAAACGCCCCGCGGCTGGTCCGGGCCGGCGGATCCGGCCTGGCGGGTAGTCAAGGAGAGTCGCGCGGCGGATGTGGTCTATCGCCTGCTGGACTATAGTGGCGGCTCGAATCCGGATTTGAACAGCGGGGAGAGGGCGTGAAAGCCGCATATACAGGGACATTTGACCCGATTACCTTGGGCCACACCGACATGATCGCCCGGGCCAGCGCGATGTTTGATGAACTGGTGGTGGCGATTGCCCGCAGCTCGGCAAAGAACCCGCTGTTCAACCTCGAGCAGCGCGTCGATCTGGCGCGTCGGTCATTGACCGATCTGCCCAATGTGACGGTGTGCGGTTTTGATGGTCTGATTATCGAGTTCGCCCGACAACGGCAGGTCACCGTGCTGGTTCGTGGGGTACGCAATAACACCGATTTTGATTACGAATCGCAGATGGCGCGAATGGTGCGGCACATGGCACCCGAAATCGACACGGTGATTCTGCCGCCGACCGCGAAATTCGCCCATATCTCCTCGACACTGGTGCGCGAGATCGCCACGCTCGGCGGCCCCCTGACCGATCTGGTTCCCGAGATCGTCGAGGAAGCGGCCAGAGGCAAACCGTGGGTCAAGTGATGCGGCGTGGTCCGGGTCGAAGTGGAGGGCTGTGCCGACGGCTCATCGCGCTGGGTCTGGCACTGGGCGGCAGCACCGGATTCGCCGGCCCGGTTCCGCCGGGTTATGCGATTGCGACAGCCCATCCGCTGGCGACCGAAGCGGGGGTGGAAATCCTGCATGCCGGAGGCAATGCCTTTGATGCTGCGGTGGCGATCGCCTCTACCCTGGCGGTTGTTGAACCTTCGGGATCGGGCCTGGGCGGCGGTGGCTTTTTTCTGCTGCATGAGGCGCAGACCGGGCGCAAGATCATGGTCGATGCCCGGGAAATGGCGCCCCTGGCGGCGACGCCGGACATGTTTCTGGATGACCAGGGCGCCGTGGTACAGGAGCGTCTGCGCGCACACCCGCTGGCAGCCGGCATTCCCGGCATTCCGGCGGCCCTGGAGCATCTGGCCAAAGGCTACGGCGTGCTGGGCCTGGAGTCGGCGCTGGCGCCGGCCCTGCGCCATGCCCGTGAAGGCTTTGTGGTTGATGCCAAACTGGCGCGCTACATCGACAATCGTGCCGCCGACCTGCTGCTGTATCCGGCCAGCGCCGCCGTATTCCTGCCCGAGGGGCAGGCTTTGGAGGCCGGCTCCCGGCTGCGCCAGCCGGATCTGGCCACAACTCTGGAACGGATCTCGGTGTTCGGAGCGGCCGGGTTTTATCAGGGCCGGGTGGCGGACGATCTGATTCGAGCGGTGCGCGCCGCCGGGGGCATCTGGAGTGCCAAGGATCTCACCGCCTATGCGGTCAAGGAACGGATGCCGGTCATACTGGATTTCATGGACTGGCAGATCGTCAGTGCGCCGCCACCGTCCTCCGGGGGCATCGTGCTGGGCATCATGTTCAATATCCTGTCCGGCTATGACTGGAATGCGCTGCACCGAACCGACCAGCTGCATTTGTCGATTGAGGCGATGCGGCGAGCTTATTTTGATCGGGCGCGGTTTATCGGCGATACCGATTTCGTCAGCGTGCCCAGCCGGGGCTTGCTGAGTCGGGCCTACGCGCAAGTCTGGCGCGAGGGGATTGCGCCGAAAAGAGCCTCTGTCAGCGCCGAATTTCCCGCCTCTGGGGCATCGGCCGGCGAAGGGCGCGACACCACCCATTTTTCGGTGATCGATACCCAGGGCAATCGCGTGGCCGCGACCTTGTCGATCAACTACATGCTGGGTTCGGGCTTCGTGGCTGCCGGTACGGGCGTGCTGCTCAATAATGAGATGGATGATTTCGTGGCCAAGCCGGGCGTGGCCAACGCCTATGGCCTGGTCGGCGGCCAGGCCAATGCCATCGAGCCGGGCAAGCGCATGCTGTCGTCAATGAGCCCGACCTTTCTGGAAGGCCGGGATCGGATCGCAGTTCTCGGCACACCCGGTGGCAGCCGTATCATCAGCATGGTGTATCACGCGATACAGGCGGTGATTGCGGGCAAGACGGCCGCCGAGGTGGTGGCTCAGCCGCGCTACCATCACCAGTACCTGCCCGATGAGGTGCAGTTCGAACCCGGGGCCCTGAGTCCGGGCGAGCAAAAGCTACTCACCCGACGCGGGCATGTGCTGAAGGACCTGGGTTACCGTTTCGGCAATTTCCAGACGGTGATCTGGGACCTGGGCGAGCACCGACTGGACGCGGCGGCGGATCCTCGCGGTGTGGGCAGCGCCGTGGTCGGGCAGCTGCCTGTGCCTGCTACACCGGCTCTGCCAGCAGATCGTGTTCCTGAGCTGCGCTTATCCGCACCTTGAGCCATTGACCTGGACGCGCACAGCCAGCCGGTAACAGGACCTGTCCGTCAATTTCGGGCGCATCCGCGCTGCTGCGGGCGATAACCGCATCGTCCCGAGCCTCGTCGACCAGAACGGTCATGGTCTGGCCGATCTTGGCCTGCAGGCGGGCCGCGCTGATCGAGGCTTGCCGCTGCATGAAGCGCTCGAGACGTTCCTGCTGCACCGCCTCCGGTACCGGGTCCGCCAGCGTGTTGGCTGCGGCGCCGTCAACCGGCGAATACGCAAAGCAGCCGACCCGGTCCAGCTGGGCCTGATCCAGGAACTCCAGCAGGGTTTCAAATTCGGCCTCGGTCTCACCGGGAAAACCGACGATAAACGTGCTGCGCAGGGTGATCTGGGGGCAGATTTCCCGCCACTTCGCGATGCGTTCCAGGGTGTTTTCGGCGGCGGCGGGCCGGCGCATGGCCTTGAGCACCCGGGGGCTGCCGTGCTGCAGGGGAATGTCCAGATACGGCAGGATCCGCCCCTGACTCATCAGCGGAATGATGTCATCGACATGCGGGTAGGGGTAGACATAATGCAGCCGGATCCAGGCGTCCAGTTCACCCAGAGCGGCGCATAAATCATGCAGACGGGTCTGCCATTGACGACCTCTCCATTCGCCACTCTGGTACCTCAGGTCGGCTCCGTAGGCACTGGTGTCCTGAGCGATGACCAGCAATTCCTTGACTCCGCCGTTGACCAGGCGTTCGGCTTCCAGCATGACCTCATCGATTCCCCGGCTGCGCAGCTTGCCGCGCATCGAGGGAATGATGCAGAAGCTGCATTTATGGTTACAGCCTTCGGAAATCTTCAGGTAGGCGTAATGCTTGGGTGTGAGTTTGATGCCCTGCGGAGGCAGCAGGTCCAGGTAGGGATCATGCGGCGGCGGCAGATGCGTATGCACCGCCTGCATCACCGCAGCATAATCCTGCGGGCCGCTGATCGACAGCAGATCGGGAAAGCGCGCCTGGATCTGTTCGGCCTTGGCGCCCAGGCAGCCGGTGACAATGACCTTGCCGTTCTCGGTCAGGGCCTCGTCAATCGCATCCATGGATTCATCGACCGCGGCGGCGATGAAGCCACAGGTGTTGACGATCACGACATCGGCCTGGTCGTACTGCGGGACCACCCGATAGCCCTCGACGCGCAACTGGGTGAGAATGCGCTCCGAGTCGACCAGGGCTTTGGGGCACCCCAGACTGATAAAACCGACGCTGCCGGCAGAGCCTTCAGACATGAATTCGTCCGCAAAAACCACCTATTCTAAAGCATTGCCCTGGACCCGCACGCAAATCCGCGCCTGGGGCGCGGTATTGCTGGGTGCGATTGGCATCGGTTTCGCGCCCATCTGCGTACGCATGGTCGAAATCAGTCCGGTGGCTTCGGCGTTCTGGCGTCTGGTTCTGGCGACGCCGATGCTGTTCCTGCTGAGTCGGCGCTGGGGGCGGGGTGCGAGCGAGGGGCGCGAGCATCGCTGGCGGCGGCCAGGCGGGGGCATCGTTGTTCTGGCAGGAGTGACGTTTGCAGCTGATCTGGGCGTCTGGCACTACTCCATTCACTACACCAGCGTGGCCAACGCCACCCTGCTGGCCAATCTGGCGCCAGTCTTCATTGCGGCCTGGGGGCTGCTGGTATGGCGGCAGCGTCTGAGCGGAACGTATTGGCTGGGCTTGAGTCTGGCGCTGGGCGGTGCCGCGGTGCTGGTCGGGGCGAGCCTGGGTCGGGGCAGCCAGGCGTTGTTCGGGGATGGTCTGGGTATCCTGGCTGCCGTGTTTTACGCCGCCTATCTGCTCAGTGTGACCTCTGCCCGGCGTGAATGGAACACTTGGGATTTGATGTGGATGAGTTCGGCGGTGTCAGCTCTGGTGTTGCTGCCGTTTGCCGCACTCAGCGCCACCTGGTGGCCGGAATCGCCCGGCGACTGGCTGTGGCTGCTGGCCCTGGCCGGTATCAGCCATGTGTTGGGCCAGGGCTTGATCGCCTACGGTCTGGCGCACGTGCCTGCCACCTTTGCCGCGGTCAGTCTGCTGCTGCAACCGGTGGCCGCCGCCGCTTTCGCCTGGATTCTTCTGGCCGAAGTGATTGGGCCGATCCAGGCGCTCGGCGCGCTGGTGGTGCTGGTCGGCATTGGCTTATGCCGCGCTGCCACCCGCTTTCCTCAGCGCTGGCAGCCGGAACAGAAATAGCTCGCCCGCTGGCCGATGACGCAGCGCTGGATCGGCTGATGGCAACGCGGGCAGGGTTTTCCGGCCTGGTCATACACCGCCAGATCGAGTTTGAAGTAGCCGGGTGAGCCGTCCGGACTGACGTAATCCCGCAGGGTCGTGCCACCGCGGGCGATGGCTTCGGTGAGCACCGAGCGAATCGCCTCCACCAGCGCCCCGTAGCGGGCCAGACTGATCCGGCCGGCCGCCCGGCGAGGGTCAATACCGGCATGGAACAGGGCTTCGGAAGCATAGATATTGCCGACCCCGACCACCGTTTTTTGCGCCATGATGAAATTCTTGACTGCCAGCCGCAGGCCGCGAGAGCGCTGATACAGCCAGGCCGCATCGAATTGCGCCGACAGGGGCTCGGGGCCCAGATGGGCGAGCAGCGGATGGGCGAGCAGGGGATGGGCCTGCCACAGCACGGCGCCAAAGCGGCGCGCATCATTCAGCCGCAGGAGGGTGCCATTGTCCAGCAACAGATCCACATGGTCGTGCTTGCATACCGGGGTCCGGGCCGGCGCGACCCGGATGCGTCCCGACATGCCCAGGTGCAGGATCAGGTGACCATCGGGCAATTCGATCAGCAGGTACTTGGCGCGGCGGTGCACGCCGATGATGGGCTGATCGCGGAGCAACGCCGGGAGCGCGTCCGGTACCGGCCAGCGCAGCCGAGGCTGACGCACGACCGCGCCGGTGAAGCGCCGCCCGCGTAGGGCGGGTTCGATGCCCCGGCGGCTGGTTTCAACCTCGGGTAATTCGGGCATGCTCAGGCCGCGCTCATGGTGCCGGGCTGGGGGGTGGAGGTGCTGTCAGCAACTCGGCACTGGCGGAGCCGGGCAGATTGTAGAGCACGTCCCAGTCCGGGCGGATCAGTCTGAGTTCAGGCTCGACCTGGCTGATCAGGTAATCAATGCTGCGGCGGTCGGTGTGCAGGATCGCGCGCCGTGTCACGGCGGCAAAATCGCTTTGGGTAGGTCGCACGACCCATTGCGCTTCGGCCTGTTGCCACCGGGCGAACAGCGCCTCGATACCGGGTCTGGCTCGGCCCTGGCTATCCTCCCAGCCCTGCTCGGTGCGGTGGTACAGCTCATCCTCCAGGCGCAGGCGCAGCACGACCTCATTGTCTTCCAGCAGGCGGCGCGAGACCAGGTCGGCGTAATTGCCATCCAGTCTGGCCGGATTGAAGTCCGGGATCAGATGAATGGTGTCGCCATGCTGAACATAACGCTGGCGATTCAGTGGTGCCGAGGCGCCGACCAGGAACTCATCTTGATCAAAAATCACCCGCCACAGAGGTGGTTCCAGTTTGAGCTTGACCCGATCCAGCTCCTCTGACGCATATTGCCGGCTGCTGGGCGCCTGGACGATGCGCAGGATCTGGCCGACCATGAAATCATCTGCCGGGGCCTGGATCGGGTGGATCAGATGCCAATGACCGTCGTTCCGCTGCAATTGCACGCCGGCCTGTCCCTGAGCGCCGCTGAACAGCTGCAGGCTGCGAATCGCATCGGCCTGCAGGGCGCTGATCAGGGGCGGGGGTGGCGGCGGAGCCGGCTTGACCAGCCACACTGCCAGCAGCAGTGCGGCGAACCCGGCCAGGATCAGGTTGAGCCTGTTCATCGCCGCGCCCGGCGCAGCCACCAGCGGGTCAGTCCGGCGGCGAACAGCCCCAGGGGCAGCCCGGCGATGAACAGCGCCGCGATCAGGCGGGTGGCCAAGGGGGACAATTGCAACTGGTGGTCGGGCGCGGCGGGCAGGTCCACATTGATCTGTGCATCGCGTTGCACCAGCCACTGGAATAACGCCACGCCCAGAGCCCGGTTGCCCAGCTGGCTCAGATAGGCATTGGCGAGAAAATCCGAGTCCGCGATCACCGCCACCCGCTGGTTGGGCCGGGAGGGCTGGGTTGTGCTGCGTTCCAGGGCCATGCCAAAGGTAATCGGACCACGGATATCACGCTCCTCATCGAACTGCAGCTGCCCTTCCAGTGCTCCGGTTTCCAGCCAGGCCCGCTCCACGCTGCGCAGGATTGGCGCGGCATGCCAGTCGGAACCTGGACTGAGCGCCAGTCCGGCGGTGACCGGGAAGGCGCTCAGATCGGTCAGGGCGCCGGTAACCGGGTGCTTGGGGTACTGGGCCACCAGGGCCAGCGCGGGGTGCCCGGTGCCCAGCAACTCATAATCCTGATAGATCAAGGTTCCTTGCAGAGCTTGCAGCGCCAGCACCGAGGACAGTTCCGGGATCGCTGGCAGGCCAGGGTCAGTCAGCCAGAGCAGATTGCCGCCTTCGGCCAGGTACGTCTGCAAACGCTGTAACTCGCCGGCCAGCAAGCCTTGTCGCGGTGCGGCAAGAACCAGCAAATCAACGCGTTCAGGCAGGGCCTGGGTTGCCAGACTGTGACGGCTCAGTTGCAGGCCTTTGGCGCCAAGAATGTCCGCCAGGGCGCTGAAGCCGGCCTGGGCCTGGTCCAGCGGATCGCGTTCGCCATGGCCGCTGATGAAGACGATTCGGGCCTGGTCGGCGAAGGACAGCCGCTGCAGGGCGGCACTGATCTCGGGCTCCGACAAAGTGCTCAGGTTTTCGCGCCGGCCCTGATACTCGAGCACGACTTCGCCGCTTTGGGCAATGCCCAGTTCCCGCACCTGGGCCGGGTCGCTGGCCGGGTCGATGAACTGCAGGCTGAAGTCGGGCCTGGCCCGCAGATAGGGCGCAAAGCGGGCGGAAATGTCCCGGCGCACATCGGGGTTGGGAAACACATAGGCGGTGGCGCTGATCGGGGCCGGAAGGGCGTCCAGCAGCTGGCGGCTGGAATTCGTCAAGGTGTTGCGCTGGCCATCGGTCCAGTCGATCTGCCGGTCATGACGCAGGGACAGCAGAGCCAGCAGTGTGACGATGGTCAGTCCCAGAATGGCGCTGAGTAGCAGGGAAAGGCGGGTCTTCATGCATTTCTCTCCCAGGCCAGGCGCAGACCGGTCAGGCTCAGGAAGCTGGCGCTGAAGAGCAGGTAATAGCAGAGATCCGAGGTGTCGAAGAGGCCGCGCCGGAACTGCTCGAAGTGACTGAGCAGCGACAGGTATTCCGCCAGCTGTGCGACCGTTCCGCCGCTGGCGCTGGCCACCTGGAGCAACCACAGCAGCAACAGCAGGCCAAAGCTGCCCACCGCGGCGACGATCGGCTGGCTGGTCAGCGAGGACACAAACAGGCCCGCCGCCGAAAATGCGGCCATCAGCAGGCCCAGGCCGAGAAGGCCCGCGGCCAGCAGGCCCAGATCCAGTGGTGTGCCCAGCAGCAGGGACAAAGGCATGGCCGCGATCAGCATCAGCAGCAAGCCAAGGAAACTCAGCATGCCCAGGTACTTGCCCAGGATGATGGCGTGTAATGGCGCCGCGGAGGCGAGCAGCAGTTCGAGGCTGCCGGACTGGCGTTCTTCGGCAAAGCTGCGCATCGTCAGCAGGGGAATGATCAGCAACAGGATGATGGTGGAAAAACCGAACAGGCCGCCGCCCACGAATTCGGCGACTCCGACCTGAACACTCATATCGTGCGCGCTGGCAAACTCAGCCAGCAGCAGCCAGAACACCACGCCCAGTATGAGCTGCACCACGCCCAGACAGGCCCAGGCCAGGGGGGAGGCGAAATAGCGGCGGAGTTCGTGCCGGGCAATGGTCAGGGTCACGCTCACGCGGTCAACTCCACGAAGATTTCCTCCAGGCTGCGACGTTCTTCACGTAATTCGAACAGGCCCCAGCCGGCTTCGGCTGCGCGCTGGGCCAGGGTCTCGCGGGGATCGCAATCCTTGGCCAGGTTCAGCCGGAAGCGATATCCGGCCAGCGCCTCCACACCGGTCACGCCATCGACTTCGGCCAGAGTGCGCAGCGCCGGGGGGCGGCGCAGACCCAGATAAATGACCGGTCCGTCTCCGGTTTGATCCAGCGTTTGCAGGGCGCCGTCAAAAATGATCCGGCCATTGCTCATGATCGCGACCCGGTCACACACCGCCTGGACTTCAGACAGAATATGGCTGGACAGGATGATGGCGTGATTGCCGGCCAGATGCGTTATCAGGGTGCGGATCTGCCGCATCTGGTTGGGGTCCAGGCCGACCGTGGGCTCGTCCAGGATGATGACCGGTGGCTCATGGACGATGGCCTGGGCCAGGCCAACGCGCTGCTGATAGCCCTTTGACAGCGAGCCGATGATCTGCCGGCTGACCGTATTCAGGCCGCAGGCACTCAGCGCCTTGCTGACCGCTGTGGCGACGGTCGCCCCGCGCAGGCCATGCAGGCGCGCACAGAATTCCAGGAATTCACTGACAGTGAGTTCCTTGTGCAGGGGCGGGATTTCCGGCAGATACCCCAGCAAGGTCTTGGCCGCTTCCGGGGCGGTTTGCATGCAATGCCCACCGATGGCCACACGGCCTGCGCTGGGTCCAAGGCAGCCGGTGAGCATGCGCAAGGTGGTGGTCTTGCCGGCGCCATTGGGGCCGAGCAGACCCAGTACTTCGCCGCGACGCAGCTGAAGGCTGATGTCGCTGACCGCGCGGTGGCGGCCGTAGTCGCGGCACAGGCCACTTGCGCTAACCAGTATGTCCTGCTGCATAGTGCGATTCACCTGCTTGGCATGATGTCAGGGTGCAACCCGAAGTATCGGGGGGGCGAAAATAAAAATGCCCGCGATTGCGGGCATTAAAATAATGACTTGATTGGCAGAATCAAGCTTATTTGATCTTGGCTTCCTTGAACTCAACGTGCTTGCGCACCACCGGGTCGTACTTCTTGAATACGAACTTGTCCGGCGTGTTGCGCTTGTTTTTGTCCGTGGTGTAGTAGTAACCGGTATTCGCGGTCGATACCAGTTTGATTTTCTCGCGTGCTGATTTGGCCATGAGTTAAACCTTTTCGCCGCGCGCGCGAAGCTCGCCCAGCACAACGTCAATGCCGCGCTTGTCAATAATGCGCAGACCGTGATGTGAGATACGCAGGCGGACGAAGCGTTTTTCGCTTTCCACCCAGAAACGTTTGCTCTGCAAATTCGGCAGGAAACGCCGCCGCGTTCTGCGATTGGAGTGCGAAACGTTATTGCCGGATTGTGGGCCTTTGCCCGTCACCTGACAGACTCGTGACATGATTCTTTCCCTGGGAAACCGGAGGCGTCTTCTGACGCGAAAGGGCGCGCTTTATATCAGTTAATTTCCGGGTGAGCAATGCCTGAATTTGTGCATTGCACTCATCCGTGGATTCGCAGCAGGGCCGACTTCAGGCCGAAGTCCGTATCAATAAAGGCTTGAGGCCTAGATCAATCCGCGCTGCGCGAAGCTGACACAGTGTCCGTCTCCGACCACAATATGGTCGAGTACGCGCACCTCAATCAGTGTTAACGCGCTGCATAATCGGCTGGTGAGTTGGCGGTCTGCTGCACTGGGTTCCGCGACACCTGACGGGTGATTATGCCCGAAAATGACGGCTGCCGCATTATGTTTGAGCGCGATGCGGACGATTTCCCGCGGATAGACGCTGGCGCCATTGATGGTGCCGAAAAACAGGTCCTCCAGGGCGATGAGGCGATGACGGGTATCCAGCCACAGACAGCAAAACACCTCCTGTGGCCGGTGCCGCAGATGCCGCGCCAGCACGGCCTGGGCGGCGGCGGGCGAGCTCAGGCTGTCACCCCTCTCCAGGGCTTCCTGCATTTCCCGGCTGGCCATGGCGATAACCGCCTGCAGCTGGGCATATTTGGCCGGGCCCAGTCCGGCGCAGGCGCAGAATTCCGCCTGCGAGGCCATCAGCAGGCCGCGCAGCCCGCCAAACCGAGTCAGCAAGTCGCGCGCCAGGCTGACCGCGCTCTTGCCCCGGACGCCGGTGCGCAGAAAAATCGCCAGCAACTCGGCATCGCTCAGTGCCGCAGCGCCGCGTTGCAAGAGTTTTTCGCGAGGCCGCTCCGCGGCCGGCCAGGTGTTGATCGGCATGCAATGCTCTGGTGCAGGGTGATTCCCGGTAGAATTTACGGCGGTAGAGGAAAGATCCGGACAAAGTCATGAAAATATTGCTGGGCGTCAGCGGGGGTATCGCCGCCTATAAGAGCGCGGATCTGGTGCGACGCCTGCGCGAGCGCGACTGCGAGGTCCAGGTCGTGATGACCGCGGGGGCACAGAAATTCGTGACTCCGTTGAGCTTTCAGGCGGTTTCCGGGCGGCCGGTACGCAGCTCTTTGCTGGACCCGGCGGCGGAAGCCGCCATGGGACACATCGAACTGGCCCGTTGGGCAGACAAGATTCTGATCGCCCCCGCATCGGCCAACCTGATCGCGCGCCTGGCCGGTGGCATGGCCGATGATCTGCTCACGACCCTGTGTCTGGCTTCCAGCGCGCCGCTGTCGCTGGCGCCGGCGATGAATCAGCAGATGTGGCAGGCGCCCGCAGTCCAGGCGAATATCGCTACGCTGCAGTCGCGTGGCGTGGAGATTCTCGGGCCTGCCGCCGGCGAGCAGGCCTGTGGCGATGTCGGGCCAGGTCGGATGCTGGAACCGGCGGAGCTGGCGGATCTGCTGGTGGCCGGTCCGGCCACCGGGCAGCTGGCCGGCCTCAAAGTGTTGATTACCGCCGGGCCGACGCGTGAAGCCCTGGACCCGGTCCGGTTTCTGACCAACCGTTCTTCCGGCAAGATGGGCTTTGCCCTGGCGGCCGCCTGCCGGGCAGCGGGAGCGGAAGTCGAATTGCTCTCCGGGCCAGTCAACCTGCCGACGCCGATCGGCGTGCGGCGGCACGCTGTGGAAACCGCTCAGGAAATGATGGACAAAGCCAATGAATTGGTGGCCGGAGCCGATATATTGATTGCGACCGCAGCCGTGGCGGACTATCGACCGGTCAATTACCGTGATCACAAGATCAAGAAAACCGTCGACGAGATGGCGATCAAGCTGGAAAAGACCCCGGATATTCTGGCTACCCTGTCACGCCGGGAGGCCCATCTGTTCACCGTCGGGTTTGCCGCGGAAACCACCGATGTCGAACGCTACGCCCGTGACAAGATGCAGCGCAAGAATCTGGACATGGTCTGTGCCAATCAGGTCGGCGCAGGCCAGGGTTTTGATGTCGATGACAACGCCCTGGCGGTCTACTGGCCGGGCGGGCAGCAGCAGCTTGGCTCCAAGCACAAGCGGGCCCTGGCGGATGAACTGGTCGAGTTGATCGCGTCCCGCTATGCGGCAGGCGCGGTGCTGGCGGCCAATGCGCGTATTGACCGCGTCTGATCGGGTGTTTGCCGATCGCCTCAGTTCAGGACAAGCCTTTTTTCGAACCCCGTCAACAGGCCGGCATTGACCGGACGATTCCCAACTCATGCACAAAATACAGTACAAGATTCTCGATCCGCGTCTGGGCGTGGAGTTCCCTCTGCCTGAATACGCCACGGCCGGTTCGGCCGGGCTGGACCTGCGCGCCTGTCTGGATGGCGCCCTGCAGCTGGCACCCGGACAGACCGAATTGATTCCTACCGGCATCGCCATCCATATTGGTGATCCTGGCCTGGCGGCGATTATCCTGCCGCGCTCCGGCCTGGGGCATAAACACGGTATTGTTCTGGGCAATCTGGTGGGTCTGATTGATTCCGATTATCAGGGGCAATTGATGGTGTCGTGCTGGAATCGAAGTGCGCAGGAATTTCGCATCGAAGCCGGTGAGCGTATCGCGCAACTGGTGTTTGTGCCGGTGATCCAGGCGGAACTGCAGCAGGTCGAAGCCTTTACTGATTCGCAACGCGGTGAAGGTGGTTTCGGCCACACGGGAAGACATTGATGGCATTGAATTCGGAGCAGGCGATGAATGTCGCCCATGTGCTGACTGAGGCCCTGCCGTATATCCAGCGTTTCCGACGCAAGACGGTCGTGGTCAAGTACGGCGGCAATGCGATGACGGATGAACGCCTGCAAAGCGGCTTCGCGCGCGATATCGTGCTGATGAAACTGGTCGGCATAGACCCGGTCATCGTGCACGGCGGCGGTCCCCAGATTGGCGAAATGCTGGCCCGACTGGGCAAGAAATCGGAATTCATCGATGGCATGCGGGTCACGGATGAGGAGACCATGGATGTGGTGCAGATGGTGCTGATCGGCCTGGTCAACAAACGCATCGTCAATCTGATCAATCAGCACGGCGGTCGGGCGGTCGGCTTGTCCGGCAAGGACGGCGGGCTGATCCGGGCGCGCAAGCTGAGCACCGCGGTCGGGCAGCTGCCTGCGGACCTCGGCCTGGTGGGCGAGGTCGAATCCATCGATCCCAGCGTGGTGAGTCGGCTGGACAGCGGCGGCTTCATCCCGGTGATCGCCCCGGTGGGCGTCGGTGCCGATGGTTTGACCTACAACATCAATGCCGATCTGGTGGCAGGCAAAATGGCCAGCGTGCTGGAAGCCGAAAAACTGATGTTGCTGACCAATACCACCGGAGTGCTCGACAAGCAGGGGCAATTGTTGACCGGTCTGGCGGCACAGCGCGTTCGCGAACTGATCGAGGATGGCACCATCACCGGGGGCATGCTGCCGAAAATTCAGTGTGCCCTGGACGCGGTGAGCAGCGGCGTGCGGGCCGCGCATATCATCGATGGCCGGGTCGAACACGCGTGTCTGCTGGAGCTGTTTACCGATGAAGGTGTCGGCACCCTGATCAAGGGGCGAAACTGAACCGCGGGCTCGCCCCGGGCTGAGCGTATCGCTTAGCTAGCGCGAGATCTGCAAATACCGATTCAGGTCGCGTTCGAACTCTTCGGCGACCCGGTCGCGTTCCTTTTGCATGGCATTCAAGGCGCTTTGGCCTTCTTTTACCGAGGTTTCGAACTGTTTGATCTGCGCGGCCAGTTTTTCCGGAACCGGCTTGTCCTTGCTGGTGAATTTTTCCGCCCGTGCGTTCAGGCTTTCAAGGGCGCTGGCGCTTTGTGATACCGAGCTTTGGCCGGAGTCAATGCGCGAATCCAGAATTGAGAGTTGCTCGTCGCGGCGCAGGATGAGCTGGTCCTGGGTGGCATAGGTGCTGAGCAGGAACTGATCGTAACGGGCCTGAACCGCAGCTTGCCGGGCCGCTTCGGCCTGCGCTTCCTGGCGAGCGCGTTCCTCCTCGATCTCTTCCGCGGTCTTGGCCCGGTTGCGTTCTTCAACCACGATGCCACGGTCGTTCAGACGCTGGGTGGGCTGCTGGATGTACTGCGGCGGGATCCGGTCGCCATAATGCACCTTGCCGTTTTCATCGACCCAGCGATAGGTCTTGGCAAAAGCCGGGCCAAGGCACACAAGAGTCAGGATCAGGACGAGAATACGCATGGGATTCAGTTGTGGAGGCGTAAGCTTGAACAGCTTGTCGCGGGTGGATTCAGGAGCTGTCCGATTGGGTGAGGGCACAGTGCATTCTCCTATCTTCAGCCATGTCGTGTAACACCCTGACGGGCGTGTCGCTGGTGACGCTCTACTGCGTTCGCCTTAGGATACCAGCGTCAGCAGTCTGGGACATCAACCATTCAGAGGTGAAATGGTTGACTTCCCGATGCCTGATTTTGTTCCCGTCCGGATCGGCCGCGCAGGATTACTGATGCAATCCGCATTCGGTTTTTGGCTTGCCTTCCCAGCGTCCGGAACGTCCTTCGCCCTTGACCGTGCAATGGGTACAGCCGATCGAGGAATAGCCGTGCGGCACCAGGGGATGGAAGGGCAGCTTGTGTTCGCTGATGTAGGCATCGCGCTCGGTCTGGGTGACATCGATCATCGGGTTGAATTTGATGATGCCGCGGCGCTCTTCAAAGATGCTCATCTGGGCGCGTTCGTCGGTCTGCCAGGCCATCAGACTGGAAATCCACACATGGTAGTCCGGCTTGATGGCTTCCAGAGGCTCGACTTTATTGATGCTGCAGCAGAAGTCCGGGTTCTTTTCGAAGGTGCGATCAGTCTCGGTGAAGGCATGCTTCCAGTCTTCGGCCTGCAGGCTGAACACATCCAGATTCAGCAGTTTGGTCAGATATTCCTTGTACAGCATCGTTTCCCGGAAATGGTAACCGGTGTCGATGAACGCAATCCTCTGCTCCGGGCGAATCGTCGCGATGATGTGCAGAAAGAAGGCTGAGGTGGCGGCAAAAGAAGACGTGACCAGCACCTTGTCGGGGGCAAAATCCTGATACAGCTGGCTGATCCGGGCGGAAAAATCCAACGGCGCATAGCGCTGATTCAGCGCGGCAATGGCCTGAGCATCCAGTCCGGACTGGTTATGGATGGCGGGTTCAGCCGCGATGGCTGGAGCGGCACTGCTCATGTCGGTTCCAAGAGATTCAGAGTAGGGAGAAATTATCTGATTGGAATATGAAACGCGAATTTATTTCCAAAAGTGAATAAGAAAATTCAGCCGTTCGTGCGCTCAGGAGGGATCGAGACGCCGTAGCGCGCCCGATAGTCGGCAATTTGCCGAAACTGCGCCTCGTCGCCGCAGCTTTTGAGCCAGGATTCCAGATCCGTCAGCGTGACCAGGGCGCCGACCTTCAGGCCCTGCTCCTGGCTGAGTTCTTGCAGCGCGGACTCGTCGCCCTGGCCTTTTTCCTGGCGATCAAAGGCCAGCATCGCCGCGCTCGCCTGGGCGCCGGCGGCCCGGATGATCGCGATGGCTTCACGCGCCGCCGTGCCCGCAGTGAGCACGTCGTCCAGAATCAGCACCCGCCCCCGCAGGGGGGCGCCGACCAGGCTGCCACCCTCACCGTGGTCTTTGGCTTCCTTGCGATTGAAAGCAAACGGGTAGTCATGGCCACGCTCGGCCAGGGCCATGGCCACCGCAGTCACCAGCGGAATGCCTTTGTACGCCGGTCCGAACAACATATCGAATTGCAGGCCACTGGCCAGGATGGCTTGCGCATAGGCGTCCGCCAGGGCCCGCATTGCAGCGCCCGAATTGATCTTGCCCAGATTGAAAAAATACGGGCTGCGCCGGCCCGATTTGAGCTGGAAATCGCCGAAGCGCAGAACGCCGCAATCGGCGGCGAGTTGCAGAAATTCAGATTGATACGGGTGCATGAGTTGATCCCTGGGGCGGCGCAGCGGACCATACCCAAGCCGCGCGGCGGGCGCCAGTCCCGGCCACGGCTTCAGGCGCGGGTCCGGGCGTAAGCAGCCAGCGCGCGGGCCCGAGAGGTCTTCAGGTCCAGCAGGGCCGGTGGCCGCGGCGCCGTACCCAGCCAGCGCCGTCGGTACACGCCGTCGGCGTCGAACTTGTCCGCCTGGGTGTCGGGGTTGAAGATGCGAAAATACGGTGCGGCGTCGGCTCCGCAACCGGCGATCCACTGCCAGCCAAAGGTGTTATTGGCCAGATTGGCATCGACCAGGGTGTCCCAGAACCACGCTGCGCCCAGGCGCCAGTCGATGCCGAGGTTTTTCGTCAGCAGGCTGCCGCAGATCATGCGCATGCGATTGTGCATCCAGCCGGTCTGCCACAGCTCCTGCATGCCGGCATCGACGAAATCAATGCCGGTTCTGCCCTGCTGCCAGGCGCCCAGGTCGGCCGCGCAGCTTTCACGCTGGCGCCACGGGAACTTCGCGAAGCGCGGGTTCAGCGGCGCCTCGGTGCAATGCGGAAAGTGGAACAACAGATGGTGGGAAAACTCCCGCCAGCCCAGTTCGGCAACAAACGGGCTGCTGCGCTCCGGTTCGACATGGGCGACGGCCGCGAGAATCTGCCGCGGCCCGAGTTCACCCCAGTGCAGGTGCGGCGACAGGCGCGAGGTGCCCGCCTGACCGGGCCGGTCACGTCCGTGCGCATACTGCGCGAGCTTTTGTTCCACGAAATTCGCCAGCTGGCGCAGCGCGGCGGGTTCGCCAACCGACCAGTGTTCGGCCAGCTTGTCGCTCCAACCCTGGCCGGCAACCAGCCTCAGGGCCTCGAGCCCCAGTCCGGCTTTGGCTCGGCTGGCGGGAAATTCCTCCGCGGGCGGCAGGACCGGGCCGAGATCCAGCTGCTGCCGGGCGGTTTTCCAGAATGGCGTGAATACGCGGTAGGGGGTTCCGGTCTTGGTGGCGATCTGCCAGGGCTCCAGCAGCAATTGGGCGTTGGCGGTGTGGACGCTGATGCCGGCCTGGGTCAGTTCGGCCTCCAGGGCCTGATCGCGCCGCAGCGCGGCGGGTTCATACAGCCGATTCCAGCTGATCGCCTCGGCGCGGGTTTCCGCAAGCAGGGTTTGCAGGACATCGTGACTGTTGCCCGACCGGATGTTCAGACTGGCGCCACGCTGCGCCAGCTGCGCGCTCAGAGCCTGCAGCGAGGCGTGCAACCACCAGCGGCTGGCGGCGCCCGGGGCCCACGGGGCTTCCTCCTGGGGCGCGTGGATATACACCAGGTCCAGCGTGCTGGCGTGAGCCAGCGCCCAGCTCAGGGCCGGGTTGTCGGTGAGTCTCAAATCGCGGCGAAACCAGTGGACAATGCGCATGCTGAGCGGCGGTGTGGAAGTTCAAAGTCGGTATTATGGCGCGTTGATCGACTTTGACCCCGAGATCCATGCGAATTATCAGTTTCAATGCGAACGGCATTCGTTCCGCCGGGCGCAAGGGTTTCTTTGCCTGGCTGGCGCAGCAGGATGCGGATGTGGTGTGTATCCAGGAGACCAAGGCCCAGGAACATCAGCTCAGCGGCGATGAGCTTTACTACCCTCCGGGTTACCACTGCGCCTACGAGGATGCGTCCAGCCGCAAGGGTTATAGCGGCGTGGCGATCTACAGCCGGCAAGAGCCCGAGGCCTGGGTGCGCGGTTTCGGGTCGGCGCAATTCGATCCCGAGGGGCGCTGCCTTGAAGCGCGCTACGGCGATTTGTCCGTCATGTCGCTGTACCTGCCATCGGGCTCCTCCAGCGAGGAACGCCAGCAGGCCAAGTTCCGCTTTCTGGATGAATTCATCGAACTGCTGCGCGAGCGGCGCGGCGACGGCCGCCATTACATCCTGTGTGGCGACTGGAACATCGCCCATCAGGAAATCGACTTGAAGAACTGGAAGTCGAATCAGAAAAATTCCGGCTTCCTGCCAGAAGAGCGGGCCTGGATGACCCAGGTGCTGAACGAGCTGGGCTGGCTGGACGCCTACCGTGAACTGCATCCGCAAACCACCGGCGAAGCCTATACCTGGTGGTCGAATCGGGGGCAGGCCCGGGCCAATAATGTCGGCTGGCGCATCGATTATCAGGTCGTATCACCCAGCTTCAAGGACCGGATTGCGCGGGCCTGGGTGTTCAAGGACGAGTTTTTCTCTGATCACGCCCCATTGATCATCGATTATGCGGATTGATCTGAGCGGCTGGGGTGCGGCATTCGCGACCTATCGGCAGCCGCGGATTCTGGCGATGCTGTGCCTGGGGTTCTCGGCCGGTCTGCCGTTTCTGCTGGTGTTTTCGACCCTGTCCGCCTGGCTGACCCAGGTGGATGTCAGTCGCACCACCATCGGCATGTTTTCCTGGGTAGGACTGACGTATTCGATCAAGGTGTTCTGGGCGCCGGTGGTGGATCGCCTGGCCGTGCCGTTGCTGACCCGCTGGCTGGGGCGGCGCCGCAGCTGGATGCTGGTCGCGCAACTGGGCATCGCCAGCGGTCTGCTCGGGCTGGCCCTGTCTGATCCGGGAGCCGCATTGGCACCGGTCGCCTGGCTGGCGCTGCTGGTGGCTTTTGCCTCGGCGACTCAGGATATTGCCGTCGATGCCTGGCGCATCGAGGCCGCGCCACCCGAGCAGCAGGGAGCGATGGCGGCGGCTTATCAGATGGGTTATCGCATCGCGCTGCTGGTCGCCGGAGCCGGGGCGCTGTTCCTGGCGGCCGAGTTTGGCTGGCCGCTGGCCTATGCCGTGATGGCGGCCTTTGTCGGCGTCGGCATCCTGACCTGCCTGCTGATCGCCGAGCCGGTGGCCGGCAACGTGGCCATGGTGGACCCGGCGATGGAAGCGCGGCTGGCCCGCTGGGCGCATCTGCCTCCCAGGCTCGCCCACGGCCTGGCCTGGTTTTATTCGGCCGTGATCGGCCCGTTTGCGGATTTCTTTGCCCGCAATGGTCTACGGCTGGGCGCGATGATCCTGCTGTTCATCGGCCTGTTTCGGGTGACCGATATCACCATGGGCGTGATGGCCAATCCGTTCTACCTGGATATGGGCTATTCCCTCAAGGAGGTTGCGGCCATCGCCAAAGGCTTTGGCGTGTTCATGACCATCGTCGGTACCATCGTGGGTGGGGTGGTGGTGGCAAGGATTGGTGCTCAGCGCTGCTTGGTGCTTGGCGGGATACTGGTGATCGTCACCAACCTGAGCTTCGCTCTGCTGGCCACCTTACCCGACCCGGACATACGCGGTCTGGCGCTGGTGATCAGCGCGGATAATTTCTCCGGCGGTTTTGCCGGGACGGCGTTCATTGCCTACCTGTCAGGCCTGACCAATGTGGCCTATACCGCGACCCAATACGCCCTGTTCTCTTCGCTGTTCACCCTGCCGGGCAAGCTTCTGGCGGGAGCCTCCGGCTGGGTGGTGGAAAGCTACGCCTACCCGGTGTTTTTTCTCTACACCTCGGCCTTGGGTGTGCCGGCTTTGCTGATCATCAGTTACCTGATCCGCCAGGATCCCGGGGCGAAGCCTCAGCCTATGACCAGTCCAGCTGGTCCAGCGGGTTAGATCGATCGCCGGGCTGGATGGCATCGAAGTCCATGCCAAGCCCGCCATAGTCGCCTCGCGCCAGGTCCAGCGCGCCCGCGGCATCGTTGGGGGCGTTTGAGGGCACGGCGGACATTTCCAGCCAGCTGTCGAAATCCAGTTCCTCGACGGCGCCGTCGTAATACTGAATTTCGATGGTCTCGGAATCCAGATCCAGAGCGACGACTTCAAAACAGGCACCGCCGGGAATGCGGTACCAGCCGCCGACGTCAATCCCCTCAAATACACCGATCATGCTATCTCCTTCCGTGTTTCCACGGTGTGCTGATCGGTTCTTTCCAGCCTCGGTAGGGGCGAGGGTGGCGAGCCGATCCCTTGATTCCTTATAGGCTCGTCCTGCAAAGCTTTCAAGCTTGCGTCACAAGTGCCTGAAAATGGGTCAAAAATTAGTAAAGGCACAAGCTGTGCCTGCAAATTCGGGCTCAAGTGACTGATTTGCAGCCGATTTATCCAACGGTCCCGAGTTCGGTGAAATTCGGAAATATGTCGATCCGCGCCCGTTTTCGGGGGCAAAGTCCATGCTTTTCAGGTAGTTGTGACGGCCAGACTGAGGCGATGGAGGCTGCGCTGATATTGCGCAAGATCAGGCCCCGGTTTCAGGGGGCCGGGTTGGGATTGTCCTCGTGCACCGCTTCCAGTGCCCGAACGACCGCAGCGTCCAGGCGCAAGGCCGCAGAGCCGAGATTGGTACGCAGCTGCTCCATACGGGTTGCGCCGATCAGGGTGCTGGTCACGAAGGGCCGGGAGTGGACGTAGGCCAAAGCCATCTGGGCCGGATCCAGGCCAGCCGATCGGGCGATGTCCACATAGGCTTTGGTGGCCGCCACAGCGCGGGGTTTGGTGTAACGGCTGAAGCGCGGATACAGGCTGATGCGACCCTGGGCTTCAGGATTGTCCAGATATTTTCCCGACAGCACGCCAAATCCCAGCGGGGAATAGGCCAGCAAGCCCACGGCTTCCTTGTCGGCATATTCGGCCAGACCGATCTCGTAGCTGCGATTGAGCAAGCTGTAGGGATTCTGCACGCTGGCCACGCGCGGCAGACCGCTGCGGGCCAGGCGCAGATATTCGCTAAGGCCCCAGGGCGTTTCGTTGGAAATGCCCACATGCCGGACTTTGCCGGCCTGGACCAGGGTGTTCAGCGCGTCCAGGGTTTCGGCAATGGCGATGCTGTCATCCGGCTGTGCGGGTGCATATCCGAGCTGGCCGAAGAAGTTGGTTTCGCGATCAGGCCAGTGCACCTGATACAGGTCGATATAGTCGGTCTGCAGGCGCTTGAGGCTGGCCTCGCAGGCCGCGAGCACGCTGGCTTTGTCCAGGCGAGGGCCGCCGCGAATATGCGGCAGCCAGTCGGCGCGGCCGCTGACCTTGCTGGCCAGAACCACCTCCTGGCGTTTGCCGCTTCGAGCCAGCCACTGGCCGATGATGGTTTCGGTCGCGCCCTGGGTCTGGGCGCGCGGTGGCACCGGATACATCTCGGCGGCATCCAGGAAATTGACCCCCTGCGCCAGCGCGTAATCCAGCTGGCTGAACGCCTGTTCGGGAGTGTTCTGTTCGCCCCAGGTCATGCTGCCCAGGCCGATCACGCTGATGTTCAGGCCGGTGCGGCCCAGCGGGCGGTACTGCATGGCTCAGCCCAGCAGCGCTTTGCGCTTCTTGGCCATGTCTTCGATGATCGGGCGCAGGATGATTTCCATCGCCAGGGCCGCCTTGCCGCCAGGCACGACCAGGGTATTGGGCCGGGACATGAACGAGCCGTGGATCATCGACAGAACATACGGAAATTCGACTTTGAGCTTGGCCGGCCGGGCGACCCGGATCACGGTCAGGCTTTCATCCGGGCTGGGGATATCGGGGGCCAGAAACGGATTGGAGGTATCCACCAGCGGAACCCGCTGAAAATTGATGTGGGTGCGGGAAAACTGCGGCGTGATGTAATTCACGTAATCCGGCATGCGTCGGAGAATGGTCTTGCCGATGTCTTCCGGCGTGTGGCCGCGTTCTTCGACGTCCCGGCGGATTTTCTGGGTCCACTCCAGATTGATCGTCGGGGTCATGCCGATCAGCAGGTCGACATGCTGGGCGACATCCACCTCTTCGGTCACCGCGCCGCCGTGCAGGCCTTCATAGAACAGGAAGTCCGTGTCCGTGGGCAGGTCGACCCATGGCGTGAAAGTGCCCACGGGTTGACCGAACTTCTTGGCCTCGTCTTCGGTGTGCAGGTAATTGCGGTAAAAGCCGCTGCCGGTTTCGCCGTACTGCATGAACAGCGCTTCCAGTTTGTCCAGATGATTCGCTGCAGGGCCGAAATGGCTGAAATTCTCACCGCGAATCTTGGCGCGCTGAATGCCGGCCTGCATCTGTTCACGGTCATAGGAATGAAAGCTGTCGCCCTCAACAAAGGCCGCTTTCTGATGCAGGACCCGAAAAATCTGTTCGAACGCCAGTCGCGCTGTACTGGTGCCGGCGCCCGACGAGCCGGTAACTGCGATAATGGGATGAAGATCCGACATGCTTAGCCTGCTTGTCCGGGGCGCTGGCCGCAGGCTCTTCGCCGTGCGGCTGTTGCGCCACTCAGGTGGCGATGATTGGTCCGCGTTGCCATGTTCATGAGGCGATCAAAGGTTTTTTGACAAAAGCCAGATCATGGATGGTGTGCCCGAGGCGCTGGGCGCGCTTTTCGAAGCGGGTCAACACCCTATCAGCGCGGGGGGCGAAAGCACCAGCGCCATGACGGTTGGCAAATGCGGGGTGGGCGCTGAGCACTGCCATCATCTGCTCGGCGTAATTGTCCCAGTCGGTGGCGACCAGGAGTTCGCCGCCCTCGCGCAGACAGCGGGCGACCTTGCTCATGGCCTCGGCCCGCACGATACGCCGCTTATGGTGACGTTTCTTCGGCCAGGGGTCCGGAAAGAAGATCTGCACCACATCGGCGCACTGGGCCGGTAATTGCTCGCTCAGGAAGTGCAGCGCATCCCGGGAGCTGACCCGTAAATTGTTCAGATCGGCCGCTTCGGCGGCCTGCAGCAGGGCGCCGACGCCGGGGCGATGCACCTCCAGGCCCAGGTAGTCACGCTCCGGATGCCGCTGTGCCTGCGCCGCCAGATTCTCCCCATTGCCAAAGCCGATTTCGATGATCAGCGGTGCTTCACGGCCGAACACTTCGCCCGGCGCCGCCAGGCTTGCCGGGTAGGCGTAGCGGGGCAGCAGCTCGGTCAGGGCTTTTTTCTGGCCGTCGGTGATTCGGCCCTCGCGCCGCACATAGGTGCGCGGTGGGCCGACATCGAGCTGTGGCGTCATCAATCGATCAGACCGGACAGGGGCGAGGAGGCCGAGGCAAAGCGGCGGCGCGGCATGCGACCGGCCAGAAACGCCTGTCGGCCAGCCAATATGCCGTGTTTCATGGCCTGCGCCATCAGTACGGGATCCTTGGCCTCGGCAATGGCGGTGTTCATCAGCACGCCGTCACATCCCAGTTCCATTGCGATGGCGGCATCGGAGGCGGTGCCGACGCCGGCATCCACCAGGATGGGCACAGAGGCATTTTCGATGATGGTCAGGATATTGTATTTGTTCTGAATGCCCAGTCCCGAGCCGATTGGCGCGGCCAGCGGCATGACCGCCACACAGCCGATGTCTTCCAGACGCTTGGCCGTGATCGGGTCATCCGTGGTGTAGACCATCACTTCAAAGCCGTCACGCACCAGAACCTCGGCGGCCTCCAGGGTGGCCGGGACGTCCGGATAGAGCGTTTTCGGGTCGCCCAGGACTTCGAGTTTGACCAGACGATGGTCGTCGAGCAGTTCCCGCGCCAGGCGGCAGGTGCGGACGGCATCCTGCGCCGTGTAGCAACCGGCCGTATTCGGCAGGATGGTATAGCGTGAAGGCGAGATGACCTCCAGCAGATTGGGCTCGTCGGGGTTCTGCCCCAGATTGGTACGGCGCAAGGCCACCGTCACGATCTGCGCGCCGCTGGCGGCGATCGCTTCGGCCGTCTGGGCAAAATCGCGGTACTTGCCGGTGCCGACCAGCAGTCGGGATTGATACTCGGTACCAGCAATGACAAGGGTGTCTGGGCTCATAGTGCTTTCGTATGCGCAATGCTTGTGGGATCAGCCGCCGCCAATGGCCTGAATGATTTCAATCTTGTCGCCAGCTTCCAGCGTATGGACCGAGTGCTGGCTTCGCGGCACGATGTCGTTGTTGACCTCAACCGCAACACGTTTGTCGGCCAGGCCCAGTTCGGCAATCAGCTCGCCGAGCCGGAGTTGCTCACGCCAAGGGTGCGGCTCACCGTTGACTATGATGTCCACGCGGTCAATCATCCGGATATCTTTAGGCTTAATTCATCGTACTCGGCCTCAGTCCTGACCACGCAACTTAGGTCAAGGCAACTCCGGCATGCGACGGAATTCACGGCTTTATCCGTGCCGGAGCAGCGGCCGACTGAGGGTTCCAGGGCGCTTACTATATCGGAAGCACGCAATGCGGTGGTCTGATTGTGTCGCGCGGGTCCGGATTCACTAATCAAAAGCGGTAAGCATGTTCGACTTGTACTTCCATAGCGCACGACTGTTCGTGTCCCTGACCGTCGGGGGCGCGCTGGTCGGCGTATTGCACCGCCACCACGGCGTGGTGGCGCTCATCCTCGGGGTGATTCTGCTCACCTTTTTCTGGCAGAACTACAAGCTGTACAAACCCTTTGTGCCCAGAGGGGTGGTGCTGATCTGCGGCGCGTTCCTGACCGGCTGCCTGGGGGTGATGGCCGAATTGTGGGGGATTCGAAACGGCTACTGGGAATACCATAATCTGGCGCCGGGTCGTGAGTTTCCGCTGTGGCTGCCATTCGCCTGGTCCCTGACCTTTATCTTTCTCTACCGTATCGAGGAATTGTTCATCGAGTGCCTGCAATTGCGCGGCATGCGGGTCAAATTGCTGCTGGCCGCCCTGTTTTCGGCATTTTTCCCCGCCTGGGGTGAGATGGTCACGGTCAATCTGGGGGTGTGGACCTACGCCTGGCCACATCAGCTGTTCGGCATTCCGGCGCTTGCGGTCGTTCTGCTGACCGCCCTGCATACCAGTATCTACCTGGTCTTGATGTTGCTGTGTCAGCGTTACCAGATTCGTGATCCCGTGTTCGGGCCGCGTGCCTAGAGCAGCAGATTTGACCGGCAAAGTCCGCTAGAATCGGTCCTGCGCGGGTGTAGTTCAACGGTAGAACATCAGCTTCCCAAGCTGAGAACGTGGGTTCGATTCCCATCACCCGCTCCATCCATGAATTCGGTGCCCGGCGGATAGGGCGCCGTTGTAGGAGCGATGTCAGTCGCGAATGGGCGTCGGGGTTGCCGGTTGAGGCAGTTTCGCGAGCGTGCGCTCGCTCCTACGGGGGGGGCTGGCGCTGCGCCGG